>CAZTKE010000086.1:0-6264 GCA_964614055.1 uncultured Desulfovibrionales bacterium | reverse complement strand
ATATCTTTCGTTTGCCGGGCGATGTGCCGGGCACGGTCCAGGCAGCTGTCTATGATCGAGGAGTACAAAAGAAAATCTTTGGGCGGATAACCCAGAAGGGCCATCTCCGGGGTAATACACACCTCCGCGCCCATTTCCCGGGCCTTTCGGGCTGCGGAGATAATCTTTTCCGTATTGCTTTTAAGGTCGTTTATCTTGGGATTGAGCTGCAGGATTCCTATGCGCATTGCAAATTCTCCGTATGCATGCGTTTACTCCTCCGTGCTTTTTTTCAAGTCGTCCAGAATGTCCTGCAGGGACTCGGAGGTAAACGGTTTGCGCCCGATAGAGTCCGCTCCGGCCTGAATCGCATCCCGGTTGTCCTGGACCTCGTTTTGGGTGGTGATCATGACTATGGGCAGTCTGGAGGAGGAATAAAGTTCTCTTGTTTTTCGGATGAGTTCCACTCCGGTCATCTCCGGCATGTTCAGGTCGGTGAACATGACCCGCGGTTTGTTATCTTTAAGCCATTCAAGGGCCTTGTCCGGGCGGCTGAAAAGAACCGGATCGTATCCCAGGTTAAACAGGGTGGTTTTATAGATGTTTAAAATCATCCGAGAATCATCCACAGCCAGGGCCCGACTCCGGGCGGACCGGGGATGGTCGGCCTTGCCTATCTCTTCAGCCTCCTCCTGGTAGCCGTTTTTTTCCAGCTTTGCCGCAAACAGATTGCGCAGGTCGTCCGGGGCGTGTTTTTTCAAGAATTGGGTCGTTTCTTTCCTGAAGTCCTCCGTCTTGAACAAGGCGAGAAAGGTGTTCACGGCCCGGGCGTTTATTATCGCGGTGCAGATATTCCTTCTTTCCTCGGGGCCGGTCTGCAGCATATTGTTTATCCCGGCAATCAATAGGTGGCTTAAGCTGCGTTCAATGGCTCCGGCCGCGGCCACCCGGACCTGTTCTTCCGGATCGGTGAGCCCGTTGCCCAAAATGTGCGCCCCGGATTGGGCGGAGATCGTTCCCAGGGCCTCATATGCGGCGAAGCGGACATTTGAATCCGCCGGGTGTTCGTTTAAAAGCTTGCGGATGGCCGGATAGGCGCTGGAGTCCCCGATTTCCCCCAAAAGATTCAAGGAGTGGATGCGCAGGTCCGGATCTTCGTACAAGAGATTTTGGGCCAGGAATGGGACCGCTTTCTCCCCTATGGCCGCGAGTTTGGTCTTGGCGTAATTGCGCAGATGGGCATGGTGGGAGCTAAGGGTCTCGTTCAGTTTATCCAGGGCGATATTGTCCTGAACGCGGGAAAAAAGATCCAGGATCAACAGGTCGGTCTGATTGTTGTTGCCCAGGGACTCGGCCAGCCTTTTCATGGCCGTGGGGGTTCCGATCTCTGCCAGGGCCTTGATCGCCTCGGTCACGGTCCGGTTGTCCGCAGTGTACAGGTAGCGGCTTATGCTGTTGGCTGTTCCCGGCTCGGCAAGTCCGCGCATTGCTTTTAATATTTCCCGGACTGTTTCCGGATCCGGATCAGCATCCAGGATTTGAGTTAATGTGGGGACAGTTTGGGGCAAATCCGCCTTACCCGCGGTTTTAATCAAAACCGGGCTCGGTCCGTTCTGGCTTTTGATATGCCGGGCAAGCAGATCAGGCTCTTTTAAGGCCCTGGCAATGAGAATCTTTTCCATTTCCGGCTGGGCGGACAAAAAATCGGGGTTGCTTTTTTCCAGGCGGGTTATGAGCTGAAAGAAAAAATCCCCGTCCGAGGATTGGAGCAGGCTGAAGGCTTGGCTCACGGTGTCCTTGTCCATCTTTTCCAGATAGGAAAGGACAATATCCGCTTTTATTATGTCCCGGCGGCGTATATTGTATTTAAGCTCGCCCAAAAGTTCCCGGGGGTCAATTCGGCTCATTTTCCGTGTCCCTTGTGTCCGGACGGGAAATGATCTGTTCGAGGAGCCTTTTCAGTTCCGCATCCGCTTTTTGGGCCTGGTCCAGGATTTCCTCGTGCGACGTCTCTTGCATGCAGTCCGGAAGGTTCTTGTTGGTCAGACAGGATATTCCCAGGATTTTCATGCCCATGTGTTTGGCGGCTATATTTTCCAGGACGGTGCTCATTCCGATTGCATCCGCGCCCAGGCGGCGGAAGGCCCGGGTTTCGGCCGGGGTCTCCAGGCTGGGTCCAGTGATGCCCATGTACACTCCCTTGTGCAGCCGGATTCCTAGTTCAAGGGCGCAGTCCGCGGCCTTTTGAATGAATTTCCCGGAGTATACCCGGCTCATGTCCGGAAACCTCGGCCCCCAGTCCTCCCGGTTGGGGCCGGTAAGCGGGCTGTGACCGGTAAAATTTATATGGTCGGTTATAAGCATGAGCGAGGGAACGTCAAAAAGCGGATTGAGCGCGCCCGCGGCATTGGTTATTATCAGAGTTTCCGCGCCCAAAAGACGGATTGCCCGGAGCGGAAGGACGATTTCCTCCGGGGAGTATCCCTCGTATAGATGGCATCTTCCGGAGAACAGGGCCAATCTGCTTGACCCGCTGTCCACGAAATGCAAGAAGCTTTCGTGCCCTTTGACTGTTGATTTTGGAAAATACGGTATATCTGAATAGGGTAGGCTCAGGCTGGTACTGCTTCGGCCGGCCGCGCCCCCAAGTCCGCTGCCCAGAATGACCGCGGTTTCCGGCTTGAAAGGGGCCTTTTCCCGTATGTATTCAAATGCGCTCTGGACTTTTTTTTGATTTTGCATGATCATGGATTTAATGCCTTTTGTTTCCGTGATGAGCTTTGGGCATTATGGATACCGATTTTTGGTCCGCATTTAAAAAGGCTGGGTCGTTCCGTTTTTGCTTCCGCGAATTCCCAAACTAGTTTGAAATTATGGATATTGCAACATTTTTCGGGTTCATTGCCGGCTTTTCCCTGGTAATCGGGGCCATTTTCTTGGGCGGGGCCGTGGATATCTTTTTGAATATCCCCGGTCTCATGATCGTGATCGGTGGGACTTTTGCCGCCACGAGCATCAATTTTCCCGTGGATGACATATTCAAGGCCTTTCGGGCCGCCTTCCGTATCTTCGGCAGCCGCAAGGTCTCTCCCAACGAGATTGTGAACACCATGGTCCGGGTGGCGGAGATAAGCCGACGCGACGGCCTGCTGGCCCTGGAGCATATCAAGACCGAGAACAACGTACTCAAGAAAGCCTGCCAATTGATCGCGGACAACGCGGACCCGGTGATGATCACCGAGACCCTGCGCTTTGAGATAAGCGCCATGCGCAAGCGCCATGCCGTGGCTCAGGATGTGTTCAAGAAAATGGGGGCCTTTGCCCCCGGGTTCGGGATGATAGGCACGCTTATCGGCCTGGTTCAGATGCTCACCCGTCTGGAGGATCCCAACTCAATCGGGCCGGCCATGGCCGTGGCCATTCTGACCACTTTCTACGGCGCGCTCATGGCCAACCTGATTTTTTTGCCCATTGCGGGGAAGCTTAGAAGCCGCAGCCAGCAGGAAGTACTGCATCTGGAGATAATTTTCCAGGGAGCCCGGTCCATTCTGGAAAACAACAATCCCAGATTTGTTTACGAAAAGCTTTCTTCCTTCGTGGCTCCGCAGGAACGCAGCTATGACCGATCTTGATCAAAACCTTGTCTCTGAAGATTTCCTGGATGAAGATAGCGAAAGCGGTTCTTGGATAACTATTTTCGCGGATATCTGTCTTTTGCTTCTGGTCTTTTTTGTTCTCCTTTTTTCCATGTCTTCCCTGAACGAGGGCAAGTTCCAGCAGTCGATAATATCCGTCAGCCGGGCCCTGGGCAGTAAGGACGTGGAGCACAAGGGACTCAAGGTGGGAACCCCGAACCAGGGGGCGCTTTTGGATCAGGCCGCGCAGATGGAACGGGTTCTGGAAGCCCAGAAACAGGTCTTTTCCGATGTCCGGACCTATTTCACGCAAAAGGGGATGGAAGGGATTATCGGGGCCAGTCTGGACGCGGGAAAAATAACCCTGCGTCTTCCGGGCGAGGTCTTGTTTGCTTCCGGGAAAGTGCAGCTGACCGAGGAGGGAAAAAAGGTCTTGCGCGACCTGGAAGATTTCTTTATCCGCCACTCGGATCAACAAATCAATATTCAGGGGTACACGGACAATGTACCTCCGTCTTCCCAATCCAGGTTCAGGGATAACTGGGAAATTTCCTCGCTTAGGGCCATAAACGTGCTCCGGTTTTTTCTGGATATGGGCATGGAGCCGGAAAGACTCACAGCCACCGGATTTGCGGATATGAGGCCTCTGGTGCCCAATACGACTCCGGAGAACAGGTCCCGCAACCGCCGGGTGGAAATAGTGCTGGAAAAAATGATCGGGGAGGGCTGATGGATTTCTTGCACGATTTTTCCATTGAATATAAATTCGATAATGCCCGTCGGGCCTATCGGGTGAGGATCCCGGGTCTGTATGCGGAGCTTAAGGGCTTTGAGGAACGTTTCTCGGTTCTGGATATCAGCAGTGCCGGAATAGCCCTTTCCCTGCAGGAAGCTGGTGCCGGCCTGAAAATGGGGCAGCTGGTGAAGTTGTCCCTGTATCTAAAGGACAGACTTCTTTTGCAGGACTTGCAGGCGGAGATTATAAGATTCATGGACAATGGTATGGCCCTTGAATTCAGCGGGCTCAGCCTGAGGCAGGAAGCCCGGCTGGATAAGATAGTGCTGGAGTCCCAGAAAAAGATGATTGAACTGAAGAAAAAAATGAGTCAGCAGGATAATGAGTCGACAGAAACATAAAGTGCTCATCGCCAATCGGGGTGAGATCGCCCTTAGGATAATGCAGGCCTGCCGTTCCCTGGATGTGGATTTCGTTTGCGTTTATACCGCCGAGGACCGCGATTCGCTGCATTGCGCCAAAGCTCTGGAATGGGGCGGGGAACATGCCTTGTATCGGATCAGCTCCTATCAGGATGCCAACGAGATGTTTTCAGTGGCCGATGCCTCCAAGGCCACGGCCATCCATCCCGGGTACGGCTTTTTTGCCGAGGATTTCCGGTTTGCCCGCCGGGTTCAGGAGCGCTCCCGCCGCCTGATTTTTATTGGTCCTTCCTGGGAGCTTATCCGCGATCTCGGAGACAAGATCAATACCAAAAGGCTGGCCAGAAGTCTGGATGTGCCCACTGTTCCCGGGTCGGACCGACCTATAGTCGACGACCTGGAGGCGGAACAGTTGGCCCATTCCCTGTATTCGTTTCAGGTGGAACAGGGGGTGGAGAATCCGGTTATACTGGTCAAGGCCTCGGCCGGGGGCGGAGGGATGGGCATCGAGGAAGTGACCGATCTGGACCGCTTTAGAACCGTGTTGCGCCGGGTGAAGAACTATGCCCGCCGCCAGTTCCGGGACGAGAGCGTGCTTATCGAGCAGAGGATATTCGATTTCAACCACCTGGAAGTGCAGATAGTGGCCGACCGATCCGGCAATCAGGTTCATTTCGGGACCAGGAATTGTTCGGTGCAGAGTCTGGGCCATCAAAAGAGGATAGAGGTCGCTCCGGGATTCAGATCCCGGGAGATCAACTACGCCTTTCATTCGGACAAGGTCCTTGCGGACATCACGGAATATTCCCTGCGCATGGCCCGGGAGGCCGGTTATGACAATGTGGGCACCTGGGAATGGATCGTCAGTCCCACCGGCCAGCCCTTTCTCATGGAAGTAAATACCCGTATCCAGGTGGAAAACGGGGTCTCGGCCGCCATTTCCAGCGTGCACGACCGCGAGGTGGATCTGATCCGGGAACAGATCCGTCTGGGACTGGGGCAGAAACTCGGCTATTCGCAAAAAGATGTGCGTTTCAACGGTGTGGGTATAGAATACCGGATAATAGCCGAGGATCCGGAGGATCGTTTTGCCCCCTGGGTGGGCAAGATCGAGAAGTTTTCCTGGATGGAGCAGCCCTGGCTCAAAGTGTATACCCAGGTGCCCTCGGAGCGGGTTTATGAGATACCCACTGAATTCGATCCCAATCTGGCCCTGGCCATAGTCTGGGGGAAAAATCTGGATGAGGCCCGCAACAGGGGACATTCCTTTTTAAACGACTTAAAGCTGGAAGGCCGGGATGAGAATAACCGGCCCCTTAAATCCAATATTGGTTTTTTGAAATCCAGAACAGACAGTCTGCTCGAGTTCTGATGTTCATTGTCTGTTTATAGCCAAGCTGTCCGTTAATGTTTAACGACATGCAGTAAACCGGATTTAGGTGATATGGTGGATGTAGAAAAAGAAATTCAGGAAATGCAGGAACGCCTGCGC
>CAZTKE010000085.1:3615-6373 GCA_964614055.1 uncultured Desulfovibrionales bacterium | reverse complement strand
CTGATTCCGCAGTACTCTCCAATGGTCGTTTTCTTTATCGCACTTGTCCTCGGGCTGGGGCTCGTGGCCTACATGCTGAATCTGGCCGCCAAAACCGGAAAGGAGGGCTAAATGAATTATCCGATATGGGAACTCACTACCCTTGGGGGCGGCTTCTGGATCGCCCTGGTGGCGGTTGTTCATGTGTATGTGGCCCACTTCGCGGTCGGTGGGGGGCTGTTTCTGATCCTGTGCGAAAAAAAGGGATACCGGGAAAATTCCCAGGCCATACTGGATTACACTGAAAGGCACACCAAATTTTTCCTGCTTTTGACCATGGTCTTCGGCGGGCTCACCGGAGTGGGAATATGGTTCACCATCTCCCTTCTGTCTCCCGGGGCCACATCGGTCCTGATCCATAATTTCGTCTTCGGATGGGCCACGGAATGGGTGTTTTTTGTCGGAGAAATAGTGGCCCTTTTCATCTACTTCTACACCTTTGGCAAGATGCAGAGACAAAAGCACCTGACCATCGGCTGGATCTATTTCATCTGCGCCTGGATGTCTCTTTTCATTATAACCGGGATAATCGATTTCATGCTTACCCCGGGGGCGTGGCTGGAAAACCGCGATTTCTGGAGCGGATTTTTCAATCCCACGTTCTGGCCCTCCGTGTTTTTCCGTACCTTTATCTCCTTTGTCTTCGCCTCCATATTCGCCCTGGTCACATCCTCCTTTCTGAAGGATGACAAGACCCGGCAGACCATGATGCGCTACGCGGTCAAATGGATGCCCCTGCCCTTCATCCTAATGCTCGCCTCCGGCTACTGGTACCTGCAGGCGGTGCCCCCGGAGACCAGGGAAATAATCCTCAAGGTCTCCCCGGAAATGCGCACCTATATGGACTGGTTCATCTATCTCTCTCCTGTTTTGTTTCTGGCCGTGCTGGCCATGAGCATCCGCCTGCCCAAGGGGCTGCAGCGAACGGCCACAGTGATACTTTTGATCCTGGGGCTCATGTACATGGGATCGTTTGAATTCCTGCGCGAGGGCGGGCGCCGGCCCTATCTGATACACGGCTACATGTACTCCAATTCCATCCTCGTCTCCCAGACGCGGGAAATAAACAGCCGGGGCATCCTTAAAACCGCCAAATGGACGGAGCACAAAGAAATCACCCCGGAGAACCGAATAAGCGCCGGGGAAGAGATATTTCAGCTGCAGTGCTCCAGCTGCCATTCCATAGGCGGACCCATGAACGATATCCTGCCCCTGACCGAAGATTTCAAGACCGTTTACGGCATGGACTCCATGCTGAACGGCATGGGCAAAATCAACAATTACATGCCTCCATTCCTGGGCACGCGCACGGAGCGCGAGGCCCTGGCCGCGTATATCGTGCGCGAGCTAAACGGCTATGAAAAACAAGAAAACGTCTACGAACCGAAAAAACTCGACCATGAAATCCCGGCCCATGAACAAGACGACGAATACGTGCTTTTGGCCTGGAACAATCTGGGCATGCACTGCATCTCGGACAGCGACCCGTACTGGATTCTTTTGCCTCCGGCCAACGATCTGTTCGCCCAGCTCGTACGCAAGGGCGACTTCCCGGAAATCGTGACCCAGGGGGTAAAGCTGCGCTACAAGGCGCAAAAAGGTTTCCGGAACCCGGCCGGTGAAGTCCGGTTCTGGGAATTTTCCAAATCGCTTGTGGGCAAAAAACTGCCCCTGAATGTCGGGGTCTCCGGCAATCCGGTCACGGACGGTGAAATGGAGCTGAACGAAGACCTGGGAGCATTCGAGGCTTCCCTGGTCCCGGTCGTGCCCTATCCAAAAAACGGCTCCTTCAATCCCTATCCCCTGTACACGGTGGAGGCCGTGGACGAGGAAAGCGGGGAAGTCCTGGCCAAGACCCGGTTCGTGGCCCCTACTTCCACGGAGATGGGCTGCAAGAACTGCCACGGCGGGGACTGGCGCGTGGACAAAGTGGCCGGTTTCTCGGACGAGACCTCCGCGAATATCTTAAAAGTCCACGACCGCATAAATCAGACCGATCTGCTTGAAAAAGCAAAGGCGGGGAAGCCCATGCTCTGCCAGAGCTGCCACTCCGACCCGGTCCTGGGGGCCGAGGGAAAGCCGGGCATTCCCAATTTTCCGGCGGCCATCCACGGCTGGCACGCAAACTACCTGACCGATCGGGGCACCGAGGCCTGCTTTAAATGCCATCCGTCCTCGGCCGCAGGGCCGACAGGATGTCTGCGCGGAGTGCACTCCGGAGTGGGACTGGACTGCGTCTCCTGCCACGGCACCCTGGAGGATCACGCCCTGAGCCTGCTTAAACACGAAAAAGAAAAGGGCAAGGACGTGGAAAAACTCATGCGCCACCTGGAGCCGCGCACGGTTAAAAGCAAGGAAATGATAAATCCCAGGCTGCCCTGGCTAAACGAACCGGACTGCCTGAACTGCCACAAGGACTTCCGCAAACCGGAATCAAAGGACGTAACCGCATTCAACCAATGGACCAAGAGCGCGGACGAACTCTTCCGCCTGCGCACCGGATACATGGGAATTATGTGCGAAGCCTGCCACGGCTCCACCCATGCCAATTATCCGGCCAAGAATATATACGGGAAGGACCGGGACAACATCCCTCCCATGCAGTATCAGGGAAACAATCTGCCCATGGGCGCGGAGAAAAACTGCCAAGTGTGCCATACAATGGACATGGAGTTCAGTGCCCATCACCCGAATATGATCCACGATTTCCGCAATCGTG
>CAZTKE010000085.1:0-3515 GCA_964614055.1 uncultured Desulfovibrionales bacterium | reverse complement strand
CTTCTGTCCCTGGACGATATGCTCACCGTGGTCCGCACCTTTATCAACCCCTCCTGCTCCCGCTCCTCCCTGGACCGGCTGCTCCGGCGCTACGGGGTATGCCGCCTGGCCGATTTGATCCCGGATCCGGAGGACTACAACCGGGTGGTAAAGCAGCACAAGCATTACCTGCCCGGGTTCATGCGCATTCATGAACGCACTTTGCCCCTGATGCAGGAGTCCGACTGCCGCAGGCATCTTTTTCTGGCCGTGGACCGGGCCACCTCCTGGCTGTATCTGGAGACCAAGGATGACGAATCCCCGGAGTCGGCCGCACAGTTTCTGAAGAATCTGGAACAGAAGGCCCCTTTTGGACTGCGCCGGGTTCTGACCTGTGACCGGGAAGTGTTCGGCGGCCGGGATCCGGAAGGAAACATATTCACTCAAACCTGCAAAGAACTGGATATCAAGCAGCATTTCTACTACACCCGGGCTTCCAGCTCCCCGCAGCCCTTGCCTGACCTGCCCTCATCCAGCATGGACGGCACCCCGGAATCTTTTATCTCCGGAAAAGATATCGAAAAAAGGCTTCTTTCCCACTGCTACGTGTATAACAACCATATCCCCCTCAGAAGCAAAGGCGGACGCACCCCGCAGGAGGTCCTGCAGGCCTTTTACCAGTACTATCCGGATCTCTTCGCCCAGGATCCGCAGGACATGGTCGCCTACCCGGACCAGGACAAATACCTCTTTTATCAGCCGCGCAAGGTGCAGCCCACTGTGGCCAAGGCCAAAGGCATCTACATGTGGGACACCACCGGGAAACGTTATCTGGACGGTTCCTCCGGTGCGGTGGTGAACAACATCGGACACGGGAACAAGCGGGTCATGGCCGCAATTGAGCGCCAGTCCCAGCGCACCTTTTTCGCCTACCGCACCCAGTTCGAGAACCAGCCTTCCAAGGATCTGGCCCGCATGCTGGTGGAGCATTCCGCTCCGCACCTGAACCGGGTCTTTTACGTTTCCGGGGGCTCGGAAGCGGTGGAATCAGCCATGAAGGCCTGCCGGCAGTACTTCTTCAACCTGGGCGAGGGGTCCAGATACAAATTCATAAGCCGGGTCCCGTCCTATCACGGATCCACCCTGGGCGCGCTTTCCCTGACCTCTTATTCACCCCTGGAAGTGGCCTTTAAGCCGCTTGTGGCCGACTATCCCAAGATCCCCGCACCCACCTGCTACCGCTGCGCCTATCACCAAAAGTATCCCGAATGCGAACTGGAATGCGCTTGGGCCCTGGAAAAAGTAATTCTGGAACAGGGTCCGGAAAACATCGCCGGGTTTGTCACCGAGCCGGTGGGCGGGGCCAGCACCGGCGCACTGGTTCCCCCGGACGAATATTTCGGCATAATCCAGCATATCTGCCGCAAATACGGCATTCTTTTAATCCTGGACGAGGTCATGACCGGGTTCGGACGGACCGGGAAGATGTTCGCCTACGAGCACTGGGGAGTGGAGGCGGATATAATCGCTCTTTCCAAGGGAATCGCCTCCGGGTATTATCCCCTGGGGGCCATACTGACCACCGAGGAGATAGTGGAGGTCATAGTCAACCGGGGCGGATTCGCCCACGGCCATACCTATGCCGGGAACCCCATGGCCTGCACGGTGGGGCTGGAGGTCATGAACATCCTTCTGGAGGAAAAACTGCCCCAGAACGCGGCCCGCGTGGGGCAGGATCTCTTAAAGGGACTTTTTAAGCTGCAGAAAAAAATCCCCATGATCGGGAATGTCCGCGGCCTTGGGCTTTTGACCGCCCTGGAGCTGGTCCGGGACAAAAACACAACCGAACCGTTCCCTCCGGAGTGGAACCTGGCCATGCAGCTCACCGAGACCGCTTTTGAGGAAGGACTTATCATCTATCCCCGCCGCTCCATAAACGGACTGTTCGGGGATCACGTCCTGGTCGCTCCCCCGCTTATCACCACCCCGGGCCAGATAAAGGAAATTTTGACCAAACTGGAACGGGCCTTTGCGCGCATGAGCGAGAAAGTGGAGCAAATGGAAAAGGCCCTGGGTGAGCAAAAGGAGACTTCCATTCCGGCCACCCCGTTTTACCGCTGATACCAGGAACACGTAGCTACTCAAGCGGGGCACTGCGTACTTACTCATGAACCCGGTCATAAAGAACAAGAATATTTAAACCACGAAATGTTGAAGGACGCGAAGTTCAAGAGAAATGAATACAGGAAAAGCAAATGACGGATAAAACAACCACGCCGGAAAAGGCCCTAGCCCGAATCAAGGACAACTCCACGCTCATGATCGGTGGCTTCGGTGCCCCGGGCACGCCGTTCACATTAATCCGGGAACTGATAAAACAGAGTCCCGCCCGCCTGACACTGATCAAAAACGACGCCAACGAGGAAGGGATGGGCATTTCCCTTCTTTTTGAGGCCGGGTGTGCGGACACGTTCATGGTTTCGCACATGGGGCTGAATAATCGGGTCATCACGATGATGAACGAGGGCAAAATCCATGTGCAGATGTTCCCCCAGGGGATAATGGCCGAAAAGATCCGGGCCGGCGGAGCCGGGATCCCGGCCTTTCTGACCGATATCGGCATGGGAACCATTCTGCAGGAAAAAAGGCAGACAGTAAGCTACGCCGGAGGAGACTATATCCTGGAGCCGGCCCTGCGCGCGGACTTCGCTTTGATTCACGCCGCGGAGGCGGACACCTTCGGGAATTTGAAGTTTTCCAAGACCGCCCGCAATTTCAATCCGCTAATGGCCATGGCCGCGGACACGGTAATTGTCGAGGCCTTTGACATCCGGGAACAGGGTTCCCTGGACCCGGATTCCATCCATCTGCCGGGAGCGTTCGTGGATCATGTCATCCGCGTGGACCGCCGGGAAAACGATTATCAAGTGATGAAGCACCATGCATTATAAAGATAAAATCGCGGCCCGGGCCGCCACCGAACTTGAAAGCGGACAGATTGTCAATCTGGGTATCGGTCTGCCCACTCTTATCCTGGAGCATCTGCCTCAAGACACGGATATATTCGTGCATTCGGAAAACGGGATTCTGGGCATGGGCAAACGCTGCCGGGCAAAAGAAGCCGACCCCATGCTCATAGACTCCGGCGGGGGATATATATTCAGCCGCACCGGGGCCTCGTTTTTCGATTCCGCACTTTCCTTTTCCCTGGTTCGGGGCGGCCGGCTGGATGTGGCCGTTCTGGGCACCCTGGAGGTTGCCGGCAACGGGGATCTGGCCAACTGGATCATCCCCGGAAAATTCGCCCCCGGAATCGGCGGGGGCATGGAGCTGGCCAAAAAGGCGCGCAAGCTGATCGTGACCACCACGCACACCACCCGCAAGGGAGCCCCGAAAATAATCCCGGAGTGCACCCTGCCGGTCACGGCCAAGGGATGCGTGGATATGATCATAACCGAGCTGGCGGTATTGGATATAATCGATGAACGCCTCCACCTGCGCGAACTGGCCCGGGAGGCGGACCTGGACGATGTCCT
>CAZTKE010000084.1:0-6415 GCA_964614055.1 uncultured Desulfovibrionales bacterium | reverse complement strand
GGGAGGCAAAAAATAAACTTTTGAATGCTGAAAAACAGCCTCCGCCAGAAGATGACAGCACGACTTCACCTGTTTCTTCGGGAGAAAACAGTAATCAATCTGAGTTTGAACCTGGACAAATCGTCTTCCTAAAGTCAAATCCTTCAACGCGTGGCGTCGTGGTGGAAATGATTCCCGGCAACCCGGAAAACAGGTTTAAGATATTTATAGATGGTGCGATCCAAATTTTTTACGCTTCACAAGTGCAGGCTGAAAGTCCACGTGAGGAAAATGAAGATATTTTACCTTGCGATCAATTCCATGCCCAACTTTCCGCATTGCAGATCAGGTATCCAGGACTATCTACGCTCTACTCGCTCAACGCCGCCCGGGTGGACTTCATCCCGTATCAATTCCGGCCTGTCTTGCGTTTTATCCGGTCGGACCGGCCGCGTTTGCTCATTGCTGACGGAGTTGGGGTGGGGAAAACCATTGAAGCCGGACTCATCCTTAGGGAGCTTCAGGCTCGCCGGGAGGTTCGTTCCGTTCTAATTGTCTGCCCACGCCCGCTTGTGACTGAAAAAAAATGGCAGAAGGAAATGAAACGTTTTGAAGAGCGTTTCACCCATCTTGATGGTCCGACCTTGAGATATTGCATTAGCGAGATGGATTTGGATGGGGCTTGGCCAAGACAACATGAAAAAACTATTATTCCGTACTCTTTGTTCGATGAATCTTTGCTTCATGGCTCGGCATCAAAAGGAAGAGGCCAGCGCAAGAAAGGCCTGCTGGACCTTGATCCGCCTCCGCGTTTCGATCTTGTAATTGTAGATGAAGCTCATCATATCAGGAATCGGGATACATTTAGCCACAAGGCAGTGAATTTTTTCTGCGAGCACGCTGAAGCGGTGGTTTTTTTGACGGCCACACCAATTCAGCTCGGCAGTAAAGATCTTTTTGTTTTACTGCACACGCTTCGCCCGGACCTTATCATTGATCAGGAAAGTTTTGAGCACATGGCGGAGCCGAACCCGTTTATCAACCGCGCCGTTTCGGCAATGCGCTCTCAAGAGTCTCAATGGCGAAAGCTGGCACTGGAAAACTTGGAACAAGCGGGAGCTACACATTGGGGGCAAGCAATACTGCGCAAAAACCCTGTATTTAAAAGGCTATGTTCTGAATTGTGCAAACAGGACATCTCGCACGAGGAACGGGTCAGGATAATTTCCGAAACCGAAAGAATGCACACTTTCGATGGAATCATCAACAGAACCCGTCGCCGGGACATTGGAGATTTTACAATTCGAAAACCCGAGACGATAAATGTCTCATTTACTGATGTCCAACGGCATTTACACGATAAGCTTTTGAGCATACAGGCAGAAATATTCAGTCAAATTCATGATGGCGCTAACGTGAAGTTCATGTTGACCACTATAAGACGGCAAGCGGCTAGTTGCCTTTTTGGTCTGGCACCTTTTCTTGAGGACATACTCAATCGTCATCTGGATGAATTAGCCTGGGAAGAAGCGGATGAAAGGGGCGTTCCGGACGAAGAAGCCATAATTCCCATCCAGGCGCAAATTAAGGAATTACTCGAGGCTGCACGACACATTGAGTCGGATGATCCCAAGCTTGAGGCCTTGCGCAATGTTATACGAGAAAAACAGAATTTCCCGAACAACAAAGTAATGCTGTTTAGTTGTTTTCGGCACACGTTACACTATCTTTTCAAGCATCTCAGCAAAGACGGGTTTCGTGTAGGCTTGGTCCATGGGAAAACTCCGGATGAGGATCGAGTAGAGTTCCGTGCACGGTTTGAGAAGCCGAGGGATGACGAGGATGCTCTTGATTTATTGCTGTTTTCCGAAATCGGTTGCGAGGGTCTCGATTTCCAGTTCTGTGACTGCATTGTTAATTACGACCTTCCCTGGAATCCGATGCGGGTTGAGCAGCGTATCGGTCGTATCGACAGAAACGGGCAGAAGAGTGAGAGCGTGGCCATTGTTAATTTGATCACCCCGGGCACTGTAGACGCTGATATCTACGAACGGTGCCTGGTCCGTATCGGAGTATTTAATAACGCTCTGGGAGGGGGCGAGGAAATTTTGGGTGATATCACCCGCGAGATCAAAAATATCGGGGAAAATTTTGAATTAAGTGAAGCGGATCGTAAGGAAAAACTTCAACAGGTGGCCGATAATAAGATTTTGCTCATTCAGGAGCAGGAAAGGCTGGAGCAAAAGCAGGTTGAGTTGTTTGGTATTCAGCTGCCGCAAGAACAGATGAATCAGGAAATTGCCGATGCTACGAGCTTTTGGCTATCGCCGGCTTTACTTCAACGGATGGTAAGTCTATATTTACAATATGTGTGCGGAAAAGATCAGGAATTTATTTTGGGTGAAAAGCCGCTTAAAACACTCCGCCTTTCACAGGAATCACGCAATCATCTTTTAAAGGATTTTCAGAAACTTTCCAGACAAAGCACATCTGTTTACCGTGAGTGGGAAATATGGCTCAAGGGCAGTAGTCAGCATTTGCCTATTACTTTCGAATCTGATTGCGCGAAGCAGAATCCGGAAGCTGCTTTCATCATGCCCCTTCATCCATTGGTTAAACAGGCGGCTATGTCCTTTGACACCAGGAAACGGGTAATAACCAATCTGACAGTAACATCGAACGAAATATCTACTGGACGATACGAGTTCGCTATCTATCAGTGGCGGTTTCACGGCATCAAGGAAGACTTGATCCTTAAGCCTATTGCCTCCAATACCTTGGTTACCGAACATCTTGGCCAGCTTTTGGAAAAAGCTGCGGATTCTTCCGAATCATTGCCGGAAGGTCTTGATACTTCAATTTGGGATGCTTTGGATACGCAGCACTATGCTTTGTGGAATGAGGCCAAGATAGCTTATCGACAAAAAACCCGGGAACTTGCCGAGTACCGGCGGGAGAGCCTGTCTACCAGTCATCAAGCTCGGATTGCCCTGCTGCAAGAACAGCTTAGCCAAGCCACGAATGAGAAAATCCAAAAAATGCGTCGTTCGCAAATCGCCGCTGCGGAAGCAGATTATGCAAGGAGAATCCAGGATTTGGATATTGCCGTGGAGAGAGCGGATATTGTTGCCAGTCCTGTAGCGTATGGAGTGATTCAAGTTTTAGGAGAAAACTATAATGACACAGTCGATTGAAAAATTGGCCGAAAAGCGCCGAAAATGGGTCGAAGCGAACCGCGAGAATGGATTTGAAGCAGGTCTCAAGCGCTTGCTTACCGACCTATATCCGGACAACGCCCATTTTATTTATGAATTGCTCCAAAACGCAGAAGACGCGCGCGCACAAGAAGTTCGGTTCATCTTGCATGAAGACCGCATTGAATTCGAGCACGATGGTGAAAGACTTTTTACGATCCAGGATGTCGATGCCATCACCAGTATTGGATTCAGCACCAAAAGCAACGACACTACAAATATCGGGAAATTCGGTGTCGGTTTCAAAGCAGTTTTTGCATATTCAGACATACCAGAAATTGAATCAGGCGATTTTCATTTCCGTATCCGGGATATGGTAGTGCCGGAACAAGAAGGTCTATCCAAGCGCGTCGGAAAGAATTGTCAAACACGATTTATTTTACCCTTCAATAGTAGTGGAAAACCATCTAATCAGGCAGTTAAAGAAATTGAAAACTTACTCAAGGCTCTCGATGCAACCACCCTACTTTTCCTCAAATATATTCGTAAGATCGAATACCTTTTGATTGATACATCACTAGGGCATATCGAGCGAATCGAACTGGGAAACAATAGTTACGAGATTCGGACACAGCAGCCGGACGAATATAGTCCATTATCAACATGGTTTCTTAAGTTTGGTAAAGAGGTACAAGTTGAAGATGAAGAATCTGACAATGAAGACAATAGAGTAAAAACTTGCAACATCGCTGTAGCTTTTGGTTTGTCGCCGGTTGAGTCTAAGGCAGCTTCAAAGAAGAAAAATAATGACGGTAGTAATATCACGCCTGAATGGGAACTTGTTCCGATGGAGCCCGGAAGCGTGTGTATTTATTTTCCAGCTGATAAAGAAACATCCAATTTGCGTTTCCATATTCATGCGCCTTTCGCTTCGACTGTGGCTCGAGACAGTGTTCGCGATTGCGCGGGCAACAATGCGCTGCGCGATCATATAGCTGACTTACTGGCAGAATCCATGCACAAAATTCGCGATCAAGGTTTGCTGAACGTGCACAGCCTGTCTCTTTTGCCCAACGATAAAGATAACTTATCAGAGTTTTATAAGCCACTAATGGATAGACTTGTGGAGGAGTTTAAGGAACAAAATCTTGTCCCGATGAAGATTGGCGGCCATGCACCAGCATTGGGTTTGTTTAGGGGACCGAAGGCACTATCGGAACTGATCAGCGATGAGGATATGGTTACAATCCTCGGGGGTGACTATTTTATACCAATTTGGGCAGCAAATCCTCCTCAAAGAAATCAGCGCGAGGACAACTTCCTTTCCTCGTTAGATATTGATCAGTGGACAACTGATGATCTCGTTGAAGCGTTGGGTGATATGGATGTTGATGCGCGAACGGAGTGGCTGAGAAACAAGGATGAAGAATGGCATCAAAATTTCTACGAATTGTTGATGGGGTACCTGGAATCGGCACCCAAGTATCCAAAATACAAAGCAAGAGATAGGGCAAAAAGCATCAGTCGCCTTCCTATTGTTCGAGTCAGTGACGGAACATATTTCAAGGGAAGCAAATGTTACTTTCCAACTGATGTAGTAGAATATGATGAGAGATTTCCGCGGGTTTCGAAAGGCATTTATATAACGAATGATGGGCCGAATAAGAAGGTTCGTGAGTTTCTTGAGGCGATCGGCGTAAGGGAAGTGGATGAGAAAGTGGAGATTGAAGTCTTACTCAGAAAACAATATTCAGAGAAGGCCGTAGAGGAGAATTTGTTCCGACCTGATATCGCTCACACCCAACGATTTATTAAATTTATTCAGAGTTATCCTGATTGCATAAATATGTTTGAGGAGTGTTACATCTTCAAGCTTGAGGATGGCAAATGGGGTAAACCCGAGGCTGTGTATATCGACAAGCCATATTTGGACACCGGACTTAAAACATATTATGAGAAATTAGGTGATGATGAGACTTGCTGGGCTTTATCTTCCGATTATAAGGAATTTGGGCATAAAGAACTTGTTGGATTCGCAAAAAAAGTTGGCGTTAAAAACTCTTTGCCGATCAGTGCCGTATCGTGTCGGGCTAATCCCCAATGGGAATCTCTTTCTGGTGCTCCGGGCGGTTATGGTAACTCATTAGATATTGACTACAACATATATAAATTAAATGAAGTGCTTGAGTCCGGGTCAATAGAGCTATCACGTCTTGTTTGGAGAACTATGTGTAGCATTAGTGAAGAATACCTTTATGCAAGATATAAGAAGAGCGATAAGAGAGGATTTAGATACGCTAAATCCCAGCTCGTTCACGTTCTAAGGCAGAAGAAATGGATCCCTCAAAATAACAACACCTTTGTTTGTCCTTATGATGCACTTCGCGAACAACTTCCTAGTGGCTTTTCGTATGACCATGGACAAAAATGGCTCAAAGAAGTTGAATTTGGGAAAGGAGCTGAGGAACGAAGTGAAGCACAAGGGCGGGAGCGTGAACTTGCAAAACAAGTCGGACTTAAACCAGAACATATTGAGTACGTAAAAAATAATCTGGAGAGAATCGACCAACTCATTGCCGATGAGTCCGCCCGAAAGGTAAAGTCAACGTTCCCAACCAGGCCAGTCCCCGATTCGGAACGGCGTCAAGAACTTCTTGGCGAGCAACTCTCCGATTCGCCCGATAAGGAGTACGAGAAACGCCAAAGAAGTGTCCGAATTACCAATGGTTTCATAGACCCGATCACATACCTTCGAGAAAATTATACTGATGACGACAAGATGGTCTGCCAGATATGCAAAGAGGAGATGCCCTTTCGGAAACGCAACGGGAAACACTACTTTGAGAAAAAGGAATTGCTCTCCCGAGAATATTTGTCGAAGGAGCATGAAGCCCAGTATCTTGCGCTTTGCCCTTTGTGTGCCGCCAAATACGAAGAATTTATTAAAAAAACCGACGATGATGTGATAGCTGAGTTAAAAGAATTGATTGTCAGTGCGGAGGAGTGTGAGATTCCGATAGCACTCGGTGACGAGAAAACCAGCATCCGTTTTGTAGAGAAACATTTTCAAGATTTAAAAAGTATTTTAATGTTTTGTCAGGCATGAATTGTCGAATAAAATTTAATGTATTAGTAGTATTTTACCTGACGTTTTTTGAGAAGCAATATTCTCAACCTTTATGAAGAGATTTTTTAAAACTGCCAGGAAAGTGCGGGCACTCCTTCTATTAAGCCCAGTTCGT
>CAZTKE010000083.1:0-6539 GCA_964614055.1 uncultured Desulfovibrionales bacterium | reverse complement strand
TGGAGAAGATGCTGCGCAAGAAAAGGGGGCGGATAGTGAATATCGCCTCCACATCCGGGCAGACCGGGGTCCCCGGGCAGGTGAACTATTCCGCGGCCAAGTCCGGGCTTATCGGGGCCACGCGCTCCCTGGCCGTGGAAGTGGCCAAGCGCAATATCCTGGTAAACGCGGTAGCCCCGGGGTTTATCGACACCGGGATGCTGGAGGGCCTGCCCCGGGAGGAGATACTGAAACAGATACCTATCGGACGCTTCGGCGATCCGGAGGAAGTGGCCGGGGTGGTTTCCTTTCTGTGTTCCAGGCGGGCCGGGTATATCACCGGAGAAGTCATTTCCGTGAACGGCGGAGTCCATACCTGATTTTACGGTTTTTTCCGTATCTTAGCCAGATGTGCAATGGCGGTGCTTGACCCACCCTGGTTTTTAGACTAGCCTCTTTTATGGTAGTTTAAGTATTATAACACACCCCTAAAAATATAATGACTGTATTTTAATAACGCCCACTTTTGAAGTGACAAGCTTTTTTAGGCGAATTTGGTATGCGTCGACATCAACTAGAGACTCTAAACGAGTGGCTGAATAATAGCCCCCGTAAGCCGCTTGTCATCAGAGGAGCCCGTCAGGTGGGGAAGTCGACGTTAGTTGAGCTGTTCGCTGAAGAATTCGGAAAAGAGTTGCTTAATGTAAATTTGGAACGGCATTTGGAACTTTCGGAAATATTCGCTAAAAAAGATACACATGAGATATTGCAGCAGATTGAATTCCTGCCGGGTATGAAAAACGTCACGCAAAACTCGCTTCTTTTTCTGGACGAAATTCAGTCCGTACCCGAGGCTGTCCCCGCGTTGCGGTATTTTTATGAGGATAGGCCGCAGCTGCCGGTTTTAAGTGCAGGCTCCCTGCTGGAGTTCGCCCTCTCTGATCATTCTTTTTCCATGCCGGTGGGGCGGATACAGTATCTACACATGGGCCCGATGACCTTTTCCGAGTTTCTTAACGCCATAGGTGAAGCAAAGCTTGCCTCTTTCATACTTGATTACGAGCCGGGACAGCCTATAGGGGATGTCGTTCACAATCGGCTTATGAGCCTTTTGCGGTCATATTATTATGTAGGCGGCATGCCCGAAGCCGTGTCTGTTTTTTCCGAAACCCGGAGCTACAGGCGAGTCGACACGGTGCATAATTCCATAATTGAAACCTATCGGGAAGATTTTCCCAAATATATCGGTTCCAGAAATCTGAACCGCATGCACAAGGTGTTTCATTTTATTGCCAGGAATGTGGGCAGGAAGATAAAATACAGTAATATTTCGGCTGAAGACCAAAGCTCCACTCTGAAAAAGGATATTGATCTTTTGTCCATGGCCAAGGTCATAAACAAGGTTACCCATAGCAATTGTTCCGGTCTGCCTCTGCAAGCGGATATGCAGGAAAAGATATACAAGGCTTTTTTTCTGGATGTCGGACTTATGAATGCGGTTTGTGGCCTTGATTGGCGGACGGTTTCGCAGATTGACGATACGAAGCTAATAAATGAAGGAGCGATTGCGGAACAATTCATAGGCCAGCATCTGCAATATCTTCTTGCGGATACCGCGAATCGGGAGTTGACATACTGGTTGCGGCAGGGAAGATCATCTAATGCGGAAGTCGATTTCGTTGTTCAACTCGGTGGAAGTATCGTTCCCATAGAAGTAAAGGCGGGCGCGACAGGCACGCTTAAATCCATGCATCAGTTCATGGGCAGTAAGCAGGCCCCGCTGGCCGTCAGGTTCGATGCCTCGCAGCCTTGCGTAACCTACATCGATACGGTGATTAATTCAGGAAAGAGCCGCAAGCGGATTCGCTATCCGCTTGTATCCCTGCCCCTTTATTTGGTGGAGCGATTGGAGACAATTGTTGCGGATTTTAGTCACAATTTGGCGCAATGAAAATGGCTCTTTCTATAAATACCTTGAACACGGACTCGGCCATATTCAGGCAAATACAGCAATAGGTTGTCAGAGATCATGAAGCGGGTAGTAATAACCGGAACGGGAATCGTCTCCTGCATCGGCATCGGAAAGCAGGCCGTGGCCGAATCTTTGTATCACGGCCGTTCCGGGATCGGGATCGATCCGGAGCGGGAAGAAATGGGTTTTTACAGCCCGCTTACCGGACTCATTCCGGATTTTGATCCCCCCCAATACCTGGGCCGGAAACAGAGAAAAACCCTGCCCGAGTTCGGGGTGCAGGCCTATGCGGCAGTTTCCGAGGCCCTGCAGGAATCCGGCCTTAAGCCCGAGGATGTAAAAAACGACCATACCGGCCTTATCTTTGGCGTGGATTCCTCCTGCCGGGCCAGCGTGCGGCAGGCGGATCTCTTGCGGGAGCGGGGCCGGACCGGATCCATCGGCAGCGGGGCCATTTTCCGGTCCATGAACTCCACCGTGACCATGAATCTGAATGTCATCCTGGGGACCAAGGGCGCCTGCTGGACCTTAAGTTCCGCCTGCTCCAGCGGGGGGAATGCAGTGGGTCAGGCTTATGATCTCATTTCCCTGGGCCGGCAGAAGCGGGTGATATGCGGCGGGGCGCAGGAGATCAACTGGGAGTCCATGTGCAGTTTCGACGGACTGGGCGCCTTTTCCCGGCATACCCGGGAGCCGGAAAAGGCCAGCCGCCCGTTTGACGCGGGTCGGGACGGTCTGGTCCCCAGCGGGGGCGCGGCCGCTCTGGTGCTTGAGGACCGGGAGGAGGCCCTTAAAAGAGGGGCGTCCATAATCGGGGAAGTGCGGGGGTATGGATTCTCCTCGGACGGCTATCTGCTTTCCGTGCCCAGCCCCACCGGCCTGGCCCGGGCCATGCGCGCGGCCCTTGAAAATGCCGCATGGACCCCGGAGGAAATCGACTACATATGCGCCCATGCCACGGCTACTTCCAGCGGGGACGCGGCCGAGGCGCAAAACATAAAAGAGATTTTTTCCGGCTGCAGCCCCAGGATATCCTCGCTCAAGTCCATGACCGGACATGAATTATGGATGGCCGGGGCTTCCCATGTGGTGTATTCCTGCCTCATGGCCGGGGGCGGATTTATCGCCCCGAACATAAATTTATCCACTTTGGATGCGGCCGCCCGGGATCTGAATATTGTCCGGGAGACCGTGCCGGAAAAGCCTCGGAAAGTGATGTGCAATTCCTCCGGGTTCGGTGGAACCAACTGCGCCCTGGTCCTGGAGTTTTGATGTCCGCTTATGATTCGGTTGTCATCGGCGGCGGCGCATCCGGGATGAGCGCGGCCGTCGCCCTGGCCAAAATGGGGCGCAAAACGGCCCTTGTGGAGACTTCCTCGCATCTGGCCCCCACCTTGCGCGGATTCAGGAGAAAGGGGCTCTTTTTTGATACCGGCGTGCACTATGTGGGCGAGCTGGGTCGGGGACATGTCCTGGATACTTATTTCCGGTTTCTGGGAATAAGACAGGATCTGCAGGAGAGGGAACTCCCGGTTGAAGGCTTTCTCGGGGTGCGCAGTCCGGATATTGGCCAGGATTTTTTTGTTTCCTACGGTCAAAAACGGCTGAAACGGGATCTTTTCCGGCTGCGTCCCGGCCGGGAGAGAGAAGTGCGCGCCTTTTTCCGGGAGTGCAGAAACTATTGGACTTCCTCCCCGTATCTGACCTTCAGGGAAGGGGAAAAAAGCAGCCTGGAATCATACATCCGGCAGAATATAAGCGTGGAGCATTTCCTGCGGGAAAATGTCCCTGATCCCGGTTTGCGCGCGATTTTTTCCTATCCGGCCATTCTGGCCGGGGTGGAGCCGCGTGCGGCCACCCTGCAGGTGCATGCCCAGATTTTCGGGTCCTATCTGCGCTCGGTGCATCATATCCGCGGCGGCGGGGTGGAGCTCGTCCGGGCCTTTTCCCGCAGCCTTGAAAGAAACGGGGTGGACGTATTCCTGGGCAGCCGGGCCTCGCGCCTGGAGTTGGACGATTCAAGGCGGGTTAACTCCGTGCATCTGGCGGACGGTCAAAAACTCAGGACATCAACCTGCGTATATACGGGCAGTCCGACCCTCATACCAAATCTTCTGGCCGGTCGCGGTCTGCGCCCGGCGCAGCAGCAGAGATTCGCCGGGATGCGGGAGACCATGTCCGGGTTCGTGGTCTATGCCCGTCTCAAGGGTTCGGATCACGGGATCATGGATATCCCCAACTGGCTTGTCCTTCGCGACAGGGGCTGGCTGCGTTTTGTGGGGGTGGAAGAGGAAGACGGCCCCAGCGGTCTGCATTTGAGCCTGACCGAGGAGGAAAACGGGGAAATCGGGGTCATAGTCATTGCCCCGTCCTTTTTCTCCGGGTTTGAGAAATGGGCGGATACAACGTCCGGGAGGCGGCCCGCGGACTATAAGGAGTACAAAAGCAGGCTCGCGGACAAGCTCCTGGATGCGGTTTCCCGGCTGATTCCCGAGCTTAAAGACAGGTTGGAGCCGGTGGCGGCCTCCACTCCGCTTACATTCCGTGATTACTGCGGCACTCCGCGCGGCGGGCTGTACGGCACGTGCAGGAGCGTGGATCAATACCCGCTTTTGCCCATGACCAAGATCCCGGGGCTGTTTCTGGCCGGACAGGGGGTTATCGCTCCCGGAGTCCTGGGCGCGGTCATTTCCGGGATGGTGGCCTGCGGGATGATAGTGGGCGAAAAAGAGCTTCTGGAGCAGGTAGTGAGGTGCAAGTGCAAAGAGTTGTAATTACCGGCATGGGTGTCGTCTCCGCTTATGGAAGGGGTCTGGATCCGTTTTGGTCCGGTTTGAGGCAAGGTAAAAGCGGGATAGAGTACAGTCCGGAGCTAAAAGATGTACCCGGGCTGGGCAGCTGCATATCCGGCCGCGTGCCCGAGCTCCCGGAAAAGGAAATTCCCCGCCGCTACCGCCGGAGCATGTCCGGGATGAGTCTGTTTGCCGCCTTTGCCGCCCTGGAGGCGGTTCGGATGGCCGGGCTGGAGGAGGAATACCTGGCCGGGGGCCGGGTCGGAGTGAGCATGTCCAGCACGGTGAACAGCCCCTATGTCCTGGAGGATGTTTTCCGCAAGTATCTTGTGCACGGTACCGGTGTGGAGCAGATCCGCTCCACCAATTTCTTCAAGATAATGAATCACAGCTGCGCGGCCAATGTGGCCCAGTACCTGGGCATAAGCGGCCGGGTCATCTCCCCGGGCGCTGCCTGCGCCACCGGCGGACAGGCCATAGCCCTCGGGGCCGAGGCCATAGCCGCGGGCAAGCAGGATGTGATGCTTTGCGGCGGGGCGGACGAGGTCCATCCCCTTACCGTGGGCACCTTTGACATGATGGATGCGGCCTCGGTCAAAAGTTGGGATGATCCCGGACGCGCCTCCCGGCCCTTTGACTCGGACCGGGACGGGGTTGTCTGCTCCGAGGGAGGCGGGGTCTTGCTCCTGGAGTCCCTGCCCTCCGCCCTAAAGCGCGGGGTGCCCATTCTGGGGGAAATCGCCGGGTGGTCCATGAACTGCGCCAAGGATCTGGTCAGCCCGGATCCGCGGACAATGCGCGAGTGCATCCTGTCCGCCCTGCAAAGCGCGGGAGCAACCCCCGGGGATGTAGATTACATAAACGCGCACGCCACCTCCACAATTCAGGGGGATGCGGACGAGGCCGCGGTTCTGGCCCGGATATTCGAAAACCGGGTGCCGGTAAGCAGCCTCAAGGGGCATCTGGGACACACCATGGCCGCCAGCGGGGCTTTGGAGACGGCCGCGGTGGTGAAAATGATGAGCGATGGAGTGCTCGTGGGGACCAGGAATCTGGAAAATATTGATCCGGACTGTGCCGGAATCAATCTTATACAGGAGGATTGCACAAAAGATGTGCATGCGGTATTGAAAAACAACTTTGCTTTCGGGGGCATAAACACCGCCCTTTTTATCAGGAGATTTACGGCATGAAGCGTTCGCAAATAGTGGAACTCATAGATTCCTCCCTGGCAGAGGAGTTTGAATTGGATCGGGATGAGCTCAAGCCCGAGGCGAGCTTTATCGAGGATCTGGAACTGGACAGCCTGGACTATGTGGATATGGTGGTCGCCCTGGAGCAGGCCTTCGGCTTTAAGCTGAAGAACAAGGAAGACCTTAAGCAAATCCGCACTGTCGGGGATCTGCACGAATATATCCTTAAAAAATACGAAGAGTTCAAGCAGGGTGAACCGGAATAGGCGGGATGGCCGAAGCGAATACCGCCGGGCACAGTTTGATGTTCAAATTTGTTTTTAATGTCTGGCTTTATCTGATAAAGGGTATTTTGGTCCTTTTGTCCATGATTATCCTGCCCCTGGTTTTGGCTGCGGGCAGGGTTCTTTCCCGGGAAAAGGGGATGAAGCTGGGCCTGTATCTCATCTGGCTCTACGGCCGGGGGTGGTACCTGGCGGCAAAGCCGCTTCTGGGTTTTAAGCGCACCGGCCTGGACAAGCTTTCCTCCCCGCCGTATATATTTGTGGCCAATCACCAGTCCATCGTGGATATATACAGTTTCGGCGCGCAGCCGGTGTGGTC
>CAZTKE010000082.1:0-6588 GCA_964614055.1 uncultured Desulfovibrionales bacterium | reverse complement strand
GCGGCTATCTTCCGGATGGTTTCCCCGGGGATATAGTTGCAGATGAAGTTGGCGAAAATAACCCCCAGAAAGGTGACCAGAACCAGGGCCAGGGAGGCCCCCACAAAAATCGTCCCCGGTTTCTGGGTCTTGGCCGTGAGCATGACGCAGGCCAGCTGGGTTTTATCCCCTAGTTCAGCCAGAAAAAGGGTGATGAACGTGGTTCCCAGAATTTTGAGGTCCATTGGATGCATTCCTTTGCAATCGGCTTGTGATAAAATGTCTTGCTGCCCGGGCCTAAGCGTAATAGGCCTCAAAAACGGGGTTGCCTTTGCCCCCCGGTTACCGGTATTGACATGGAGCAACCCGGGCTTAACCAAAATGACGAGATTTTTCTAGGAGGAATTTGCGGGCCGGTTTTTGGGAAACGGCCCGAATATAAGTATGCAAAGCAAGCAAACAATTTCCAGGGAGCTCACCTTTGACGACAGTTCCCTGCTTCAGGACCTCTGCGGGCCGCAGGGGGAGAACCTAAGGCTTATAGCCGAGGCGGCCGGTGTAAACTGCGAGACCCGCGGAAACGCCATATACATCTCTTCTTGTGACCCTTCCGATCTGGATGTGGTCAAAAATCTCCTGGTCCAGTTTTCCGAGCTTCTAAAAAGCGGATATCGTCTGGATTCCAGGGATATCCAGGCCGGGATACGCCTTTTGTCCCGCGATCCTACAGCTTCGTTGAAGAAGATGTACCGCAAGGATTCCTGTGTGACTACCCCCAGGCGCACGGTTGTCCCCAAGACCATCAGTCAGCGCGATTACCTGGAGTCGATCAGGGGGCATGATCTGGTCTTTGGAATAGGTCCGGCCGGGACCGGCAAGACCTATCTTGCGGTTTCCCTGGCCGTGGCCGCGCTCATGCAGAGGTCTGTCTCCCGTATCGTACTTACCCGTCCCGCTGTTGAGGCCGGTGAAAGACTCGGTTTCCTCCCCGGGGATATGATGGAAAAGGTTAATCCCTATCTAAGGCCCTTGTACGATGCTCTGCACGACATGCTGGACTTAAGAAAGGTGCAGGAACTTATCGAGACCGGAATAATCGAGGTCGCTCCCCTGGCCTTTATGCGCGGCCGGACCCTTAACGACGCCTTTATAATCCTGGATGAGGCCCAGAACACCACCCCGGAGCAGATGAAGATGTTTTTGACCCGGATGGGTTTCGGGTCCCGGGCGGTGGTAACCGGGGATGTTACCCAGATCGACCTGCCGGGAGGGGCCAGCTCCGGGCTTGTCCAGAGCGCGGAAATCCTTAAAAATGTCCAGGGTGTGGACATTGTCCGTTTTGACGATCGCGACGTCATCCGCCATGACCTGGTGGCCCGAATCATAAAAGCCTATGACAAGTACGAGCAGGGAAACCATAAATAATTTTTCCGGACGACACAGAGGCAAGGTGGCCCTGATTCTGACCCTCCTTGTCCTGTCCCTGTTGTCCGGAGTGAATTTCCAGCCCAGGATCACCGTGTATGTGGCCGGCGAGGTCGCCGGCCAGGATGTGACCGCCACCCAGGCCCTTCTGATCGAGGATGAGGAGTCCACCCGGGCCCGGCGGGAACAGGTGGCCAAAAATCAGCCCCCGGTTTTTGATCTGAGCCAGGAGCCGCTTAAAAGCCTCCTGGACAGGGTGGAGCTGGTCTTAAACGCGGTGGAGGATATCGATCCTTCCCGTCCGGAACAGCTGAGCGCCACCTTGAGCGATGAAGCGGACATTGATCTCTCCTCCCAATCCCTGCGCGCCTGGAAGAATTCGGAACTGAAAAAGATATACAGAAAAAAGATAGTTCCCTGGCTTGAGGACAAGTACGAACAGGGGGTAGTCGCGGACAACGATTTTTTAAATCGGTACAGATCCGGGATTCTGGTCCGGAAATTGTCCGAGGGCATGGAGACCTTGAAGACGGATGTACGCCAGATAAGCGATGTCCAGGATGTAGAAAGGGATCTGTCCGACTTTTTAAGACGCGATCTGAACATGCGCCTGCGTTCCCGCAATGCGATTAAGGAGCTTTTGCTCCCGCTAATAAGGCCCAATCTGGTCCTTAATCAGGAAAGCACCCAAAAAAGGCTGGAGCAGGTCTTAAGTCAAGTGGATCCCGTGTATCACCGCGTGGCCAAGGGGGAAATCGTGGTCCGCAAGGGGGAGCGGGTAACCCCGGATCAGCAGAAAAAGCTGCAGGCCCTTTTCCGGCACAAGCCGGAGTATTTCAATCCGGAAAGGTCCTTGGGGATGTTCTTGATGCTGGCAGTTGCCGCCGGTGTGTTTTTTGTGGTCAGCCCCTCCTGGACCAGGAAGACCCGGGTCAGGGAGAGGGATATATCCTTTATCGCCATGGTCGTTTTGATCCTTGGATGCTGCGCCAAATTTCTCGGGGTTGCCGGGGAGCCCATTACCTCCTCCATTTCCACGGTGAACTCCGGGTTTCTGGCTTATTCCCTTCCGGTCATGGGCGGAACCGGCCTCTTGTGCCTTTTCTTGCGCCAGCGGATATGCATTCTGGCCGCGGTGTTCCTCTCCCTGGTGTGCACCATACTCCTTGACCAGGGAGTGAGTGTCTTTCTCTATTTTATGTGCGGGTCCTTTGTGTATATTTATCTTTTGAGCCGGGCCAGCACCCGTCTGCAGGTTCTGAAAAGCCTTTTCCCCCTGGCCGGGGTGCTTCTTCTCTTGTGGCTGGGTATTAATCTGGCCAGTTGGGATTCCTGGATATACCTGGGTACGGGTACTGTTTTTGTCGCGGCCAGTGCGTTTTTTTCTCTGGTCATAGTTCTGGCCTTCAGTCCCATGGTCGAATATGTCCTGGGGTATACTTCGGTTTTCCGGCTCATGGACATGATGAATCTGGAGCAGCCCCTGCTGCAGAGATTGATGATCGAGGCCCCGGGCACATATCACCACAGCCTGGTAGTCTCCAACCTGGTTGAGGCCGGGGCCAGACGGATTGGCGCGGATTCCCTCCTGGCCAAGGTTGCAGCCTTGTACCACGATATAGGCAAGCTCAAAAACCCGGAGTATTTCATAGAAAACCAGTACGGCAGCAAGAACAAGCACGACAAGCTGGCCCCGTCCATGAGTGCGCTTATCCTTATCTCCCATGTTAAAAAGGGCGTGGAAATGGCCCGGGAGCATAGCCTGGGCGAGGAGATCATTGATCTTATCCAGCAGCACCACGGTACCAGTCTTATCAGCTGGTTCTACAACAAGGCCGTGGAAAAGGCCGGGACCAAGGGAGATAAGAAAATCCGGGAAGAGGCATTCCGCTATCCCGGGCCTAAGCCGCAGACCAAGGAGGCCGGATTGATTCTTCTGGCCGATGTTGTCGAGGCCTCCAGCCGGACCCTGGTAGAGCCCACTCCCAGCAGGCTTAAAGGGCATATCCGGAATACTATCCGCAGGATATACACCGAGGGCGAGCTGGATGAATCCGAACTCACCCTGCGTGAGCTGCATACCCTGGGTGAAGTATTCTTAAAGATCCTGACCGGTATATTCCATCAGCGGATAGACTATCCCGGGGAGAAGAAAAAGGGCGAGTCCAAGGAAAAAGACACGAAAACTACAACCACGAAACCCGCAACCACGAAATCCGAAAACAGCAAAAAGGAAGACAACAAGCCGAAAAATAAGGGTGAGGGCTGAGGCCTTCTGGAAGATATGGGGATTTAAAATGGATTTTGATCTTTCACTCGAGCCTTTTTCCCTTGTTCCTTTGGGTTTGGACCGACGCCAGCTACAGATCCTGGTCCGGGAGGTGACTCAATTTATAAATATGCGCCACCCTGACCTGGAGGTTCTGGTCTGTGGGGACAGACGGATAGCCGAGCTGAACGAACAGTTTTTGGGCTGCCCCGGGCCGACCAATGTCCTCAGCTTTCCGGATGGACTGGGCGGGGGGCAGGTGGTAATAAGCTCATTTGCCGTGCTGCGGGAAGCGACTCTTTACGGTCGGGAAGCCCCGGAGCATTTTATCCGGCTACTGGTTCACGGGCTTTTGCATTTGACCGGCTTTGAACACGGCCCGGAGATGTTCGATTTTACCGAACAGGCGGTACAAATGGGCCTGCAGGGCCTTTCCCGCCCGGAAAGGGAGTTGTCCTTATGCTGAATTTGATGGTTGAGCTATGAAAATCTTGGTTGTACTTCCCATGCACGGCGGTTCCCTGCCCATCGGCAGGTACTGCGCAACCGCACTGGGTCGGTTGGGGCACATGGTGGATGTTTTTGAAGCCCCGCTTTTCAAGTCCGCCTTCGACGGACTGAAGGAGCTCAGGGTCGCTTCCGCTGATCTGGATCATCTGGAGAACAGTTTCTTGCAGGTGGTCTCTTCGGCGGTTATGGCCAAGACCGAAGCCATGCAGCCGGATCTGGTCCTGGCCCTGGCCCAGGCACCCTTGAGCCGCCAGACCCTTTCCAGGCTCAGGCAGAAGGGAGTGCCCACGGCCATGTGGTTTGTGGAGGATTTCCGCGTCTTTCAGTACTGGCGAAGCTTTGCCCCGTATTATGATTTTTTCGCCGTGATCCAGAAGGAGCCCTTTTTCTCCGAATTGAGCAGCATTGGGGTAAAAAACGTTATGTATCTCCCCCTGGCCGCGGATCCGGAATTTCACCGCCCCCTTGAGCCGGACGCAGTGGACAAAAAGCGTTTCGGGAGCGATATATCCTTTCTCGGGGCCGGATACCCCAACCGGCGCAGGGCCTTTGCATCGCTTCTTGGTTATGATTTCAAGATCTGGGGCACGGAATGGGATGGGGCGGCCGAGCTGGATGCGGTGGTGCAGATGCAGGGCCGTCGGATTTCCCCGCAGGAGGCGGTGAAGATATTTTCCTGCACCAAGATAAACCTGAATCTGCACTCCAGCGTAAAAGGGGACAGGGATGTTGTTCCCGGGGATTTTGTAAATCCCCGCACCTTTGAATTGGCTTCCTGCGGGGCGTTTCAGCTCACGGACAACCGGGAGCTTCTCCCGGAGCTTTTTACCCGGGAAGAGGTCACTACCTTCGGGAATATGGATGAGATGCGGGAAAAGATAGACTATTTCCTGGAGCACCCGGAAAAAAGGCGGGAGATAGCCCGGGCGGCCCGGAAGCGGGTGCTTTCCGAGCATACCTATGAACACCGCATGCGGGATCTTTTGCAGAAGATGGTGGATATTAAAATATTGCGGCCCGGAGAGTCCGGGGGTCCGGATCCGCTGAGCGAAGCGGACCCGGAGCTGCGTTCCCGGATAAAAGAGCTTTTGGATAAATACAAGCTCTCTTACGGAGTGGGGTTTGAGGACCTGGTCTTTCACATCCGCCGGGCTGAAGGCCGGCTGGATGATCTGGAGACCAGCCTTTTATTTCTGGACGAGTGGAAAAAACAATATAAGAAGTAGACTGATGCGGGCTATGCCCGTAATCCAAGAAAAACTATTAACCGCCCGTCCGGCACTCAGAATCCCTGAGTGCCGGACTCATGACGCAAAGGTCGCCAAGTAAGGCAGGGGAGTTTTTTCATTTGCCGGGTAGGCGGCAAATGAAAAGGCAGCCTTGTCCAAAACCGTTACCCGGTTTTGGACAATACATCTGCTTCGCGTCCTTGGCGTCTTGGCGGTTCAAACTTTCTTTTTTTTATGACAGGGTTTCCTTAAGTAAATTTTTAAAGAATAAGGTACATTATTATGCGCAAGCGCAAAACAGGGATCTGCCCGGAAGGGGCCCCGGTACTCATCGTCTGCATCTCGGCAACTCTGGTTTTCGCCCTGCTGGAATGGGCGATCCCGGCTCTTTTGGGGCTTATACTTTTTTTCTTTTCCCTTAATTTTTTCCGCGACCCGCAGCGGGTGATTCCGGACGGGGAAAATATAGCTGTCTCCCCGGCGGACGGAAAAGTGGTCCGGGTGGGTAAGGATACTGACCCGTTTACCGGGGAGGAGCGCAGCGTGGTTTGCGTGTTTATGAACGTGTTTGACGTGCATGTGAACAGGATGCCGGTGGCCGGGACTGTCCAGGGATTTAAGTATGTCCCGGGCAAGTTCGTAAACGCCTCCCTGGACAAGGCTTCCAGGGATAATGAACGGTGTGCCATGCATATCCGGGAAGAAAACGGTGATCTTTGGACCGTGGTCCAGATAGCCGGTCTGGTGGCCAGACGCATAGTCCTCTGGGCGGAAACCGGCGATCAATTGGCCCGGGGGGACAGATACGGGATGATCAAATTCGGATCCAGGCTTGACCTTTATTTTCCCTGTGGATATGATCCACTAGTCCAGGTTGGGGACAAGGTCCTGGCCGGACAGAGTGTGCTTGCAAAAAAACAGGAAAACTAATGCCAGACAAAGTCGGCCCTAAACACAAGGGATTTTATATCCTGCCCAACTTGCTGACCACAGCCAGTATGTTCTCCGGCTTCTGGGGGATGCTGGCCGCGGTACAGGGCCGTTTTGAGCTTTGCGCAGTGTGTATCCTTATTAGCTGTTTTTTTGATGGAATGGACGGGAAAGTGGCCCGGATGACCGGAACCGGATCCGATTTCGGGATCCAGTTCGACTCCCTGGCCGATCTGGTTTCCTTCG
>CAZTKE010000081.1:2039-6598 GCA_964614055.1 uncultured Desulfovibrionales bacterium | reverse complement strand
CGCTGCTTAGGACCAGAAGCGCGACCACCCAGTGCTCCCCGGCCTGTATTCCGCCCGCGGCCAGATACCATTTGCTGACAAACCCGGCCACCGGGGGCACTCCGATCATGCCCAGGCTGGCTATGGTAAACATGCCCATGGTCAGAGGCATGCTCCGGCCGATTCCGTCCATCTGGTCTATGTCGTGAATTCCCCGGGTCTTGGCCATGATCCCGGCGCAGAAAAACAGAGTTATCTTCATGATCCCCTGGTGCACGAGATGGGCCAATCCCCCTATCGTGGCCAGAGGGGCCAGTATAACCGCACCCAGGGCGATATACGAGACCTGACTCACAGTGGAATAGGCCAGGCGCCTTTTCAGATTGTTCTGCATAAGCGCCCGGATCGATCCGAAAATAATGGTCGCGGACACAATCGCGGCCAAGGGACCCAGTACGCCCAGATTCGCGGCGAACGCCTTGCCATATACATCCAGGACCACGCGCAGCACGCCGAACGCCCCGGCCTTGACCACGGCTACGGCGTGCAGAAGCGCGCTTACCGGGGCCGGGGCGATCATGGCCTTGGGCAGCCAGCCGTGCATGGGGATAAGCGCGGATTTAACGCTAAGCCCGAAAATGAGCAGGATAAAAATGGCGATAAACTCTATTCTCGATACTCCGGAAACCGACTGCAACACCCCGCCGGGGACAAAATCAAAGGGACCGGCGGCCACATGCAGCCAGGCAACGCCCCATAAAAGCACCGCTCCCGCACTCATGGCGTACCACAAATAGGTACGCCCGGCGGCCAGGGCCTCGGGAGTGCCCCTGTGTACCACCAGGGGATATGTGACCAGGGTCAAAAACTCGTAGAAAATGAAAAAGGTGATCAGGTTTCCGGACAGGGCCACACCCGTGGACGCGGTCACGCACAGGCTGAAAAAACCAAAGAACCGGCTCCTGCTGTGCGAATCCTCCAGATAGCCCACAGCGTAAATGGTGGTCAAAAACCACAGATTGCTGGACAGGGAGACAAACATCAGGGACAGAAGATCCACCCGCAAAAGAAACTCAAACCCCAGCCCCATGGAAAAATCCAGCTCATGGACCGTGCCATGGACCAAAAGTCCCCAGCCCATGGCAAACACTCCCAGAACCTTGACCGTGGCTCCGACCATATTCAAAGCGGTGCGCGTCCTTTTACTCCTTTCCGGCAGGACAAAGATGATCAGCCCGGTGACCAGGGAGCTGCACAGGACAACCAGAAGCAGCCAGGATTCCGCGTTCATGGACCCCCCTCCCCAATTCCGGGCAAAAACCCGGATGTGCCCTGTCCCAGGAGGATGAGTACCTCTTCCACCCTGCCCCCGAAGAGTACGCACAAAACTCCCAACCCCAGGGCGGACAGGGTCATGACCAGGGGCACCGGCTGCAGGTCGGCTGTTTCCGAATCACCGGGAACAAAGGTATAGGACAATATCTTAAACACATAAGCAGCGGTCAAAAGTCCGCCAACGGTGATCACCCCCGCCCACCACCACTGCCCGGCGGCCAGTGAACCGCGCAGAAGCATCCATTTGCCCACGAACCCGGCGCTCGGAGGCAGGCCCATGAGGCTTACCCCGGCCAGGCCCAGGGAAAAGGTGGCCACCGGCAGACGGCCGGCTATATTGCGCATGGCCTTGAGATCGTCCGAGCCCATGGCCCGGATAAGACAACCCGCGGACAGAAACAGACCCGCCTTGGCCAGGCAATGGGACACGGCGTGGAACACGGTCCCGGTCCAGACCGTGCTGCACCAGTCTTTCCCGACCGGGCCGGAGACAAGCGCGAAGATCAAAAACAGATATCCCAACTGGCCCACGGTGGAATAGGCGATCAGGGGCTTCATCCGGGTCTGCCGGATCGCCTGCAAAGACCCCCAGAGCACGGCTGCCGCGCCCATAACCGCAATGAAAATACCGGGGATCTGCCCTGCCGGGACCCGGGTTATTCCGGCAAATACAGTAAACCACACCCGAAGCAAAAGGAAAAACGAAGCCTTGACCACCAGAGCGGAAAGTATGGCGCTCACCGGCGCCGGGGCGTTGGAATGGGCCGGGGGCAACCAGAAGTGGAAAGGCAGAAGCGCGGATTTTAGAGCCAGGCCAAAGACCATGAGCCCGAAAGCGACTATCCAGGCCGGTTCCGGTTCCGCGAGCCCGGACAAAAGATAAAAATCCAGCACTCCCGCTCTGGAATACACCAGGGCCACTCCCAGAAGATACATGAAGGAACCCAGCATGGCCGCCAGAAGATAGCGCAACCCGGCCTGCAACGAGGCCGGACTGCCGGAGATAACGGTCAATCCCACTGCGGCCATGGTGGTGACCTCCAAAAGGACATAGGCATTAAACAGGTCCGAGCACATGAATATCCCGTTCAACCCGGCCCAGAGCATGAGCCACAGAGCCCAGAAATACCCGGATTCGTTCGGGTTTCCCTCCCCCGGTGAAAAAAAACGGATCGCGTACACGGTAACCAGGATCCCTACCAGGGCGGTAAGAAAAACGAACAACACCCCGATCCCGTCCAGGCGCAGGCCAATGCCCAAAGGAACGGCCCATCCCCCGAGATGAACACCTATTGCCCCTTGATTGTAGACCAGAAAGAGGAGCTTTATGCTCAAACCGAGGTTTGCCGCGGCTGCTATTGCGGCGGTTACCGCGGCTGTCTTTCCCCGAAACGGGATGCACACAAGGGCCCCGAAAAAAGGAATGAGCAAAGTGTACAGCAAAAGGTTCATTCCCTATCCCCGTAGTCGCCTCCGCCGTCCTCATCCGGGTTGTTCCGATGAATGCGCCGGATCAGGGCCAGGGCGAATGCGGTGGCGCTGATCGTGACCACTATCCCGGTCAAAACCATGGCCTGGGGGATGGGGTCCGCCGCCTCCGTCCCGTTCCGGTAGGCTGTGGATATGAGCAAAAGGAATATCCCCCCGGATATGATATTCAGGGCCATGACCTTGCGCAATAGATGGCGGCGAATGATCAGCCCGTGAACCCCGAGGCAGATAAGAACCACCGCGGTAAGGCTGTACACGAGAAAAGTGCTCACGGCCGCCTTCCTTTTCCGGCATCGTGCGTCCTCTCCCTTCCGCCCAGGGTCTCGATGGTCAAGGTGGCCAGAATCACGCCTATGGAAAGCGTGGCCAGGGATTCCAGGGCCAGGATCACCGGTTTGCTGAAACCGGGGGGATAGCCGAGAACAGGTGTTTCCGGATGGGCGGAAGCAAAAATCCCCAAAACCTCGATGGATCCGAAGCCGCATATCACCAGCCCGTACCACAGCCCCCGGTGCAAGACAGCCACCGACCTGTATCCGGCCAGCCAGAGCAGAGTCAGTCCCGAGGCCAGGATAACTCCGGCCTGAAACGCCCCGCCCGGGGCGTGCTCCCCGAGAAGAAGCAGATACACCGCGGCGCTGAAAACCACCGGTATGAGCAGACGAACCAACCAATCCAGGACCGGGTCCGGATCCCAGGGCGGCTCAAGTCCGCGGACCGAATGCCGGCCGCCGGCTCCAAGCACCCCCAGAAGGGCCAGGACCAAGACGGCCAGCTCCAGCCAGGTATCATAAAGCCGGAAGTCAAGAAGCACAGCAGTCACCAGGTGATCGATTCCGCCGGGCTCAAAGGCCCGGACCGCAAGCTCGGTCAGCCCGTTTGCGGACCTGGGCAGATCAAGGACAGCCAGAGTGAGGAGACCGGCCAGTCCCAGTACCCCGAGCAGGGCGGCCAGATGATGCGCCCGGGTGGGACAGGCCCCGGAACGGTCCAGGCGGCAGGGTTTTGGATCTTCTTGCTTTTTTCTGAAATCCGGTTCAAGGCCCTTGAAGGTCCCCAAAAGGAGCACCCCGGCCAATCCGGCCCCGACCGCGGCTTCGGCCAGGGCGATGTCCGGCGCCTGCAGCCGGAGCCAGACCAGGGACAAAAAAAGCCCGAAAGAGATAAAAAGAACAATGGCCTGAAAAAGATCGGAAGCTTCCAGAAGACGCCAGGCGGTGAGCAAAAGCGCGACAATCAGTAAAACATCCAAAGCGAGGCCTATACTCATTTCCGCCTCCGCATCCCGGCCAGCATGCTCCGGCCCAAAAGAAAACAGATAGTCGAGCCGGAAATCATGGCCACAAACCAGATTAAACCGACCTTGGCCGCCGCAAGCACCGAATCCGAAGTCAGCATGAGCCCCACGGCAACAAAGCCCAGGCCCAGATTGTCCGCCTTGGTCAGGGCATGCAGACGGCTCAAGGAATCCGGGAAACGAAGAAGGCCCACTGTCCCGGCCAGAAAGAAAAATGCCCCTCCCAGGCACATAATCCGGCCCAGGACTTCCATCATGGCTTTTCTCCCTGGTCGGAGTCGCTTTTTCGGGCCGGGGCGCGGACAAAGGCGACCACGGCCAGAACCGCCAAGAGGGCAAAGATCAGGGCTGTATTCCGCAAGGCCGGGGAGTTGAAGGCCGCGGCCAAAAGAAGTAGAACGGCCACTCCGGTGGTTCCGAAGAGCTGCATGGCCGACAGGCGGTCCTCGGGTTCCGG
>CAZTKE010000081.1:0-1939 GCA_964614055.1 uncultured Desulfovibrionales bacterium | reverse complement strand
CCACTCCGGTGGTTCCGAAGAGCTGCATGGCCGACAGGCGGTCCTCGGGTTCCGGACCCCGGAAAACCCGGATCATCCCGACCAGCATGGTCAAAAGCATAAAAGCGGCCAGTCCAAGATAAAACAGATCCATTCGGCCTCACAATCTTTTTCGCTATCAAAACTTAAACAAACACTCTCTGTTTTTTGCCAAGTCGGCCGCAAAAAGTCCAGAAAGGACTTTTTGCAATTTGCCCGGAGACAAAAGCCTTTACTAATCGGCCAAATTCAGTAAGCATTATTTTAGCCGCTTTCCGGTTTAACGGAAGCGGCGCTGTTTTTTCATCTGCCGACCACATCCAAACCAAATAAAATACCCGGGGAAACGGATAGCCGCTGGGATCACCGCCCAGGAAAAGGACATGAACCAGACTATCAGCAGCAAGCACAAGTGGATGACCCTTCTGGCCGTGGGCCTGAGCATTCTCATGGGCACCATTGACATGAGCATCGTCAATGTCTCCCTGCCGGTTCTGGTGGACGAACTGGACACCAATTTTTCCACCGTGCAATGGGTCATCCTGGGCTATGTGCTCATGAATACTTCCCTTATGCTCGGGGTGGCCAGGCTGGGCGATTTATACGACAAAAAACACCTGTATGCCGCCGGACTGACCGTCTTTACCGTAGGCTCCTTTCTGTGCGGTTTGTCCTGGAACATCTACTGGCTGATCGCCTTCCGCGTTCTGCAGGGACTGGGAGGGGTCTTTCTCCAGGCCCTGGGCATGGCCCTGGTGGTGGAGGTCTTTCCCTTTAATGAACGCGGCCGGGCCCTGGGGCTCATGGGGGGCATGGTCTCCATCGGGCTGTCCTCCGGCCCGGCCCTGGGCGGGATCATTATCGGCACTCTGGGCTGGAGCTGGATATTCTGGATAAACATCCCCATCGGCGCCCTGGCCGTTTACACCCTGCTCCGCCATGTCCCCTCCCAGGGCTCGCGAAAAGACGGGCAGGGCTTTGATCTTACCGGGGCGCTGACCATGATGATTGTCCTGGCCTGCTACGCCCTGGCCATGACCCGGGGCCAGGACAGCGGGTTCAACCAGCCGCTTGTGCAGACTCTCCTTCTTTTCTCCGGAGTGGGGGCAGTGTTTTTCCTTCTTCTGGAAAAAAGACTCAAACGGCCCATGGTCGATCTGGCCCTTTTCCGCAACATCCTGTTCGGGCTGGGCATTTTAATGGGGTTCATGACCTTTATCCTGCTCGGGGGAACCATGTTCCTCCTGCCCTTTTTCCTCAAATACGTGCAAAACTATCCCACCCAAATCGTGGGGCTCTTGCTCATGGTCGTGCCCATAGGCGAAGGGGTGATTTCCCCTGTGGCGGGCTGGCTCGCGGACAGATGGGGGCCGCTGGGCATAAGGCTTATCGGGAGTACTGCCATTATGTTCGGCTGTTTTCTGGTCAGCACCATACATGCGGACACCACGGTGATCGGGTACATCGCCAGGATATTCCCCCTGGGCATGGGCATAGGCACTTTCCAGGCCACGAACAACACCGCGGTTATGGGTTCTGTCCCCGGGAAGAGACTGGGCATATCCTCCGGCCTTCTGGCCCTGTCCCGGAACCTGGGAGTGACCACGGGCATTCCCCTGGTGGGAACCCTTTTTACCGCTCTTATCCTTTCGGCCACCGGAACCGCGTCCATGGACATAAGCTCTGTTTCCGCCTCAGCCATAAGTTACGGACTCAGCCGGACATATTTCTGGATGGGATTTTTCATGCTCCTGCCGGTGATCCTGGGGGGAGTAAGTCTGTGGTATGCCAAAACCCATCCAAGGGCTGGAGAAAAAGACCCTACCTGACTCATGCCCTAAAAAACAAGAAAGTTTGAACCGCGGAGACGGTAGAGTAGAGCACTGATGGATAGAATCAGCCAGGACTTTTACAAACGCCT
>CAZTKE010000080.1:0-6633 GCA_964614055.1 uncultured Desulfovibrionales bacterium | reverse complement strand
CTCGTATTTATGCGCCTTTTGACCGGTCTTTAACAGGTGCTTGGCCTCGGCCATGAATTCGTTGAAGCGGTGTTTGCATTCATAGAAACCGTGCCACCAGGAGTAGTCCGGGGCCATCATGGCCGTGCCCATCCTGGCCCGCCTGCCTTCATGGTGCCACAATTCATAGTATTCCACTTCCAGTTTCTCATCAAAGAATTTGGAGTCGTCCAAAAGTCCTTTGGCGTAGAGTTTGTCCAGCATTTCCTTGGCCGGTTTGAAATACACTTCATTGTATTCTTCCACGCTTTTGTCCAGTTTGGCGTAATGGTCATCCACCCAGTTTTCCCCGTGGCATTGCAGGCAGACGGTTTTCATGTCCTTGCGCTCTTCCTTCCAGTTCGTGTCCGCGGGCATGGGTTTAAATTCCGAGGGGCGAACGGTCAGCGGGGCCTGCAGTTCCCAGGAGAGGCGCTTGGTAACGTCATGCGTGGTCTGCAGATCGGATACTCCGGACATATGGCAGGATGCGCAGGTCGGGGCCCTGTAGTCCACTCCCGGTGTCCAGGTCCCGGGTGCGCTGTCCCAGTTATATTCGTCCCCGGACATGTCATAGATGGCTCCGTGCTTGGATTCGGTGTAGATCTCGATCTGCGGATGATCCGGACCCAGATGGCATTGCCCGCAGGCTTCCGGTTTCCGGGCTTCCTCCACCGAGAATTCATGTCTGGTGTGGCAGGAGGTACAGCTGCCCTTGCTGCCGTCCAGGTTCAAGCGTCCCACCCCGGTATTGGGCCAGGTCTGAGAATCGAGATTGCCGTCCTTATCCTTTTTGAGGATGGTTCCGTGGCAATAGTAGCACCCGGAGGTCCTTTCCCAGTCCGAGTTCATCCCGTCGTTCAGCCAGGGGTCGATTTTCCAGATAATCTCCAGGGTGTTGGCGTGCTTGCTCTTGGAGTATTGTTTGGCCTCATCCGGATGGCAGCGGGAACAGTCCTTGGGAGTTACCACCGCGGAGATCGGGGCCCGGTATTCCTGAGTCCCCCATTTGTTGTCCGATCTTTTGTACTGCTCGAAATGTTTTTTGGCTACGTCCTTGTCGTGCTCCTCCGCCTGGTGACAGTCCAGGCAGCTGATATTGGAGGAAGCATGGCCGCTGTTGGCCCAGTCTACGAAAAGGGCCGGGGTTTCCTCTTTATGGCATTGGATACAGGCCCGGGCCTGCTTGGACATGCCCCGGGTGATCCGAAATTCCTTTTCCTTGTCCATATCCGGCTGGCGCTCTGCCTGAGCCTGGGGAGCAAGGAGCAACAGGGCCGTTGCGAAAACAGCCGTCAAATTCATTTTAAGGCGCATGGTTTACCTCCTTTTCGGGGCGATTATCCGTTTTGTATTAGAGACCGGACGATTGCGGGTCCCGGACACTTTGTTCGTAAGAGTAAGTTTCCTTGGGGAAATGCACCAGGTGATTGTGACAGTCCACGCACTTTTTCTTGGAACCGTCCCCGGGGTAGAGCACCTTGCGGTGCGCGAGCATGGCTCCCCGCTTATAGGGCATTTCCAGAAGGTTTCTGTGGCATTTGCGGCATTGTTCGTTTTTGAAACTCTCGTATGCCGCTTGTCTGTTTTTGGCGTGGTCGTATTCGGACGTATCCATGGTAAAATGCTTGATGACGTCCTTTAATCCGTGCGCGGTTTTGGTGTAGAAAAATTCAAAGGTGTTGTGCGGAGCGGGCAGATGGCAGTCCATGCAGTCGGCCACAAACCCCTTGGGGTTGTTGGCGTGCGAGGATGTCTTCCAGGTGTCGTAAGCGTATTCGATTTCATGGCAGGAGGAGCAGAACTGCGGAGAAGAGGTGCGGACCATGGTGTAATAGGTCATGCTGAACAAAGGAAAGGCCAGTACCAGTCCGAGCGCTATTAACAGGATCGGTTTTAAATACCCGCGCATAAAATTTCTCCTCCTCGAGTCTGATTATTAATATAAACTGAAAATGTGTATAAGATCAAGAAGGCAAAATAAAAAAATATGAAATATTTTTAGAAAATTTTAGGGGGAACCATTTACGGATCTGTCCAGACAAATATTTGATCCGAATCAAATACTTGTTTGGCAAATTCCGAATAGTGTGGCAATTAGTTATTTCCTTCCCGGTTTAAGACAAGGAGAGTTGCATGCGCCGCCTTAAGATATTCCTTTTGTTGTTACTTTTCGTTTTTTTTATAGTCGCCGGAATCAAGGTGGTTCAGATGCGCAAGCATGAGCTTGATTCAGCCAAGGCTCCGGAAAAGCCGGTTATGGCCGTTTTTACCGCCCGGGCTGAGAAGGGCGAGTTCTCGGTTGTCCGCTCCTACCGGGGAGAAGTCCGTCCGGAAAGAACCACTCACTTGACCCCGCGCATTCAGGGCAGGATAGAAAAAATAAACGGGCGGGCCGGGGAGGGCTTCAACTCGGGAAGAATCCTTGTCCGGCTGGACTCCAAGGAAATCCGGGAAAAATTGCAGGCCTTAAAAGCGGAAAAAGAAAAAATAAAGCACCGCGTATGGTTTCTGCAAAGGACCAACGAGCGGCAGAAGGAACTGGTGGGCGGGGCAGTGTCCCGGGAGCAATACGAACGCACCGTTTCCGATTTGAGCCAGGCCCGGGCCGATCTGACCCGGATCGAGCACGAGCTGGAGGAGGTCCGGACCAGGATCGGGTACTCCAGCCTTAAAGCCGGTTTCAGGGGGCGCATTCAAACCCGTCTGCAGGAGCCCGGGGACATGGCCCAGCCCGGCAAGGGGATCTTGCTTCTCGAGGATCAGTCCGCCGGATACAATGTACGCATTGGCGTACCTTCGGAAGTCCAGGCGGGCCTTAAGCCGGGGCGAAAAATAACCCTGCGCAGCGGGGAAGACAGTTTGCAGGCGGAAATAACCCGCATTTATCCGGCCGCGGTTTCTCCGTCCCCGCTTATCCGGATAGAGGCGCATCTGAAAAAGCCCCCTTTCGGCCTGCCCAGCGGGGCCAGCGTGGAGGCCCGGCTGCACCAGGAAAAGATGCAGGGAGTGACGGTTCCGGCCCGGGCGGTTCTGGAGCAAGAAGAGGGAGCCTTTGTCTTTCGCGTGGACGAGGACAGCCGTATCCGGGCAGTGCCGGTCACGATCCGGGGGCGAAACCGGGACCGGGTGTTGGTTCGGGGGGAGATCCGGGAGAATGATCAGGTGGTGGTCGGGCCCCGTTCCCTGCTTGTGCGTCTTTCTCCGGGGATTCTGGTCCGCAAGGCTGCAAAGGGTGATTCATGAGCCTGGTGGACAAGACTTTCAAGTATCCGCACCTGATTCTGACCGTCGTCTTATTGGGAGTTGCCCTGGGGGCTTTCAGTTTTAAGCGCCTGCCCCAGAACCTGTTCCCGGACGCCAATTATCCGGCGGTGGCCGTTTTGTTGGTCTGGCCCGGGGCCTCGGCCGAGGATGTCCAGTCCAGGATTTCCAGGTATGTGGACGCGGAGCTTGTCTCCCTGGATCAGACCCGGGACGTGCGTGCGGTGAGCAGGGATGAAGTGGCCGCGGTTACCGCGGAATTCGAGTATTCCAAGGGCATGGACTCGGCTGTGGTTGACGTCCGGGCCGCTCTGGACCGGATCCGTTCCAGCCTGCCCGGTGATCTTTTGCCCGCGCGCATCTTCCGGGTCACGGACGCCACCACTCCGGTGGCCACTCTCGCCGTGCGCCCCTCTTCGGATTCCGTGCAGGACTTAAGCAGTGTGCGGCGGATATGCGACAACGACCTGCGCGACGCACTGCTCCGCATCCCGGAAGTGGCTCAGGTGGAAGTATTCGGAGGTGGCAGTCCGGAAGTGCGCCTGGACCTGGACCGGGTTAAGATGCAGGAATTCGGCTTGAGCCTGGGAGGGGTCCTAACCGCTGTTTCCGCTCAGAACAAAAATATACCCGGAGGCCGGGTCGTCCGCTCCAAGGAACAGTTCTTGATCGGGATCAAGGGCAAAAAAGAGCAGGCCCATGCCCTGGGAGACATTGTCCTGGCCGGAGACAAGGCCGGAGAGGTCCATCTCCGGGATGTGGCCGAAATCAGCTTTGCGCGCAAGGATAGATTTTCCTTTTTTCACGGCAATGGCAGTCCCGCTGTGGGAGTGAACATCCTCAGGCCGTCCACCGGTCACGACAGCAGCACTTTGACTTCGCTGCAAAAAGCTCTGCCCGATCTGGAGAAAGAGTTCGCCAATCTTAAAATAGGCATAGCCGACACCAGCAAGGATCTCATAGAGACTTCCATCGCGAATATGCTTTCCGCGCTGCGCGACGCCGTGCTTTTGACCGTGGCCGTGATTTTCCTGCTTTTGGCCCGGACCCGGGCCACGGCCCTGACCGCGGTTTCCATCCCGTTCACTTTCCTGCTTACCTTCGCCGGGATGCGTTTCTTGGGCCTGGAGCTGAACATCGTGACCATGACCGGGATAATCCTGGCGGTCGGCCTTCTTGTGGACGATTCCATCGTGGTCATCGAAAATATTGACCGCCACATGCGCCAACCCGGGGCCGACCCCAGACAGGCGGCCCGTTTGGGAACCAAGGAGATCTACCTGGCTGATTTTTCCGGGACCCTGACCACGATTGCCGTCCTTTTGCCCATAATGTTCGTGGGCGGATATCCGCAAAAGATCCTGCGCCCCCTGTCTTTGACTTTGTCCCTGGCCCTTATATTCTCCTATCTGGTATCCATCACCGTGATTCCCTTGCTTGCTCCCTATCTTCTCGGCTCCTCCCGCCTGGAGGACAAAATAAGCAGTATCCTGGACCGGATTTCCGCGGCGCTTTTATCTCCGCTGCAGAATATTTTTGTTTTTCTCTATTCCCGGGGGTCCGCTCTGCGCTGGATTTTCATTCCCGCCGGGTTGGTTCTTCTTGTTGTCAGCATGCGCCAGATGCCTTTGGCCGGGAAGGATCTCATGCCGCCCATGGACACCGGAATTCTCATGGTTGAATTCCAGGCCGTATCCGATTCACCCGTGCAAAGGACGGAAAAACTGGCCGCGGCAATGGAGAAAAAGATATCCGGAATGCCGGGATTCGTGCGCATGGCCACGGTTGTCGGCTCCGAGGAGGGGGTGATCAGCTTCGGGGCGGAGAGGACCGACCGGGAGGGGAAAATAACCGCCCATTTTGTGGACCGTTTTCAGCGGGAGAAGTCCATCTGGGAAATAGAGGCGGAGCTGAGGCGGGACTTCCGGGATCTGCCCGGGCTGAGGCAGGTGAATATATTTGAATACGGCGCGACCCCGCTTTCGGCCATAAGCGCGCCCGTGGATGTGCGCATCAGCGGTCCCGACCCCGAGGTCCTGGACCGGCTGGCCAAGGAAGTGGAATCCCGCTTGTGGGAAGTCCCCGGTCTGACCGGAGTGGGGCGTTCCTGGTACCGCAATACCAAGGAAATGAAACTGAATTTAAACCATGAGCGCATGGCCGCGTACAAAATCACCCCGGACCAGGTGAACCGGGTTCTTAACGCGGCAACTCAGGGCATTCAGGTCTCCACGCTCCATGTGCCGGGGCAGAAATCCATTCCGGTTCGTATCCGCCTGGACGCGGACAGGGAACCAAGCCTGCAGAGCCTGCGGAGTTTTACGGTGCAATCTCCGGGTCATGGGCCGATCCCCCTGGAGGAAATCGCAACTTTTGAGGAGGCCACGGTCCAGGACCGGTATATCCGCGAGAATCTGCAGCCGGCTGTGGATATCTACGGCTACCGGGACGAAGCCGCTATTTCGCATTTGCAGTCCCGGGCGGAAACGGCCCTTAAGGGCCTGCATCTGCCCCCGGGATACAGCATCAGTCAGGAAGGGGAGAGCAAATTCATGCAGGAGAGTTTTTCCCGGCTGGGCCAGGCCGTTATGCTGTCCCTGGTTCTGCTTTATTTTTCCCTGGTGCCCACTTTTCGTTCCTTTGTCCAGCCCGTGGTGATCATGGTTACCATTCCCCTGGCCTTTATCGGTGTGGTCTGGGGAATGCTTATCGCGGGCAAGCACTTTTGCATGCCCGCGTCCATGGGCATGGTCCTGCTTTCCGGGATCGTGGTCAACAACTCCATTTTGCTTCTGGATTTCGTCAACCAGACCCGCAGGCAGGGCATCCCGCGGCACGAGGCCATTGTTCGGGCCATTCGCACCCGGACCCGGCCGATAGTAATGACCGCCTTGAGCACCATGGCCGGGATGCTGCCCATCGCCCTGGAAATGGCCGTGGGCCTGGAGCGTCTCTCGCCCCTGGCGGTGGTGGCCATAAGCGGCCTTCTGGTGTCCACGGTGCTTACCCTGGTCTACGTGCCCCTTTTCTATACCGTATTCGAGGACATAAAGATCAGGCTGAGGGGAAATTGATGAACTGGAGCCGTACATGAGCCAGATAAACTTTGTCCGCTTTATATTCGCGGCCGGATTTTTGTTCTGGACTTTTGTTATAATCGCCGCATTTTTAATCTCCGGTCATTACATGTATAAAAATAAGCTGGAACTTGCCCGGTCCGTGGCCGGCATCGCCATACAAAAGGATGTCCAGTACCGACATCTTTTCGCCTCCCTGGACCGGGTGTACGTCCCCCGGCAGCCGGGAATAGAACCGAATCCGTTTTTGGACTCGGCACAAAAAAAGATCATT
>CAZTKE010000079.1:0-6853 GCA_964614055.1 uncultured Desulfovibrionales bacterium | reverse complement strand
CCATAATTGCCCGAAAATAGATATATTTCCAATTTTCCCCGAATTTACCTGATCCCGAAGCCCAGTGTTTTCAGCAGTTTTTTCACTCCCTCCTCCAAATCCGGGTAAGTCATTTTTATTTGCTTCCAAAATTATCTTTTTTCGATTCTAGTCTTACAAATCCCCTGCTATTTATTTTCATATTTTATATCAGTTACTTGCCGGAAATTATTTTTTGACTTCCTCACGCGGGACAGATTTTTCGTGAGCGACGTTTTAAGGTCTTTTTCCATTGGGTCAGGGTTTTGCCCTGAATTTTGGCGATTTTTTGCCAGAAGGCAATTGTGACAGGAGTGTTGCTGTCAAGAGAGATTAAGAAAATTTTTTTCTTTAGTGGAGAATTTTGTTCTGATTTAGAGGAAATCGAAGTAATTTATGTATGTGCCTGTGGAAAACTTTTGTTGACTTGTTAAAAAACTGGTTGGATATGTTTTGCATCCTTACAATCATTGGGAATATTTTTTTGCCCGAGTCTTGCAGTGGATAAGGGAATGTAGGCGGATATTCTTTTATATCAGGATGATAGGCTGTAAAATATATGTTTTTCAAGTGAGGGTAACAGGCAGTTAGCCGGGATTGCCTAGTAAGGGATGTAGCGCGTAAAGATCGTGGCCATGAATGGAGCTTGGCCCAGAATACAAAAAGTCTTGGAAAACTGTCTGCAAAAGGGGATTTTCCGGGTCTGGATTCAGCCTCTCAAGGGAGAGTTGCGAGGAAAGACCCTGCATTTAAAGGCCCCGAATGATTTTGTGGCTTCTTGGGTCAGGGACAGGCATGCCGGGGAAATTATCGAGGCCGCGCAAAGTGTGCTGGACTTTGCCCCCGAGCTTGAGGTCCGGGTGGAAAAGGCGGAAACTAAAACTCCGGCAGTTGCACCGGGTATCCAGAAGAAGGAGCGTCAGCTAAACCTGCCCCTTTCTCCCGTAGTTGGGCAGGAGAACCGTTTTAAATTCGATTTTGAAAGGTTTGTGGTAGGACCAAGCAATGAACTGGCCTATGTGGCATCCAAGTCGGTATGCGATCAGGACGTCTCTGCGGATCAGCTTTTTTTGTGCTCCTCTCCCGGTCTGGGAAAGACCCATCTCATCCATTCCATTGGCAGCCTGCTTTGTAACCAAGGGGCCAATCGCAAGGTGAGGCTGGCCTATCTTTCCGCGGAGGAATTTGCCAACCAGATGATCTATGCCCTGAAAAACAGGCGCATCGAGGAATTCAAGAAAAGGTTCCGGGACAGCGTAGACATGCTCCTTTTAGAGGACATTCACTTTTTTCAGGGTAAGGAAAAGATTCAGGATGAATTTTTGGCCACGCTTGATTCCCTGAAAAATCAGGGCAAGAAAATAGCCATGTCCAGCACATTTTTGCCCAAGGAGCTCAAGGACGTGGACGATCACTTGATGTCCCGCCTGAGCCAGGGATTTCTGGCTGTGATTGACAAACCTGATTTTAAGACCAGGCTGCGGATACTTGAGCACAAATCCAGGGCCATGCAGTTTTCCGTACCCGCGGAAGTGCATGAGCTTTTGGCGGAAAAAATCCAATTCGATGTCCGCCAGCTGGAAAGTTGTTTGCAGAATCTTATTCTAAAGGCCCGGCTTTTGCGCCAGGAAGTATCCCTGAACCTGGCCTGGGAAGTCCTGAAGAATTATGACGTTCGCGGTCCGCAGGTGGATCTGGACAAGATAATTGAGTTTGTCTGTGCCGCGTATTCGGTGAGCAAGTCCCAGCTTTCCTCCAAGAGCAGGAAGAAACAGCATGTCCTGGCCCGGAATACAGCCTTTTATCTGGCCCGCGTATATACGGACATGTCCCTCAAGGAAATCGGGCATAATTTCAATCGCCGACACTCAACCGTGCTCAAGGGAATTTCCAATCTGGAGCGGGAGATAAACCGGCAGACACCTCTTGGAAGGCAGGTCAAACAGACTATTGACCACCTGGAAGGCTGACCAGTTCCATATCCCCCCAGGCTCCTATTTCCTCGTCCTTTTGCCCGAAAACACCGGATATGCCGATTTCCTGCAGGGTTTGCGCGTAGGCCAGCATCTTATTAAGTCCTTTTTTGCCCCGCAGGCTATTGGCCAGAGCGGTTGCGGCAGCATCCGCGATACATCCGTCCGGGGCCATGACCGCCACCAGATCGCCTTCTCCCAGGCTTAGTGAGTGTCCTATCCTCGAGGAGGAGGAACAAAGGGCGCAGGGGAATTTGTCCGGGGGTATTCTAATACCCAGCAAAACACCCTCCCCGGGTTCGGCCAGCAGTCCGACAGTTCTTTCCCGGGAAGAATACATGTATATATCCCCTCCGTTTTCCACCATCAGCTCCGGACTCTGCCCGGAGAATTCTTCCGCTACCATTTGGGCGATGCACCCGGCTACAGAGGCCATCGGACCCACACCCACCCGGGCGGAAGCATGGATCATCCTGGCCACAATCTCCGGGCAATGCCTTTTCTCCTGGACTGGGGCAAGCGCGGATAAAAAATGGGGATTAATCCCGGTATAGCTTTTTATATCCAGGCGCAATTTTTGTACATAATCCAGAATCTGGGCACTCAAGTCCTTTTGTCCGGTAACCCACAGATCTGTTTCCTCCAGGACCACCTGGAAACTGATTTCTCCCTGTTCCGGGCTGCACATGCCCCGGTAATGCCGGTGCGGATCTGTATAGCTAGAATCCATGCGAAAATTGTGTCCTTGTCTGGTTATTAACCAGTCCAAATTCTAATTGTTTTTCCAGATAATTTTTATTTTCGTCCCCAACTTTTGCGTATAGTTTTTTTCCTTTAGGTATGCAATTATTCCGGACTTTGGGTCGGGGAGGCTACAGCCGGGCATATCTGATTCGCATCCCGGTGAGGTTATGTGCAACAAGGCGTCATTTTCTTGACTAAAGGGAATTGCTGCTTATTCTTATTAGATAGTTGCCAAAAGATTTGAAAATTCGCACAGGAGTTATAATTCCCCATGGAATACAAGGATTATTACAAGGTACTCGGAGTGGACAAGAATGCCTCCAAGGAGGAGATATCCAAAGCCTACAAAAAACTTGCCCGGAAGTATCATCCGGATTTGAATCCGGATGATCCGGAGGCGGAGCAGAAATTCAAGGAAGTGGGGGAGGCCTACGAGGTCCTCAAGGACGATGAGAAACGCAAGATGTACGACAACCTCGGTTCGGACTGGCAGCACGGTCAGAATTTCCAGCCGCCGCCGGGTTATGAGAATGTCCGCTTCTCTTTTGGAGGAGGCGGAGCCGATGATTTTGATCTCGGCGGTTTCAGCGATTTTTTTGAAACCATTTTCGGCGGCGGTTTCGGCGGAGGTCCCTCCGGTTTCAGCCGAAGGTCCGGCAAGCGTGGTTTCGGTCCCGGCGGATTCACCGGAGCCGAGCGCGGCTTTAGGAGCAAGGGCCGGGATGCCGAGGCCGAGATTCAGATTTCCCTGGAAGAGGCCTATCGCGGCGGAAATAAGAGTGTCACCCTGCAGGAACAGGTCCAGGGTCCGGACGGGGCGCCGCGGATGCAGAACAAGACCCTGCAGGTAAATATCCCGGCCGGAGTGCGGGACGGGAGCAAGATTCGCCTTTCCGGCCAGGGCAGTCCTGGAATGGGCAGCGGCCCTTCCGGAGATTTGTACTTGCGGCTCCGGCTCTCCCCGCATCCGCAGTTCAAGGTGGAAGGTAAAAATATTGTCTACGATTTGCCCCTGGCTCCGTGGGAAGCGGCCCTGGGGGCCAAGGTCAACGTGCCCACACTTGATGGACAGGTGGAAATGAACGTGCCGGCCGGGATAGGCAGCGGACAGAAGATGCGGCTCAGGGGAAAAGGTCTGGGCAAGGGATCGGAAGCCGGGGATCAGCTGGTACGCATAGTGATAAAGGTCCCCAAGTCCCTTTCGGAAAAAGAGCGGGAACTCTGGCAGCAGTTGGCCGGGGAGTCGAATTTTAATCCGAGAAGTTAGAGCGGAGGCAGGATGAGTGATAAATATATGGAGACAAGAAAGGATTTAAGCCCGAGCAAATCCAGGTTCTTGCATTGGTCGGAATTTGTCCAGGCCTGCGAAATAAATCCGTACAGGCTTATGGAGCTGATGGAGATGGGCTGGGTGGATTCGGTATGCACCGAAAACGAGGATTATCTTTTTCCCGAGTCGGATATATTCAAGGTGCGCAAACTGGTCCGGCTGTGCAAGGATTTTGAACTGTCCACCGTGGGCGGGACCATAATCGTGGATCTTTTGCAGCAGATAGAGGATCTTAAACGCGAGGTTAATGAATTGCGCAAATTATTGTAGCTCAAAGTTCGCTTGTTTCCCTCATGGGGGCGGATATATTTCAGCAGCATAATTGTTTTTAATCCGGGATTTTCCGGATGATATATAAGGAGGATGTTATGGATTTGAATAAATTTACACAAAAATCGCAGGAGGCGCTTTCCGAAGCGCAGAATATCGCCCAGCGCCACAAGCATCAGCAGGTGGACGCCGAGCACCTCTGCCGGGCCTTTCTGGAGCAGGAGAACGGGCTTGTCCCCCGCATCCTGGAAAAGGCCGGGTACAGTCCGGAAAATGTTTCCTCCGCTCTGGACCGGGAGCTTGCCAAGTTTCCCAGTGTAAGCGGTCCCGGAGGGCAGCCCGGACAGATATATGTGACCCAGAGGCTGAACGATGTCCTGCTGAACGCGCAGGACCTGGCCACAAAGATGAAGGATGAATATGTAAGCGTGGAGCATATCTTTCTCACCCTTTTGGATGAGTCCGGTTCCACGGGTATGGGACGCGTTGTCCGGGAGTTCAAGCTGGACAAGGACAAGATGTTGAATGTCCTGACCGAGCTTAGGGGCAATCAGCGGGTGACTTCGGCCAACCCGGAAGACACCTATGATGCGCTCAAGAAATACGGCCGGGATCTGGTGGAAGAGGCCAGGCAGGGCCAGCTGGATCCGGTTATCGGCCGGGACAGCGAGATAAGGCGCTGCATCCGCATACTTTCCCGGCGGACCAAGAACAATCCGGTGCTCATAGGCGAGGCCGGCGTGGGCAAGACCGCGATTGTCGAGGGCATCGCCCAGCGGATCCTGAACGGTGATGTCCCGGAAGGGCTGAAAGAAAAGACCATCTTTGCCCTGGACATGGGCGCTTTAATAGCCGGGGCCAAATACCGCGGCGAATTCGAGGAGCGCTTAAAGGCTGTTTTAAAGGAAGTGCAGCAGTCCGAGGGCCGGGTGCTTCTTTTTATCGACGAGATGCACACCATTGTCGGGGCCGGACGTACCGAAGGGTCCATGGATGCCGGGAATCTGTTAAAGCCCATGCTGGCCCGGGGAGAGCTGCATTGCATAGGTGCGACCACCGTGGATGAGTACCGCAAGAACGTGGAAAAGGATCCGGCCCTGGAGCGCCGCTTCCAGCCGGTAATGGTTGATGAGCCGGGAGTGGAGGATACCATATCCATACTTAGGGGGCTTAAGGAAAGATTCGAGGTCCATCACGGGGTGCGCATAAGCGACGCCTCCCTGGTGACCGCTGCTGTTCTGTCCCATCGGTATATTACCGACCGCCAGCTTCCGGACAAGGCCATAGACCTTATAGACGAATCCGCGTCCAAGATACGCACGGAGATAGATTCCCTGCCCACGGAGCTGGACGAGATAAACCGCAAGGTAATGCAGCTGGAGATCGAGCAGGAGGCGCTGAAGAAGGAAACAGACGAGGCCTCCAAGGAAAGACTGGAAAAGCTGGGCAAGGAACTGGCCGATTTAAAGGAGAAGCAGTCTTCCCTTGTCGCCCAGTGGGAAAAGGAAAAGGAAGGTATTAACCGCCTGCGCAGCCTAAAGGAAAAGATCGAGAAGACCAAGTTGGAGATAGAAAAGGCGGAGCGTAATTATGATTTGAATCGCGCGGCTGAGTTGCGCTACGGCCAGCTGAACGAACTGGAGAACGAACTGGCGGAAAAGGAAAAGGTCTACGGTCAGGATTCGGAAAAAAGCGAGGGAATGCTCAAGGAAGTGGTCGGTCCGGATGATGTGGCCGAGATCATTTCCAAATGGACCGGAATCCCGGTAAGCCGGCTTATGGAAGGCGAACGGGAAAAACTGCTCAAACTGGCCGACGTATTGCATAACCGGGTGGTGGGCCAGGACGAGGCCGTGGACGCGGTGGCCGACGCCGTGGTCCGGGCCCGGGCTGGGCTCAAGGATCCCAATCGGCCCATCGGTTCTTTTCTTTTTTTCGGTCCCACCGGGGTAGGCAAGACCGAACTGTGCAAAACACTGGCCCGGACCCTTTTTGATACCGAGGAGAACATGATCCGCCTGGATATGTCCGAATATATGGAAAAGCATACAGTGGCCCGGTTGATTGGTGCTCCTCCGGGATACGTGGGCTATGACGAGGGCGGCCAGCTGACCGAGGCGGTACGGCGTAAGCCGTACAGCGTGATCCTGTTTGACGAGGTGGAAAAAGCACACATTGATGTGTTCAACATCCTCTTGCAGATAATGGATGACGGCCGGCTGACCGACAGTCACGGCCGGACCGTGGATTTTAAGAACACCATCATTATCATGACCTCCAATCTGGGGTCACAGCATCTGCTGGAAGGGATTTCTGAAAACGGCGAACTGCGTTCCGAAGCCAGGGAAAAAGTGATGAACGAAGTACAGGTTCATTTCCGCCCGGAATTCTTGAACCGGGTGGATGAAATAGTCCTGTTCAAGCCCTTGCTCCGGGAAGAGATCAAGAAGATTATATCCCTTATGCTGGATGAGATCCGCAACCGGCTGGAGGAGCGCAAGATTGAGCTCGAGATGAC
>CAZTKE010000078.1:0-6913 GCA_964614055.1 uncultured Desulfovibrionales bacterium | reverse complement strand
TCCCCTTATTTTCCAGAGCATTCCGGCGAACAGCCAGCCGCCTTCTCCACCCAGGGAGGTCAGTACCGGCCAGATATCTTCCGGCTCGGCTTCAAGCTGGATATAATGGTTGCTTTGCATGATTTTTTTCCCGGCATAAGGGGCGTCAAAACAACTCAGCCATTCCGGATTATGCATCGGCCCGGCGTCGGACCAGCAGGTATCCGCACCTTGCCTTTCGCTTTCCAGGGCCTTGGATATGGCCTGGGCACAAGATAAAAGGGGAGAGGAGGAGATTTTCCTTATATTGTTCTCCCTGCAGACCACGGTATTGGACAGCCCTTCGGCCAGGGGACGGGCGATTGATGCCGGGACCGGCGTTACCAGGTGGATCCATCTTGAGCTTAGTCCTGGAGTTAAAAACGGCACCGGAATTATTATTCGTCGGCGCAGCCCGGCAATCTTGGCGTAGAGCTGGAAAAGCTGGGCATAGGAAAGTATATCCGGTCCGCATATATCCAGATTTCTGTTCAGAGCCCGGGGATGGTCGAGACAGTCGGCCAGGTATTGCAAGACATTGCTTATGGCGATCGGCTGACATTTGGTATGCACCCATCTGGGGGTTATCATAAGCGGCAGCCTGTCCGCTAAATGGCGCATTATTTCAAAGGACGCACTTCCCGAACCGAGGATCATGGCTGCGCGCAGGAATGTAAGGGGGACACTGCCGGAGCCCAGAACCCGGCCGACCTCAAGCCGGGATTTTAAGTGCGGGCTCAGGCCTTTTTCCTCATTTCCCAGACCGCCGAGATAGATTATCTGCTGCATGCCGGCCCGGTCTGCTGCGCGGGTCATGTTTTCCGCGGCCCGGCGATCCCTTTCCGCGAAAAGCTTATGATCTTTGCCGCTCATGGAATGCACGAGGTAGTAAGCGGCCCGGCATCCTGCGGCGGCCTCGGACAGGGAAGCTTCATCCAGGACATCGCATTTGCATATTTCCAGATCGGGAGAAGCGGCGAAGGCACGGGATTTTAGCTTTTCCGGGGTGCGCACTCCGGCCCGGACCCGTATCCCTCGGGACAAAAGCAAGGGGATCAGGCGGCCGCCGACATATCCGGTTCCTCCCAGGACCAGGACGGGCCGAAGCGAATCTTTGTTTTTTTCAGACATGATTCCTCAATTTTAGTTCCATGGGGTGGGGATGCAGGTATACTTGATTTTTGAGATAGGATTTGTCGTATTTGCGGGTATAATGGTTGATGATGGTCACCGGCACAATCAGGGGGAGCAGTTCCTGGCGGTAATTCTCAATGATTTCCTGCAATTCTTTTTTTTCATCCCCGGTCAGGTCTTTTTTGAAGTACCCGGCCGCGTGCTGAAGCACGTTCACGTTCTTTTTTACCGTCTGCTTGAGGGACAAAACGTAGACAAGCTTTTGTTGATACAGGGAAAAAAGCTCATCTAGCGGTTTTTTATCCCAATTGGCCACCAGTTTTCCCATTTCCCTGTATGTGGACAGATGATGGGCCATGATAAGCAGTTTGTGCCGGGTGTGGAAATCCACCAGGCCTTTTTGGCTCTTGTTTTCGGCCAATAGTTTCCTCCAGGCGGCAAAGACGAATATCCTGGAGATAAAATTTTCCCGGAGCACCGGATCGTTCAGCCGACCGTCATCCTCCACCGGCAAAAGGGGGAAATGATCCATGAACATCCTCGCCCATATGCCCACCCCTTTAGGTGCGGGATGCCCCTTGGCGTTGTATACCTTTATCCGCTGCATGCCGCTGCTCGGGGATTTGCTCTTGAATATGTATCCGTCCAGATTTTCCTTTTCCAGCTCCTTAAGCTTATCCTTTCCCCATACCTGCATTTGTTCGGTATAATCATGGCGCGTTTTTTGGGTCATAAGCCGGGGATTATCCGCATCGCCCTCCAGGCGCAGGGCTTCCCTGGGCACGCTCATTCCGCATTCCACCTCCGGGCAGACCGGAACAAAGCGTACATACTTTCCCAGCGTATCCCGGATGAACCGGTCCAGCTTGTGTCCCCCGTCGTAGCGGACTTTTTCCCCCATAAGGCAGGTACTTATGCCGATTTTGGGTGTGGCGGGAATGTCCATCAGCCCTCCTGTTGCCTAACGGTTTTGAATGTCATAGTAATATCCGGGTTCAGTTGAGTGTATTTAAAATCGTGATGTTTGCAAAGCGGATTTAAAGTAATGCAGGAAAATTTGCCATGACCAAGAGAATGACCACCCGGGAAGTAAAAATTGGAGATGTTGGGGTCGGGGGAGAAAATCCGGTTCGGGTTCAGAGCATGACCAATACCGATACCAGGGAGGTTGACGCCACTCTGGACCAAATCGGTCGGCTTGCAGGCGCGGGCTGCGAGATTGTCCGCCTGGCCGTGCCGGATGAGGAGGCCGCTTCAGCCCTTAAGGAGATAAAACAAAGGGCGGAAGTGCCCCTTGTGGCGGATATCCATTTCGACTACCGCCTGGCGCTTATGTCCCTTAAAGCCGGGATAGACGCGCTGCGTATAAACCCGGGGAACATCGGTTGCCGGGACAAGGTGGACCGGGTGGTGCAGGCGGCCGCGGACAAAAATGTACCCATCCGCATAGGGGTAAATGCCGGTTCCCTGCACAAGGATGTGCTCAAGGAGTTCGGCGGTCCCACACCTAAAGCCATGGTGGAGAGCGCGCTTAAGCATGTGCGCATCCTGGAGGACAGAAATTTCACTCAAATAAAGATTTCCCTCAAGTCCTCCAGCGTCCCGGATACCATCCGGGCCTATCAGGAACTCAGCCGCCGGGTTGACTATCCCCTGCATATAGGGGTCACCGAGGCCGGGACCTTTATGCGCGGTACGGTCAAGTCCGCTGTGGGGCTGGGCGTTTTGCTGTATCAGGGGATCGGGGACACCCTGCGGGTTTCCCTGACCGCGGACCCGGTCCTGGAAGCGGGCGTGGCCTGGGAGATATTGCGATCCCTTGATATTCGCCATCGCGGCCCGGAGATTGTTTCCTGCCCCACCTGCGGGCGGACCGAGATAGATCTCATCTCTCTGGCAAATGCGGTGGAAGACAGGCTCAAGGATGTCCCGGAGAATTTCAAGGTGGCGGTCATGGGCTGTGTGGTCAACGGACCCGGCGAGGCCAGGGAAGCGGATATAGGATTGGCCGGGGGACGGGACTGCGGGATCATCTTTTCCCGGGGCGAGGTCTTGCGCAAGGTGCGCGGAGGGGAGAATCTTCTGGATGAGTTCATGCGCGAGGTGGACAGGGTCCGGTCGGAAAAGAAGGGCGGTTGAACCGGTTTTTGTTCCGGGCCTCGTTGTTTGAAAAAAAAGCGCTTTTAAAATATAAGCCGTCTTTTATATCTTTGTTTTTCAAATTCTTTGTTAAGGAGCGTGCAAGTGTACTGGTCCAGAAATTATATCCCCACGTTAAAGGAAGACCCGGCCGAGGCCGAGGTCATCAGCCATAAACTGCTGCTCCGGGCGGGCATGATCCGCAAGCTTGCTTCCGGCATCTATTCCTATCTCCCGGCCGGATGGAAGTCTTTGCAGAAGATAAGCCGCATCGTGCGCGAGGAAATGGACAGGTTCGGAGCGGTGGAGATCCGCTTGCCGGCGGTGCAGCCCGGGGATATCTGGAAGGAGTCCGGGCGCTGGGAGCATTACGGCAAGGAGCTCTTGCGGTTTCGGGACCGCCATGACCGGGATTACTGTATGGGACCCACCCATGAGGAGGTAATAACCGATCTGGTCCGGGGAGAAATCAGATCCTACAAGCAGCTCCCGGTGAATATGTATCAGGTGCAGACCAAATTCCGGGACGAGATACGCCCCAGGTTCGGGCTCATGCGCGGCCGGGAATTCATCATGAAGGATGCCTACTCCTTTGACCGGGACGAAGACGGAGCCGCCCGGAGCTATGAGGAGATGCGCCAGGCCTACGAGAGCATTTTCTCCCGTCTGGGACTTGAATTCCGAGGTGTGGATGCGGACAGCGGAGCCATTGGAGGGAGTGTCTCCCAGGAGTTCATGGTTCTGGCCGAGACCGGGGAGGATATAATTGTTGTCTGCCCCAAATGCGCCTATGCCGCCAATCTGGAAAAGGCCGAAGTGGCCCCGCCCCCGGCAGCGGCTGACCAAGCCTGTCCGGAACTCAAGAAAGTAAAGACCCCGGACGCGCATACCGTGGAGCAGGTGGCCGCTTATCTGGAAACCGGCAAGGACAGAATATTAAAGACCCTTTTGTATGAGGTCGACGGCAGGGCGGTGGCCGTGATGGTCCGGGGCGACCGGGATCTAAACGAGGTCAAGCTGAAGAATTTTCTGAATGCAACCGATCTGGAGCTGGCCTCCGCGGAAAAAGTGCGCAAGTGGTCCGGGGCGCCTGTGGGTTTTTCCGGGCCGGTGGGCCTGGAGGCGGCAGAGATCTTCGCCGATCAGGAGCTTGAAAATCGCTGTGATTTCGTGGTCGGGGCCAACGCCAACGACGCCCATTATCTGCATTTCGACCCTGCACGGGATTGCCGGGTATCAGCGTATGCGGACCTGCGGGAGATAGTCCCTGATGATCCCTGTCCGGGGTGCGGGGAAAACCTGGAATTCACCCGGGGGATTGAAGTCGGGCACATCTTCATGCTGGGCACGAAATACAGCCAAGCGCTCAAGGCATCCTTTCTGGATGAGAACGGCAAGGAAAAACCTCTGATAATGGGTTGTTACGGGATCGGCATTAGCCGGGTGCTTGCCGCCTGCATCGAGCAGAATCACGACGAAAACGGTATTATTTATCCCCCGGCCATTGCCCCGTGGGAAGTTTTGATAGTGGCCATAAATCCCAAGGATGAAAAAGTGTTCAGCGCTGCCGTGGATATCCATGACCGGCTGCAAGGGGCCGGAGTGGAGTGCCTTCTGGACGACCGGGCGGAAAGGCCGGGAGTCAAATTCAAGGACGCGGATCTGATAGGGATACCTGTACAGGTAGTTGTTGGAGCCAAGGGCCTGGAGCGGGGCGTGGTGGAGATAAAGGTGCGCAAGACCGGAGAAAAAACAGAGGTCGCTCTTGAAGATCTTACCGGGGAACTGGCCCGTATCCGGGAAAAACTATGGAGCGCATCCGGTATCAGCGACAAAAACGGAGAATAATTTTTTGGCCCATGTCTTTTCCGTTTCCGAACTTTCCCGGGCCATAAAGGAGGCCCTGGAGCCTTCCTTTCCGGTGGTCTGGGTCCGGGGGCAGGTATCCAATATTTCCCGTCCGGGCTCCGGGCATATCTATTTCACTCTCAAGGATGAACAGGCGGTCATTTCCGCGGCCTGGTTCAAGAATAATCACGCCTTTTCCCTGGACCATAAGGGAAAACCCGTGGCCGATTCCCTGCAGGAGGGGAGCGAGGTCGTCTGCGCCGGCCGTCTGTCCGTCTACCCTCCCCGGGGAACATATCAGATTATCCCCGAGCTTGTGCAGGAACAGGGCATGGGCGATCTGCACATGCAATTCGAGGCCCTGAAGGAAAAATTAAAGGCCGAAGGCCTTTTTTCCCGGGAAAACAAAAAACCGCTGCCTTTTTGTCCCCAAAAAGTGGCTGTGATCACCGCGGCCAACGGGGCCGCGCTTCAGGACTTTCTGCATGTTTCCGGGCAGTACGGGCTGGGCGGGGAGATTTTTGTCTATCCCGTGCATGTGCAGGGGGACAAGGCCAAGAAGGAGATAGCCTCGGCACTGGCCACGGCCAACGCCGAAGCCCGGGCCGAGGTTTTGCTTCTGATCCGCGGCGGCGGTTCTCTGGAAGATCTGTGGCCTTTCAACACCGAGGAAGTGGCCCGGGCGGTTTTTGCTTCCCGGCTGCCCGTGGTTACCGGGATCGGGCACGAAGTGGATACCAGCATAGCCGATCTGGTCGCGGATGTGCGGGCGGCCACACCCACGCATGCGGTGCGGGCCATCTGGCCGGAAAGAAAGGCCCTGGCCCAGCGAACGGATGAATTGACATACAAGCTCAAAGGGATCGGGGCGGAGTTTTTAAGGAACAAGGATACGGTTCTTATGCACAAGATGCAGGCCCTGACCTGGCTGAGCCCGCAAAAACAGCTGGACAGGACTTTGGATCGGCTAAAGGAGGCGCATAAAAGACTGCATCATTCCTTTGCCGGGTATATCAATTCCTTGCAGAACAACCTTGGTGATCTTAAGAACAGGCTATCCAGGATATACACTTCCAGGTTCTGGAGCTACCACCGGCAGCATCTGGGCACCCTTTCCCACGATCTCGTCCGTGCGGCCGATTCTTTTTTGACCGAGCGTGAATCCAGGCATTCGGTTTTAAGCGAAAGACTGATAGGTCTGGACCCGTATCGTCCTTTGGAAAAGGGTTACGCCCTGGTCAGACAAAGCGGGGAAAAGGATTTTGTCCGGGACTGCGAGCAGGTAACCCGGGGCGATGACCTGGACATCCTGGTGCGCAGGGGAAAAATATTTGCCCGGGTAACCGGTGGGGAAAAAGAGGAATAAATGTTCCAAAAAAGATCCAGCCCTTCCCTTTATTCAAACAGTGCCTTTGCCGGAGCCGGGGTATTTCTTTTCTTCCTCATTGCTTTGGTTGTTTTTATTTTCTTTTTATGCCCGGCTCACGCTTACTCCCTGAAAACCCCGCAAAAGGTCTTTAACGGGGAGCCTTTTGCGGTCACCGTCCACCCCGGTCCGGAATATGATCATTTGCGCGTTGATTTTAACGGCAGAAAACAGGATTTTTCCCTGTTCCCCGGTGAGGAATACACTTTTTGGTTCGGAGCCGGACTGGACAAAAAGGGGATGCAGGAAATCAGATTCTCTTTTAACGGTCCCGGCGGAGAAAAATCCCTTACCCGAAAAATAGAGGTCATGGAAAAGGATTATCCGACCCAGCATTTAAAGCTCCCG
>CAZTKE010000077.1:0-6958 GCA_964614055.1 uncultured Desulfovibrionales bacterium | reverse complement strand
GCGCCAGACGAAATCTATCGGCTCGTGCGTTTTTTTCATCCAATCGGCAAATTCATCTCCGTGCCGGTCCTGGGCGAGTTCGTAAATGTCTATGGTTGTGTAATACTGCGCATAGCAGGGCAATAGACCTCCCTGGGTGCCGAGCGCATTGTACAGGGCACTGTAGCGCTCATGCACGATATCCTGGACTTCCTTGCGGTATAGGCGGCTGTCCGCGTCCAAAAGCTCCTGCAAAGAGAATAAGACCATCATCACCTGCTGCGGGGTGGACAGACCCGAGGTGTGATTCAGGGCAACAGCCCGGCTGTCAGCCACAATGCGGTCGATCAGCTTCAGTTTCTCCGGCTCGGTGGAGATGGATTCATAACGCTTGTGCATGCCGGTCTGTTTTTCCTGGGGCAAATCAGCGATCATTTTGTCCAGGACATTGTTTTGGTAAATGCCGATAACTCCGAGTCTCCAGCCGGTGGCTCCGAAATACTTGGAATAGGAATAGACCAGGATGGTATTTCTGGGAGCTGTCGCGGCCAGGGATTTGAAGCCGTTTACAAATGTCCCGTAGACATCGTCGGTGAGGATGATCAGATCCTTTCTTTCGTTTTGGACCAGGTCGGCGAGCATTTTAAGCGACTTGTCGTCCACGCTCACCGAGGAGGGATTGGAGGGGTTGACCAGGAAGAAGGCCTTTATCGAGGGGTCTTTTAGCTTTTCCAGTTCCTCCGGAGGATACTGCCAGTCATGGTGTTCGTCCTGTTTGATCTCCACGATTTCCAGCTGATAATCGTTTAGCGGGGGTATTTCCAGATAGGGTGTGAAAATTGGTGTGCCCAGGGCGATCTTGTCCCCGGGATTGATCAAGAAATTTTCCTTCAGGGAGTTGAAGATGTAAGTCATGGCCGCTGTACCGCCCTCGACCGCGAACAGATCCATGGTGTCATCCGGCGGCTGGCTGTCGCACATTGTCAGGTTCAGATATTCCCGGACTATCTCCTGGGAGTTTTTGAGCATCCTGTCCGGGGTGGGGTAGTGGTCCCCGAGTATGGCGTCCACCATTTCCGCGATAAATTCATCCCCATTTAGCTTCAGGGTTTCAGTTACATATTTGTAGGAGTTATTCAGAAACTCGGCCCCTATATGCTCGGATTTTCTTTGGCAGAACTGGACAAAGCGCTCGCCCATCCCCGATTTTTCCGGAGCTCCGGCAAGACCGGGCCGGCTCAAGACCCGGTGCCCTTCTTCCAGAGCGAAATTGCCCAAAAGGAAAAAAGCCTCCCTGGGGAGCGTAGCCACCCAATTGGGGTTGCCCCTTCCCGCGTTGAGCATTATCTCTTCCTGCCTGGAACCGGCCATGGAAATCAGCTTGTTTTTCAGCTCAAAAGGGCTCAGTTCCTCATACTTTTTTTCTTCTCCGGCGTTACCCATAGGTCCTCCTTTTGCGTGGGCTGGATAATGTTATTTTACTTCAGACCGAAATGACCAAACCGGACTTGATCTGATTATCTTTAAGTCTGGCACCTTAAGCTCATAAATGTCAATTGTGTAATATTTTTGCCCTCAGCGTTTTACGTGGAGTTTTCCCGGATGTGCTGTTTTTATCCGCTCCGGGAAGGTTTATTGGCAGTTGCTCCTTTCAGTTGACCGTATTTGTCTTTTGGTCCTAATATATTCCTAATATATTGGTTAAATGGCCGGCACGGTACCTGTCCTCCGGTTAATGGGTCCTTAACGTTTGACATGGATTTTCTCCGCCTGATCTTTTTGGATGCTTTTAACGAGAGGTTCGAGCGTTTTCTTGGTCTCCGGCACTCAAATCAAAAATTTGAGTGCCGGAAGGGGGCAAGCATCCCCCTTTGGCGGGACCTAGAAAACACCGGGCCGGTAGTTTGGCATCCAAAAAGTTTAGGCGGAGAAACATAAAAAATCCACACGCTGTGTCGGAGAGCCCGGTTAATTTTATCTGCAAGCGTCCGCCTGAGCGGGCAAGTGCGTTTTGGACAAGCAAAAGCCAATCCTTTTGAGGTGGGATATGCGCGTTTTACTTTGCGGTTTAAGCCGCATCTCCAGACAGCTTCTGGAGCTTTTGGGCGAGGGCTGGGAGGTCACGGTGCTCGATATTGACCCTAAGGCTTTGCAGAGGGCCGAAAATGATATGGGGATCATTTCCAGGAAGGTGAATGGTGACGCCTCCAGTCCGGTGGTCTTGGACAAGGCGGGTTTGTCCGGATTCGACTATGTCCTGGCCATGACCGGAAGTGATGATGTGAATCTGGCGATTATGCGTTTTGCCCGGGAAAAGGATGTGGACCACCCTTTGGCCCTGGTCAACAGTCATGTCCGGGTCGGGGAGTTCGCCCGCCTGGGAGTGCGCACTGTGTCCTCGAGCTGGATACTGGCCAAGAGCGTGTATCACTATCTACAGGACCCGCGGATCAAGGTAATGCCCCTGGATCTGGGCCGGGCGGAATTGATGGAGATGGACGTGTCCAACCATTTTGCAGTGGCCGGAAAGAGCATACGCGAGCTTAGGCAAAGCGGCTGGCGGGTGGTGGGCATGTTCAGGGGGGAAGAACTCATTTTCCCGGATGAAGCGGTGGCTGTACAGCCGAGCGACAGGCTGGTGATCCTGGGCCGGGAGGGAATGTTTTCCGAGGTATGCGACCTGGCTGAATGCGGCACACCTCAGTTCCCGCACAATATGGGCCAGAGCCTGCTTGTTGCCCTGGACCCGGACGATTCCCCGCAGCTTTTAATAAGCGAGGCGCATAAGCTCCTGCAAGGTGTGCAGCTGAAACGTGTGGAAGTCCTGTTTGAAAAGGACCGGGGGGAAGTCAGGGAGGCCCTGGAGCAATGGTCCGAGGATATGCCCCTTAAGTATTTGCCCCGACAAAAGGACTACATGGCCGGTCTGGAAGAGACCGTCCGGGTGCAGATGCCGGCCGTGGTCATGCTTCCCGCCCCGGCGTCATCCGTGCTTCGCTATTTCGGCCGCAAAAAGTTTGTTTCCCTGGTGGAGAAGGTGAAGAGACCGGTTTTGTTTTCCCGGGGTTCCTTTCCTTATGAGCGGATTCTGGTTCTTTTTTCCCATTGCAGTGATCCCGAGCATGTCCTGCATGCGGCGGTTGATCTGGGCAAGCAGTTCGGAGCCCGGATTACTGCCCTGGTGGTGGAGGAAAAGGAGATAATCGGCGGGGAGAGCAGTGTAAAACCGGCAAAATCCATGTTGCAGCGAATAAGGGAGCAGGCCCATGTCCTCAAATACGAGATAACTGAAGAGGTGCGTTCGGGAAATCCGGTCAAGCAGGCAGTGGCTGCGGCCGCGGATTTTGATCTTCTGGTTCTCGGTCTGGCCGGACGACCGCAAGGTCTTTTTTTGTATCCGAACATATCCGAGCTGGTGGCTTCCGCCTGCAAGTGCTCAGTACTTTTCCCGGGCAGGGAATTATGATCCTGGATCAGGCCGCATCCCTTTTCGTGGTAGCCGGAGCGGTGGCAGTCCTGCCGGGGTTGAGCCGTCTTGTCCGCCTGCCTCCGGCGGTCATGGAGATCCTTTTCGGGGTGATTCTGGGCAAGAGCTTTCTTGATCTCGGCTTCTCCGGTGATTGGCCGGTGCTTTTGGCTCATCTGGGTTTTCTGGTGCTCATGTTTTATTCCGGCATGGAAATAGATTTTGATCTCCTGGCCAAACAGTCGGCCCGGGATATCTTTTTGCACCTGGCCGTATTTGCCGGCACCCTGGGATTGTCCTTTGTTTGCGCCTGGTTTCTTGAGCGCGGGGTTTTTGTGGCCCTTATTCTGGCCACCACTTCCCTTGGCCTGGTCATGCCGGCCATCAAAAGTTCCGGGCTAAGCCGCTCCGTGTTCGGGCAGAACATGCTTTTGGCCGCTTCGCTGGCTGACTTTATCACTCTTCTGGCCATTACCCTTTATGTCTTGGGACATAAATACGGGCTGGACTGGAGGCTTTTCAGGCCGCTTATTCTTTTTTTCGGGTTCGGAGGCCTGCTTTGGGCGGCTCGGCTATGGGCCTGGTGGCATCCGGAGCGTGCGGAAAGGCTCCTGTCCGCGGGGGACGCAAATGAACAGGGCGTGCGTCTGGCCCTGGCCCTTCTTTTCTGCATGGTGGCCTTGTCCGAGCTGGTGCATCTGGAGCCGGTTCTGGGCGCGTTCATGGGGGGATGCGTGCTTTCCTTTGCCCTGCGGGAAAAAGAAACCCTGGAAAGCAAGATTTCCGGGCTGGGTTTCGGGTTCTTGATCCCGATTTTTTTTATAAACGTGGGCATGAATTTTGATTTGGCCAATGTCATTTCCTGGTCCCAGCTGAAACTGACCGGGCTTCTTGTGGTTTTGGCCTTTGCGGTTAAGATACTCCCGGCCATGCTTTTTACTCGGCAGAGGATGCCCCCGGCCCAGGCCTTTAAGGCCGGAGTCCTTCTGTCCTCCCGCCTCAGCCTGATTATCGCCGCGGCCACCATAGGCATGCAGGAGGGATTCATATCCACGGAAACCAAGGACGCCTTTGTCCTTTTGGCCCTTTTGACCTGTCTGATCGCTCCCACGCTATTCAAGTTTTTGCATCCGGGGCGGGCCCGGAACAGTGCCTGAAACGGCTCGTCCTCTCCTTAAATGCGTCCAAAAGGATCGGGGAAGAAATACAAAGCCCCCTTTATTTTGCCGAATCCCCGCGTTTATTGACAAGAGTCACGCTTGGCCAATAGAGAAAATGTAAAAAAATCACACGCTGTGCCGGAGAGCTTAGAATTAAAGGAGATGAGTGTGGCGATTGGAGCCGAAAAATGCAGCCGAAAATATTTTAAGGCTCGGGCCGAGGTAATGAAGGCCCTGGCCCATCCCTCGCGGCTTATGATGCTCGAGGAGCTTTCCCGGGGGGAGAGGTGCGTGTGTCATCTAAGAGAGCTCGTGGGCGATGATGTGTCTACTGTATCCAAGCACTTGAGGGTGCTTAAGGAGGCCGGACTGGTCCAGGACGATAAACGGGGAAAGCAGGTCTTTTATCGCCTCCGCCTCCCGTGCGTGCTCAATTTTTTCCATTGCCTGGATGCGGTCCTGGGCTGCGAATGGGAGTGAACTCGGCTCTGGGACAAGAAAATGGATTTCCAGTGATTCATTCGCCTCACCCTTTTGGATGCCGAACTTCCGGATCGGTGTTTTCTAAGCCCCGCCAAAGGGGCATACTTACCCCTTTCCGGCTCTCAACTCTTTGATTTGAGTGCCGGATTCTTTAATTTTCCATCCCAAAATTTTTCCTGCCGCGTAAAATCTTGTTGATTTTTTCCCTTCCCGTTTGTACTAGTGCGGCGTTTTTATGTGCCGCTAAAAAGATCTATTCTGGAATGTCAACTGCGTAAGGGAGGGAGTATGCGTTTTAGATCTGGAATGGGAGTGCTGCTGCTCGCGGGGATGTGTATGCTTGTTTTGGGTGCGGGCCGGGCCTTTGGCGCGGGCTTTGGCATCTACGAATGGAGCGCCCGGGGGAACGCCCTGGGTGGAACCCTTGTGGGCCGGGCGGATGACGCCTCCACCGTGGCCTATAATCCGGCGGGCATGACCCAGTTGAACGGAACCCAGGTAATGGCCGGTCTGAGCGGGATAAATCCGCAGGTGGACGTGGTCACCAAAAACGGCGGAAAAACGGAAACCACTGCCGGCGAGGACAATATCTGGATGCCCCCGCACGCCTACCTGACCACCCAGCTTGGGGAGCGCTACTGGCTGGGAGTGGGTGTTTTCTCCCGCTTCGGATTGGGCACGGAGTATCCGGATGACTGGCAAGGTAAGCGAAATGTTACTTATGCGGGGATAAATTCCCTTTCCGTTAATCCCAATCTGGGCATCAAGCTGACCGAGGACCTATCCTTTGCCGTGGGCGTGGAGGCCATGTGGTTCGAATTCACCAAGGAGAAGTATATTAATGGGGCGTATGTTGGAAGTCCTAAAGATTTTAAATCAAAATTAAAAGGGGACAGCGTGGGCTACGGGTTTGACGCTGCGGTGCATTATACGCCTGTGGATTGGCTGAAAATGGGCGTGATCTACCGCAGCGAAATAGCCCAAAACGTGCGGGGGGGATGCCACTTTTGATACGGATAGTAATGTTTATCCGGACTGCGGGGCGCACGGGGACATCACCCTGCCCGATTCCTGGACCATGGGCGTGGCCGTATACCCCCTGGACAACCTGTCCATAGAGGCGGACGCGGTGCGCACCGGCTGGAGCAGCTACGAGGAGCTGACCATGCACTATGACAAACCGATATCTCCTTATGACAAAGTGTCTTCCACTACCCCTAAAAAATGGGAGGATACCTGGCGCCTGCAGTTTGGGGTGGAATACAGCATAAACGAGATGTGGGACATCCGGGCCAGCTACATATATGATGAAAGTCCCATTCCGGACGAAACCGTGGATTACATGGTCCCGGCCAACGATCGCCAGTTGTACGGCGTGGGTACCGGGCTGCACTGGGACAACTGGACTGTAGATGTATCCTATACTTATTTGAAGATAAAGGATCGCGATGTAGACGCCAGACCGGACGATTATATATACGACGGCGAATTCAAGAACGGGCACAGCCACATAGCCGGGCTTTCCGTGGGGTACAAATTTTAGTTTGCATCCCGGAAACAAGCTGTTTATCTTAAAGGGAAGGATCAGGCCGGTCCTTCCCTTTTTGCTTTGGGAGACAAGAGTCTTTAAAAGTGCCAGGCAGGTATTTAAACACCAGGGAGGTAAAAATGAGCGACCTTATAGCGGAGACAGATGCGTTGTTCAAAAACTTGAGCGAGGATGCGCCCCAGCCGGTAAACAGTTTCATGAATTTCGTGAAGACGGCCAAGACCAAGGGGGTTTTGGACGCCAAGGTGAAAAGCCTTATCTGCGTGTCCCTGGCCGTGGCCCAGCAGTGCACCTGGTGTATAGCGGTGCACGTCAAAAACG
>CAZTKE010000076.1:2505-7256 GCA_964614055.1 uncultured Desulfovibrionales bacterium | reverse complement strand
AGTTCCTGGACATAGAGGGCCAGCCTGGTGATGGTCGCCCGGGGAATTTTTTCGCTTTTTAAATGCGGCATAGTGAAATTTTTAACAAAGTCAAAGTTCAAAAAAGGGGGGAGGTTAACTCCCCCCTTCTGCAATCAATTATTCCGACTTAGATGAACGGGTTGGCGAACAGCAGAATCAGGTTCACAACCAGAGCATAAATAGCCAGAGACTCAATCATGGCCAGACCGATGAGCATGGTAACGGTGATTTTACCACTGGCCTCGGGATTGCGGGCGGTGCCTTCGCAGGCGGCCTTCAGGCCCAGGCCCTGGCCGATTCCGCAGCCAGCGGCGGCCAAAGCCATACCCAGAGCGGTGGCGATGGAAGTAAGAGAGATCACTTCGGCTTCGATCGCGCCTTCGGCGGCGAAAGCCACGCCGGCCATGGCAACCAGAGCAACAGTGTTCAGTACGGTTAGAAAAGCTTTACGCATGATTCTAAATCCTCCTAGAAATTAAGTTATATTATTGCGGTCTTACGACCATTTCCCCATATTTTAGTGGGCCTCCTCAAAAGCTCCCTGCAGATAAAGCATGGAAAGCATGAAGAAGACAAAGGCCTGAATCGTATCCGCCAGCAGGAACAGAAAGTAAATGGGCAACGTGGACACGATGGGAGCAAGTATAAACAGCAGGGCCAAGACAATATCCTCACCCATGATATTCCCGAAAAGACGGAGAGTGAGTGAAAGCGGCCGGGCCAGATGGCTGACGATTTCAATGGGAAACATAATCGGAGCAAGCCACCAGTAGGGTCCCATGAAATGCTTGATGTACTTGATTCCGTGCAGCTTGAAACCCCAAAAATTATAATACAGGAATACGAATATGGCCATGGAGGCATTGGTATTCACGTTGGCCGTAGGCGGAAAGCCGCCGGGAATAAGGCCGGTTATATTGCAGACAAAAATATAGATAAAAAGGGTACACAAAACCGGAAAGACCTTTCTTCCGGCCTCGCCCATATTGGAAACCACGAACTCTTCCAGAGATCCGATTAAAAACTCGAAGAAATTTTGCACTCCTCTGGGCACCATCTGGACATTTCTGGTCGCCAGCCAACCGAAAAGGATAAGCACCGCCATCAAAACCCAGGAATACAACACATTGTTGGGTATCAGGGCTTGGCCGTGCGCATTGGTCAGACCGGCCACCTTAAAGGCTTCTTCTACCAGAAATATGGGATGTATAGCACTAGACATTACCGAGCCTCCTTCAATTTTTTGCTCACCTGAGCCGCCCCAAACAAAAAAATATTCAGTACAACTATACTCAGCCCAAGCAACAAGGGCACTATTTCCGACCTTAAAGGACCGATCATGACAAAAAGGACAACACCGGTCAGTAAAAGCCGCATATAAAATCCAACCAAGAGAGAGGTTACTCCCCCTTTGGGCACGAACACCACTTCCTGGACTATCCGGGCCAGGGCATAAAAATTAAACACGCTCAAAATAGCCCCGACCGTAAACGACACCCCCCAATCCGGGGAAACGAGCCAACTCAAGGGGATGGTTACCGTGGCCAGATAAAGGTGCCGGCGCAAAAGCATGCGCACCTGTTTTTCACGAAAGCCCCGCCGGTACAGCCATCTGTCGATCCTATACCCCGGGATTATCATCTTTCTTGTTTTCGGCTTCCTGCAGCTTCTTCACTTCCTGAAACATGTTCTTGAATCCGGCTGCTATACCAAAGACCAGAAACGCCAACAGGAGCCAGGGCTCGGTTCCCAGCCATTTGTCCAGAAAATACCCGAGGGCCAAACCGACAAAAGTGCTGGTCACCAGATGAATACCCAACAGGCTGGCCTTGCCCAGGGCGTTCCAGAGTTCCCTATCTTTAACCTTAAAGAACATATCTTTCGCGCTTCGTGCTTTCGTTCACAAGTGTTTTGGCAACTAGCACAGGCCTCGGGAACAAGTCAATGGACTTGTGCATTTTTTCCCTAACGGGATCTGACGATAAATACGCAATCATATCCAAACATTAACCCAATATTGTTTTTCTTGTAATCTGCCGGTGATTAAAATATAGGCTGTGCTTCCGCCCGGACTTTGTATCGCGGACTTAAGCTGAAAAGGATTTTACCTATTTTTTTGCAAAAGACAACAGCCATTTGCGGGCATATAAATTAACAGCCCCTAATGTCGGGAAAAATAAACAAGATATGAAAAAACCAAGACCTCTTGCCCCGTCCAGACTAAGGACCAGACTGTCCTTGCGCAATCTGCCTCGAGAAAAAGATTTGACCGTCAGCGCAGCCGAGCTGCAGGAGCGGGCCCTGAAGGCCCTGGAACTGTCCCTGCATATAAACACTCCCGGATATAATGTGTACATAGCCGGGGAACAGGGCACGGGACGGACCTATTTCACCCGGGAATATCTCCGCCCCCGGGCGGAAAAAATGCCCGCTCCCCGGGATGTGGTTTATGTAAACAATTTCGAGGACCCGGACCGGCCCCGCTGCCTGACTCTGGCCCCGGGGCGGGGTAGTGTTTTCCGCAAACGCATCCAGGCCCTGGTAAAAAACATCCGGGAGGCGATCCTCGAGGCCTTTGAGCAGGAATCATACGTGCAGCGCAAGGAAAATCTGGCCAAGGAGTTCGCCTCGGTCCGGGACAATCTTTTGCAGAACATGGAGCAAAAGGCCAATGTGAACAGTTTCAGCCTGCACACCGACGACAACGGGGATTTGACCCTCTACCCCCTGCTGGGAGGCAGGGTGCTCAGCGGGGAGGAATACGAACGCCTGGACCCGGAGCTCAAGAAAACACTAAAGGAAAAAAGCGGTCGGATAATGCGCACCCTTTTGGGCATGTCCAGGGAACTGGGGCTGGCCGAACAGGGCCTGAAGGAGGACGAGCAGAAACTGGACAGACAGGTGGCCGAAGAACAGATGGAACGCTTCTTGAGCCAAATCCGCAACGAATTCTCAAACGAGGAAAAAGTCCGGGCCTTTCTGGAGGAGATGAAAAAAGATATGCTGGACAACCTGGACCGCTTCCGGGTGCGGGAGGAGAACGCGGAATCCCAGGCCGAGACGGCCTCAATCAGTGCGGGCGCGGACTTTTTTACCCGCTACCAGGTCAATCTGTTCGTGGACAACTCCGGACAAAAGGGAGCCCCGATCATAATCGAGGACCATCCCGCATACTTCAACCTCCTGGGCAGCATGGAACGGGAAAGCGAGATGGGCACGTACTATACGGATTTCACCCTGCTCAAGTCCGGCAGCCTGCACAGGGCCAACGGCGGTTTTTTGATCCTCCGAGCCGAGGACATCCTGGCCAACCCGGCCGCCTGGGAAGGGCTCTTGCGCACCCTGCGCTGCGGACGAATCCGCCTGGAGGACCCCACCGACCACTTCGATCCGGTCCGGACCAAGACCCTGGAGCCGGACTCCATTCATCTGGACCTGAAAATCATCCTCATCGGCACGGATGAATTATACGGGCTTTTGCAGGAATCGGACGACCGCTTCTGCAAATTCTTCAAGCTCAAAGGCCATCTTCAAGAGGAAGCCCCCCGCAACCCGGAAAACATCGCCGCCCTGATCTCCGCCCTCAAATCAATGGCCGCGGGCATCTCCAGCCGCAGACTGACCCGCGATGCCCAGTGCGCTCTCGTGGACTACTCCTCGGAAATGGCCCAGGACCAGAAAAAAATCTCCCTGAAACTGTCCTCCATCAAGGACGTTCTGGTAGAGGCGGACGCGGCCAGCAGCATGAATCACAAGGGACATATAGATGCCCGGTCCGTGGACTTTGCCCGCAGGGCTCGCATCCACCGCTTAAACCTCTACGAGGAAATGTTCCAGGAAGAGTATGACCGGGAGATGATAAAGGTCAAGACCACGGGCCGGGGCATCGGCTGCGTTAACGGCCTGGCTGTAAGCCTGGCCGGGGACTATGTGCTTGCCCTTCCCCACCAGATCACCTGCAGCGTGGGGGTCGGCCACGGCGGGATAATCGACCTGGAGCGGGAGTCGGACCTGGGCGGGCCCATTCATACCAAGGCCATGCTGATCCTAAAAAACTACCTGCAGGACCTGTTCGCCCAAAACAAGCCCCTGGTGCTTTCCGGGAGCATATGCTTTGAGCAGAGTTATACCCCGGTGGACGGGGATTCCGCCTCGGCCGCGGAACTGATCGCCCTGATTTCCGCTCTTTCCGGGGTCCCGGTAAGTTTTTCCCTGGCCATGACCGGAGCGGTGGGGCACTCCGGGACCATAATGGCCGTGGGCGAAGTCACCCGCAAGATAGAAGGTTTCTTTGAAATCTGCCGCAGGCGGGGGCTTAACGGGAATCACGGGGTCATCATTCCCGCGGACAATGTGGACAACCTGATGCTTAAGCAACAGGTGGTGGATGCCGTCCGGGAGGGACTGTTCAGCATCTATACCGTGGAGCACGTGGATCAGGCCCTGGAGCTCTTGACCGGGGAAAGGGCCGGCGCCCCCCTTAAAAAAGGCGGCTTTTCCCAAAGTTCCATCTACGGCCGGGTGGACGCCCGGCTGCAGGAATTCGCCTGGCTGGCGGAAAAAAAGGTGCGGCGGAAAAAAAGGCTACCGAATGAGTGAACACCCCAGGATATCCGTCTGCTCCCGGCCCATTGCCGCCAGAAGTTCGGCCGCGGCCCGGAGGTACCCGCTCATGGCCGCGGTCAGATTGGCCTCGCTGCGGCTCAGCCTGTCCTGGGCGTCAAGCACCT
>CAZTKE010000076.1:0-2405 GCA_964614055.1 uncultured Desulfovibrionales bacterium | reverse complement strand
GCCGCGGTCAGATTGGCCTCGCTGCGGCTCAGCCTGTCCTGGGCGTCAAGCACCTGCGCATTGGTCCCGACCTGCGCCTTGTACCGGGCCCGGGCCATGCGATAGCCTTCCCTGGCCTCGGTGAGCCCGGCCCGGGCCACCTTGATCCGCTCCCGGGTTTCCCGCACGCGGAGATATGCGGACTGGACCTCGTAGGCCACTTGGTGCAAAAGCTCTTCCAGCTCGGACTCTATCCGGCTTTTTCCTTCCCGGGCCCGTTTATACTCATAATATGTTTTTCCCCACTCAAACACCTTCCAGGACAGATTGACCCCCACCTGCCACTCGCTGGGATCCTGGTATTCGCTACCGTCCACCCCGGGGTCGTCGCCCTGGGAATAATAATCGAATTCAGCCGCTATATGCGGATAAAAATCGCTCGCTGTAAGATTTATGTCCCGGACCGCGATCTCAACGCTTTTTTCCGCCATCCTCACATCCGGACGGTTGTTTCGGGCTTCCTTAAAACAATCGCGCACGGACAGCTCAACCGGCACGAATTCAAGTGCGCCCGAATAATGGACATCCCGATTCACGGCAAAACCCAAAAGGGAATTCAGGCGGGCGTGCATGGTCCTCTCCCCGTTTCTGGCCCTTAAAAGCTTTTGCTCGGCATCGGCCACATCCGCCCTGGCCTCCAGAACATCCAGCCGGGGGCGCACCCCCACCTCGTAAAAGGAGCGACTGACCTTAAGATGCTCTTTCAAGCGCTTGACCGTATCCTCGGCGCTGCGCGCCTTTTCCCTGAATTCAAGCAGGCGCAGAAAACTTTCCTGTATGTTCCGTATAAGCGCCAACCTGGCCCGCTTCAGTTTGGCCTGTCTGTTTTCCCGGGCCAGCTTGGCTTTTTCGTAGCTGTTCATGAGCCTGAAACCGGTAAAAATGGGCTGACTCACATTTAAATGCAGGGCCCAGTTATCCCGGTCTCCGGTGCGAATCCTTTGAAAATGAGGGGTTTCATCCAGACCGGTGTAACCATACCCGGCAGTTACGCTGGGTCCAAAGTCCGATTTGGAAGCCTCCACTCCGAATTCGGACCCGGTCAGCTCGTGCCGAGCCGCCTGCAGGCCGGGATTGGCCTCCAGACCCCGCCGCACCGCTGCGGACATATCCATTTCCTGGGCTGCCGAGACCGGAAAGGCAAAAAGAAAAAGGCAAACAGGGAATATCAACCCCTTTTGGACAAACCGCAAAAACCGTGGTCCTGTTTTCTTTGCACGCATGAATTTTTCATAACCCAAAAGAGTTCAGAGATAAAGAAAGGCTTGAACATGCTCATCCGGAGTGAGTCAGCCGCCGTACACATCCAGCGTCATCATATTCCTGGGCTCAGGCGATCTTTTCCCGGTTTTCCGGGAATACATTTTTAGTTTCCCTTCCCGCACGTATGAGCTTTAGCCGGACATGGCAGCTAAAAAGGAAGATCTCTTGATATTTCCAATAAATCCATATAGAAAATTTACCGGGTAAAAGAACAAAAAATTGGTTGAAAAACTTGTCTTACAGGGATAAGAAGTTTACAAAAAAGAATTGTTCGCCCTGTGCTTCGATTTTGATCTCAACCGGCGGGTCCCCGCCCAAACCCAAAAGGAGTCTTAAGTATGTTTTCCGGATTCGTCCTTGCCATGTCCTTGATTATACTTGGAGTGATCATTGCCACTTTCAATATTGAACACGGGCATCACAAGGGAGATGAATAATTTACGCCTCCAGGAAACAAACAAAGGACGATCATAAAAGTCCTCAGATTAAACCGGGATAGATGAAGGAAGCATGCATCCGGTCCTGCGATGCTGCAAACCAAATGTAAGCAGTCGCTGTTCTGAAGACTAATATTTTTAGTGTTACCCCTATCCAGACAGGGGGGTATAAACAGGATCACAATCCGGGAATCAGCCTCGCGTGATCCTTTTTGTTTAATCCACGGGGAGTGTAACTGATGAGCATTGTCTTGAGTGAAGAAATCGCGGACAAGCTGGATGACAGCCTGCACAAACTTATCGAGGAATCCGGGGCCACCTATGCCATGCTCACGGACATGGGCGGGAACCTATTGTCCAAGGCCGGGGACGAGGACTTTGACGGGGCGGCTCTGGCCGTGCTCACCGCCGCCAATTTCGCGGCCACCAAGGAAATCGCTTCCCTTATCGGAGAAAAGGATTTTTCCCTGCTCTTCCACCGCGGGGAGAACGAAAATGTCCACTTTACCAAGATCACCCCGGAAATAATCCTGATCGTTCTCTTCAAGCCCTATCTTTCCCTGGGGCTTTTGCGCCTCAAAGTGGACGGCATCAAAGACGAACTAAACGAGATACTTGAAGCTTAGTCATGGCTATTATCAATTTTAAAGAAAAGATCATCCAGAT
>CAZTKE010000075.1:0-7405 GCA_964614055.1 uncultured Desulfovibrionales bacterium | reverse complement strand
GCGGTCTTATGTGGCTGGACACCTCGGTTGAGCTTATCTCCTTCCGCCTGGCGGCACAGGAACCTTTTTTGCGCCTGGTCTGCATTCTGGCAGCGGTTTTGGCCTTGATCCTGTTTTCCTTGTGGCCCCTTTTAAAGCACCAAAAGTAAAGTAGCGGCCTTGTCCAAAACCTTTGCCCGGTTCCGGACAAGGCCGCCGTTTCAGGTCTTAAACCTAGCGTGCTCCGCGCCCCGGGGGGCGGTCCAAGATCTTTTGTTTTTGGACAGATTTTCAGGAGAAGATCATTAACGTACCGCTACTTCCTCCTTGATCCGCCCGCTCAGATCCAAAATCACGTTTTTAACGGGCAAATCCGCCCGGGCATCATCCATACCTTCGAGGACAATCCTTAAAAGCCCCTTGCAGCAGGGCACTTCCATGGAAAGCACGGTTATGCTTTTAATGTCCCCGCGGGAGAATATGGTCTTAAATTTATCCCGGTAAGCGGATTGGTCGTCAAACTTGGGGCAGCCCAGCAAGGCCACTTTTCCCGGAAGAAAATCGGAGTGATAAAGCGGGGATGCCACGGGCGCACAGTCTGCGGTTATCAAAAGATCCGCTCCGGCCAGAAAATCCATCTCCGGACGGACAAGATGGGTCTGAACCGGCCAATGCTTAAGAGCACCCTTTCCATTCTGTGTACCGGGGGATTTTTCCAGTCCGGACAGGGCAAAACCACCCGGACACCCCGAATCCTCATGACCGTCCCGGCCGGAGCAGGGACTGTTTTGCACAGCCTCGGCATCAAAGGGCTCGGCCTCGCGTTCGATGACCTTTATGGCCCCGCGGGGACAATTGCCCAGGCAATGCCCCAGGCCGTCACAATATTTGTCCCCTATTAACCGGGCCTTGCCGTTTATTATCTTTATCGCCCCTTCCTCGCAGGCCGGAATGCACAGGCCGCATCCGTCACAGAGTTCCTCATCGATTTCCACTATGGGTCTTTTCATATCCGTCTCCTTTATTTTCGAATCTAAAGACGCTCCGACCGGGTCCCGGATCTTAAAGAGGTTAAATTCCAGAAAAAAACCGGAGGGCAGCACATATCAAATGTGCCGCCCCCAAAACGTCCTTTTGAATTGCTTTTACGGCAACCGGATCTGAGCCCGGTCCGGCTTCAGGTTGCTTTTTAAAGCAAATCCGCTAACATTGCCTTGACTTGGATCAAAAAGGAGCGGACATGGCGAAAACTATTTCTTTGCAGGATGTCTTTCTTTTCCAGGGGCAATCCCCGGAACAGATGGAGAATCTGAAAAAAATAAGCACTAAAACCAATCTGCCGGCCAAACGGGAAATATTTGCCCAGGGAGACCCGGCAAGCGGATTCTATCTGATACTTTCCGGGCGGGTGAAGGTATACAAGCTGTCCCCGGAGGGGAGGGAACAGATCCTGCACATCTTCACCTCCGGCGAACCCATAGGCGAAGTCCCGGTGTTTTCCGGAGGCACTTTTCCGGCCAGCGCGGAGACCCTGGAGGAGTGCACACTTCTATTCTTCCCCCGGGACAGACTGCGCTCCCTATTTTCCGGGGACCCGTCCATGGCCATGAACATGCTCGCGGTTTTGGCCGGCAGGCTGCGCGAATTCACCCGGACCATAGAGAGCCTGTCCCTGAAGGATCTGGCTTCCAGGCTGGCCTCCTATCTTATGCACACCCATTCCCCGGAACAGGGAACAGTAATCGATCTGGGCATCCCCAAAGGAGTGCTGGCCAACATACTGGGCACCTCACAGGAGGCCCTGTCCAGGACATTCAGGCGCATGAGCGAGGCCGGCATCATCAAGGTCAACGGTAGAAGCATAGAGATTCTGGACCCGGAAAGGCTGTCCCGGATCGCCGAGGCTCTGGAAGAATTGGCATAAAAAAGGGAGGTCGCTTTTGCAGGTTGCTATCAAGGATAAGGCTCTCCTACATAGCGTGCGTTTTTTTCCGTTTAATAAGGAAATTAAATTTGACGCGGTAAAACTGGAAAAAGGCCATTTCCGGATGGAAACTTCATATAAACTTCCTTATTGCCTGCCTTCGGCCACAGCGTAAACATCCTTTCGGTGGCGGATGCAAAAGATGACTATTACATCTTCATTTATCCTGTATACGACCCTGTAGTCTCCACCCCTTAGTTTCCAGTATCTTTTAAGTGTCTTTCTCAAGGGCAGGCCGTACTCAGCGGGCGCCACAAGAATACGCTCCTCAATAGCCTTTTTTATTCCCGCCTTTATATCCTGGTTCAGCTTGGGGAGATCCTTGCTCAGGACATGCGGATGGTATCTAACTCCATACTTCATCGTGACTCAAGGCGGTATCCGAATCAAAAGAGGCTTCCCTATTCTCGGCGATTTCAGCCAAAACAAGGTCTTCCCGCATTTCCATGGCCTCTTTTATCAAATCCCGAACAGCCATGGACCTGGAAATGCCTTCCTGCTCGGCCAGCTCGCTTACAGCGTTATAAAGCCCTTTTTCCAGGGCCACATTGATTCTGGGGTTTTTCGTGGGCATTTTATATTTCCTCCTTGCTTAAGGTGTCGCACTTATGATCCACCCAGTCAAGTACACAGCACTGAGCGGAATCTCTGCTTTGCCGGATAAAAAAAGGGCCGCCGCTTTATATAAACGGCAGCCCTCAGTTGTAAGCGGCGTTTTCTCCGGCTACTTCCCGGCCATCATGGCCTCGATATCTTCCTTAACCGAACCGATGGGCTTGATGTCGAACTTGTCCACCAGGACCTGGACCACATTCGGAGACAAAAAGGCCGGCAGGGTCGGTCCCAGGCGGATGCCCTGAACGCCCAGGCTCAAGAGGGCCAAGAGCACGGCCACCGCCTTTTGCTCATACCAGGCGATATCATAGGATATGGGCAAATCGTTTATGTCCTCCAGCCCGAAGGCCTCTTTCAGCTTAAGGGCGATCACCGCCAGGGAATAGGAGTCGTTGCACTGCCCGGCGTCCAGCACCCGGGGAATGCCGCCGATGTCCCCCAAATCCAGCTTGTTGTAGCGGTATTTGGCGCATCCGGCAGTGAGAATCACCGTATCTTCCGGCAGGTTCTCGGCCACTTCCGTGTAATAGTTTCGCGTCTTGTGCCGGCCGTCGCATCCGGCCATGACCACAAAGCGCTTGATGGCCCCGGATTTTACCGCCTCGACCACCTTGTCGGCCAGGGCCAGGACCTGATTATGGGCGAAACCACCCACGATCTTCCCGGATTCGATTTCCTGCGGGGCCGGACACTTCTTGGCCATTTCCACCACCGGGGAAAAATCCTTTTCCCCGCCTTCAGCCCGGTCCTGGATATGCCCGGCCCCGGCATAATTGACCACACCCGTGGTAAACAGCCTGTCCAGGTAGGTATTTTTGTTTTTCACCGGAATCAGGCAATTGGTGGTCAGGATGATCGGCCCGTTAAAGGACTCGAACTCATCGTTTTGATGCCACCAGGAGCCGCCGTAATTGCCCGCGAAATGCTTGTACTTCTTGAAGGCCGGATAATAGTTGGCCGGAAGCATCTCCCCGTGGGTGTATACATCCACACCTGTGCCTTCGGTCTGCTTCAAAAGCTCTTCCATGTCCTTCAAGTCGTGCCCGCTGATCAATATTCCGGGATTGTTGCGCACCCCGATATTGACCTCGGATATTTCCGGATGACCATAAGCGGAGGTATTGGCCTCGTCCAGAAGGGCCATGGTATTTACCGCGCTGTCCCCGGCCCGCATGACCATATTGACCATTTCCTGCACGGAAAGGTCCTGGGTGGTCGAGGCCAGGGCCTCCATTACAAATCCGTAAACATCGTCCTTTTCCTTGCCCAGGATCGCTGCGTGGTCGGCATAGGCGGCGATGCCCTTGCAGCCGATGATCAAAAGTTCCCGCAGGGAGCGCACGTCTTCATTTTCCACCGCGGTAATGCGCACCTCGTCGGACAAGGCCTTGGCCTTAATCTCCTCTTTGTTTTCGGAGGACCAGGATGCGCAGTCCGGAAGCGGATCAGGCATATCCCCGTTTAGTTTTTCCCTTACCTTGTCCCGAACCTTGAGCCCCTGCTTGATGCGCTCTATAATCACATCGTCGTCCCAGGCCACATTGGTAATAGTGGTGAAAAGGGCCTTGCACACAAAGTTGCCCGCATCCCGGTCCACGACTCCCTTTTCCCGTAGCTTATCCCCGTAAACCGAGATCCCCTTGGACACATAAATAAGCAGATCCTGCAGATCGGCTGTTTCCTCCGGCTTGCCGCACATGCCCTTGACCGTGCAGCCCTGGTTCTTGGCGGTTTCCTGGCATTGAAAACAAAACATGATCATCCCTCCCGTCTGGTTTTATGTTCAGAAATAAAAAATTCATCCGCGTTTAAAAACAACCTAGGGTATGTCCTTGGTTGTTTCTTTGACCCATATCAAATAAGCACCTGTTTTTCGTACTTGGCGGCTAAGGCACCGATTGTCCCGCTTCCCAAGCACAGAAGCAGATGCAGAAAGGACACTATCTTTTCCCCGCTCACGTCAGATAAGTCTTCTGCAGCTGATGCAAAAGGGCGTGGAATTCATCGTGTTTCCCAACTCCGATACGGTCCCGCTCAAGCTGCTCAAACGCCCCAAAGAGCTCGCTGTCTTTGTTTGAACCCAATTTGGCCTCGGCTAGGGGGAAAAGAACCGTATTCTCCTTGGTGATATGCCGGGTAAGCAGGGATACATAATCGCCGATGATCTGCCGGATACTGGTGGCAATTGCCGTGTCCCCGTATTTGTAGTGGGCTGCGCTCTCTTTGAACTTTTTGACAAGCTTTCGGCCCTGCTCGTGTTCATCCAGCATGACCCCAATCGGACCGTTTTCCCGGAGCACTCCCACGCCTTGCAACGCCGGGAACAAAAATTCCTCTTCCTTGCCGTGATGACACTTGTCCACGAATACGGACAGAAATTCTAAAATGCTCTCCAGATGCTCAGTATCAGCTGGCTCTCCTCTTTCAAGTTTATCGGCCACGGCCTGCAAAATCCGAAGCATGAGTTCAATCCCCTCATGTTCCTTTTTAAGTTCTTCTGTCGCTTGCATAGTGCGCCTCCCCCCTCTTCGACCGTTTCATTATTTGGAAACAGCATTTATTCAAAGCCCTGCTCCTTATGTTTGGCGGCAATGGAAGCGGCCAGATCGTCCAGACTTTGCAGATCCTTTTCCCGGGGCGCCCCTTTGCAAAATACGGGGTCCAGGAGCTCCGCCTTAATCCCGGCAAGCATTCCGGCCAAAGTATCCATTGTCTTCCCTCCCCACCCGTATGAACCTATAACGGATAAAAATTGGATTTTGGGACGCAAGGTCCCGGCCAGCAGGGCGCAATAGGCCGCATAAGGATGAGGCCCGGCATGAATGGTGGGGGTGCCCAGGACAATGCTCCCGGCGTCCACCAAACTTATGGCCAATTTGCCGATGTCGGTGACTTCCAGATTGAACCGCTCCACTCCCACCCCGCGCTGCACAAGAGCAGTCGTAAGATGATCGACCATTATCCTGGTACTGCCGTGCATGGACACGTAAGGCAGAACCACGGTATTGGCCGGTGTCCCGTGCACCCAACCATGATAGGCGTCCAGAATAAAGGATGGGTCTGGATAGATAGGACCGTGGCTGGGGGCGATCATGGATATCTCCAAATCCTTCAGCTTATCCAAATTCTTGGCTATTTTGGAACGGAAGGGCATCATGATCTCTGCGAAATAGCGCTTGGCCGCCTCGTAAACCCGGCCCTTGTCATTAACAAACAGATCGCTGCTCGCGATATGAGAACCAAAGAAATCGCAGGAAAAAAGTATTTTGTCCTCCGGGATATAGGTGACCATGGTCTCCGGCCAGTGCACCCAGGGCGTGTGTACAAAGCGCAGGGTTTTGTCTCCCAGGGAAACCTCCTGCCCATCTTCCACAGCCAAGAAACTGTTCTCAGGCAGATTTAAAAGATCCATGAGCATCCCCTTGGCCTTGGCCGTACACACGATTTGGGCCTGGGGAAATTTCTCCAGGACCAGGGGCAGGGTCCCGGAATGGTCCTGCTCCGCGTGCTGGGATACGATATAGTCAATGCCGGAAACATCTTCCAGTTGTTCCAAAAGTACATCGGACATATCCGGATCCACTGTATCCACAAGGGCGGTCTTTTCGCTGCCCATGACAAGATAGGCGTTGTAGCTTGTTCCGTCCGGAAGAGGAATCAAGGCGTCAAAAAGACGCCGATCCCAGTCCACGGCCCCCATCCACAACACCTGTTTTGTAATGCTTCGAGCCTCCATCACTGCCTCCTTTTCTGGACGTATAAAACGGCCGTTTTAAAATATATCCGGATTCCAGACTCAAAGAGCCGTCTCAAATACGGCTCGACCTTTTGGCCGCCTTGTCCCGGAACATGCGGTCGTCCGCTTCTTTAAACACCGCGTTTAAGTCCTTTTCCTCTCCTTGAACCCACACATAGTAGCCAAGGGAGATGGACAAATGCACATCCGGATCTTCACTGTTAAATCGCTCAATCGCGGCCCGAATGCGGGCAACCAGATCCCGGCATTGCTCCTCGCCTATCTCCGGGAGCAAAATAGCGAATTCGTCCCCTCCGATCCTGGCCAGCATATCCCCCTTGCGCAACGGGGCGGCAATGTTCTCGGCCGCGTCCTTTATCAGCCGGTCTCCCCGGGCGTGGCCCAGCTCATCATTGACCTTTTTCAAGCCGTCCACGTCGCAGACGATAACGGCTATGGACTCGTGGCGGCCCTTTTGCAGCCTCTCCATTTCATGATCAAAAGCAAACCGGTTGTAAAGACCGGTCAGGGAGTCGTGAAAGCTCAAGTATTGCAGATCGGCGGCAAAAACATCCCGCTCCCGGACCCGCCGAATGAGCTGATGCCCCAGAATCACCAGCCCGGTTGCGCCAGTCATCCACACCAGTCCCAGACTCAAAAAAAGTATCAGTCTGTCCTTTTGCAGGGCCTTGTCATACGGGGACATGGGCATGGTCACACTGATCCCGCCCCGGATGTCTCCCACCTTGTACCCCTGCCTGGCGTGACAATTCAGGCACTCCTTTTTTACAGGCAAGGCCTTTATCAGGCGAAGATACCGTGTATCTCCGACCTTTTGCACGGTAAAAGCGCTGTCCTCGCCCGCATCAAATGCCCGCAGGGCCTTTTTTTGCCACTTATCCGGAGAATTTTTCGGATTCAGGGGGTCTAAGCTGACCAAACTTCCCCGTACTCCGTCCCGGTCTTTGCCTTCCCGTTCGTGCAAGAGCCTTACCATATATGCCGGATTCAGCTGGACCAATTCCCGGCCATTGGCAATGATCTTTTTTTGTGCCGAGTCCAAAAACGGATTCGGTTCTATTCCCGGCTGC
>CAZTKE010000074.1:0-7467 GCA_964614055.1 uncultured Desulfovibrionales bacterium | reverse complement strand
GCTTGTGAGAAATGCGGCATAAAAAAATTGAGCAAGACAAAAGAAAACTTAACCAATAGAGTAGAGCACTAATGAAAGGAATCAACCAGGACTTTTTACAGACGCCTCGTCGCACGCGACTACTACGTGTCAACTGAGAAGCATTCTTCCATTAGTGCCCCCTCGTCGAACCGTACGTGCGGTTTTCCCGCATACGGCTCTCCCGAAGACTGTCGCCAAAGGTACACGCAGAGAGCCATGTGGCCTGGACCTTCACAGATAAATCAATCCAAGTTTCTTCAGATGATTATGATAGGTCTCTCCTTCCGGCAGGCGAAAGGGCCGCTGGCTCCTTCGTCTCAGATGGACGAACATCCGACCGCGCACAAAATGATTAATTTCCCTGAAGGCCTTACGGGGATAACCCAGATTGAAGTAGTTGCTCCATCCCTCAAGATGCCTGTTTATCCACATGATAAGGTGAGGCACGGGCATAAAGCAATATTTCGACCCAGTCATGGCACGCAGACATTCTCTTTCCCGGCTAAGACTCTTCCTGGAAGGAAAGAAATTCGGATATCTGTATGGCCTGCCTTGCAGGTCTTTATCAAACCTGAAGGTAAAACCCAGAAAATCCAAACTTTCCCCTTCCTGACGCAGATCAATGATCCGTGTCTTTTCCCGGTTGATTTCAAGACCCATCCAGGTCTCAATCTTCCGGGTGATCCAGTCCTGGAGCTTATACCCCTGGTATCTGGCCAAAATGACAAAGTCATCGGCATACCTTACCAGACGGGCATTAGCCCATTTGGCTGGACCATTTGGCTGGTAAAATACCTTGTCAAACCAGTGCAGATAAATATTGGCCAACAAGGGAGAAATCACTCCGCCCTGAGGTGTTCCCTGGGTGGGTCTTTTCTTGATGCCCTGCTTGCCTTTCTTCTGCGGCGGTTCAACAATTGGTGCTTCCAGCCACATCCGGATCATCTTCAAAACGGATTTGTCCGTAATGCGCATTCTCAGACAAGCCATGAGCTTGTCATGAGGAATGGAGTCAAAATAGCCTTTCAGGTCTGCGTCATAGATCGCTGTAAATCCCTGGAGAAGATGGCTCCGGATTTCTATCAGAGCCTGGTGCGCCGAGCGTCCAGGCCTGAACCCATAGGAGCAGTCTTCAAAGTCGGCCTCAAAGATCGGTTCCAGGATAAGCAAAGTGGCCATTTGAGCCACTCTGTCCCGGACCGTTGGTATCCCGAGGGGCCGCTTCTTTCCATTGGCCTTGGGTATATAAACCCTTCGCACGGGCTGAGGACGGTAAGTTTTGTTTCGCAAGGCCTCTTGGATTTCATCCACAAAAGCCTGAGGGCCTCCTTCAGATTCAATGATGGACTCAATACTGACCCCATCCACACCTGCAGACCCTTTATTGATGCGAACCAGTTCCCAGGCCGTCATCAGTGTGTCGGACCGATATATCCGGTCATACAAAGTGTAGAACCGGAACTTCGGTTCCTGCTTCGCCTTTCGGCCAAGCTTCTGCCTCAGATCAGAGAGTTTTCCCGGGATGGCAACCCTCTTGCCCAATTCATGGGCAGAAGCTTTCCTCTCCCGTTCTTCCGTAGTGGAACTTTTGTTCAAGCGGACCTCCTTTCATTTTGTCAGAAACGCATCTCCGGTCAGGCCCCTTTGCTCCACGGGAGTTACTCCGCTTCCTCACTACTATGGGCCTGTCCGACTCCCGGACAGGACCGCCCCAGGGTTATTGATTCCCCATGGAACGTTGAGGATGATCCCTCATCCTGCCGGGCCTCCCAGGTTCCTCGATCAATCTTTCAATGCGCGCCGTCTCCAACCACCCCGAAGAGCCCGACGATTGCACATACCTGTTGCTTCAACGCCGGTTATAGGCTTCACCATCTCTGGAAGGCTGGCCACTCTCAGTTGCGTAACGAGGCCGAATCGAGTTCGCTTGCGCTACGGCTCACATTTTCGTCAGCACGGGGCTTCGACAAAGCGGATTACTCCACCCGCCGCCCGAGTGACTACATAGACAAACAGGCAATTTCTATGGCAGACACCTTTCAGTCCGCAAGATTAACCAGGCTTGGCCTGGCACACCAGATCTCGCGGATCTTCGCGGATAAGAAAAAAGACTATCTCACGCAGAGGCGCAAAGGCGCTGCGGAAAAAATTCTACTCTTATCTTCTTCATATCAGCGTAGATCAGCGCGATCAGCGGTTAAAAACTCCCCTCTTCCTCGGCGTCTCGACCGAGTCTTCGAGCAGCCTGTCCGGTCACTCAGGAAACTGAGTGCCGGAGGCGAGAGATACTGCTTTTCAGGCAAAACATCACCAATTGGCATCCAACTTGCTTCACCTCCTCACGAGAACAGTCTTTCCGACGTTCTCCTGACTCCGGGGCAATCCAAGCCCCTGAAAGAGACGAAGTGCGGCTTCCGAGCCTCATATCAACACTCCGCAGAAACCAATTGCCGCTTACAGCGCTGATTTTGAAGGTAAGAATGAGATTCTAAGGGCAAAAGATAGGCTTTTGCAAACCATATTTAATTATATTTGAATGACTTATCTAAGTCCGACCCCAGAACAACCAGAACACTGAACATTTGTTACACTTATGTGTTGAATCCAAGTCAGTTAAAAACTGACAACTTTTTAAAAAATCAACAGCAAGGGTTGGTACTAAACTATGACAAAAGCTATCCCGACATCAAACTCGGTAAATAACATAGAAAAATATCGTTTTGTGTTCTGCAGTGGCATGCCCCGCAGTGGTTCGACTTGCGTCTACAACATAGCTAGGTTGCTTCTTAATGAGTGCTACAAAGACACAACTATTTATTCGGACTATGTGGGGGAAGGTAAGCCTGTGGATGAAACAATCAAAGCCTATTTCAACAAAGGCGTTATCTTTCTAATAAAATTCCATCGCGCCCTTCAAAGCGAATTAGCATTTCCGATGGTTGAAACAGGTTTAGCCAAAAATATTTACACCTCTCGTAATCCAATGAATGCGGCCTATTCAGTTCATGACTTTTTTAAAATCCCGTTTAAAAAAGCAGTCAATTCAATAGAATTAAGCTTGGAAGACCAATCCGAATGGGTTAAACGCCCCAACAGTCTCTTTATTGACTTCCCAGAGATAAATGCAGATTTGCTCTCGGTTATTCGGAAAGTAGCCAAGCATTTGGGTCTCTCCCCTTCAGAGCACACTTTGAAAAAGATAGCCGAAGAAGTTTCTTATGAAAATATGAAAAAAAAGGCTGAGAGTCTCAACGAGAACAGCGAACAACTACACAAACAATTTCACCATGACAAGGAAACTCTGCTGCATATTGAGCATGCACCTCAAAACCAAAAGCGGAACTGGCGTGAATCCTTAAGCCAAGAGCAAATTGAGTATGCCCAGGAAAGATTTAAGCCTTGGCTGGAAGAATCTTATCAGGGCTATGGATATTTACAAGAAGATATTAACCAATTCGCTGATGCAGACAATATAGTTTGCTGGACCTTTTGTAATGAAGGCCATATAGATATGGCATATAATTGGTGGTCTCACTTCTCAAAAAGCAATCCAGATAGAAAACCCACTATCATTACCATAAGTCAAAATGCCAAGGATTATTTCACAAAGCAAGGTATACCTTGCATCATGTTTAATCCTCCTTTTCAAGTGTCTGACCAAGAAGTGGATTTTAGAAAGAATAGCAATTGGACTAAGATCGTGGCCTGCAAACTGGATATTTGCAGGGAAATATTATCAAAAAATCACTACTCCTTTTTCAATGATAGTGACGTAGTGGTAATGAAGCAAATCAAGGATGAGGTCCAAGCTTTTATAAATAGTGGTGAGGTTGATATCAAGTTCCAAAAGAACCACTTAGGCAGTATATGCTCAGGGGTTTATCTGGCAACACCAAGCGATGCCAATATCAAACTTTTCGATCGCCATGCTCAAGGTCTAGAGATTTATGACACTAGTTTGAACCATTATGGCGAACAGGATTTTCTGAAAAAACGCTTGGAACAAATGCAAGGTAACATAGAATGGAATTTCCTCCCTCAGAAAAAGATGCCAAATGGAGCTATATGGTACAATAAAAAAGACTTTATAAGAAATGACGTGATATTGGTACATTATAATTGTGTAGTCAGCAAAGATAAGAAAATTAAAGAGATGGAAAAGGATGGAGTTTGGAATTCTAATGGAAAGGCAATCTTAAAAAAAACAGCTTGTGCAAGCGACCCAAAACAATTATCTACTCAAAGCCTGAAATCTAAAGATCCCTGGAAGAATACAGTTCTGGGAATGCTTAAGTGTAATCCCCCAGCAAATGCAAAAAAACACAATCTCCCTGCCCAATTGATTCTGTCTCTTACTTCTTTTCCCAAAAGATTTAGGACGCTGCCGCTTACCTTGCAATCTCTAATATCCCAAACAATACAACCGGACAAAATAATCCTCTGGATCGCACACGAAGATAAGCATGAATTAACGCAAGAAGTTTTGAATTTTAAAAATAAAGGTCTGGAAATAAAGTATTGTAAAAATCTAAAGTCATACAACAAAATTATTCATACATTACAAGAATATCCGGGCTCTTTCATAACAACAGCAGATGATGATATTTATTATTGGCCGACTTGGCTGGAAGAACTCGTATCTGAATACGATGAAGAACAAAAAGAAATTGTTGCTCACCGGGTACATCGTATTAAGCTTGATAACCAAGGCTGTCCCAAACCGTATCACGAGTGGGAATGGCAATATTCCCGGGAAACACAACCATCATCTTTAAATTTTTCTACCGGTGTTGGAGGTGTCTTATACCCTCCCGGTGCATTCCATCAAGATGTATGCAAAAAAGAAATATTCCAAAAGATATGTCCAGATGCTGATGATGTATGGCTTTATTGGATGTATCGGTTGCAAGGATATCAAGCGAAAATAACAAGCACTACAAAAACAATTGTGGTTTGGCCTGAAACACAGCATAATCCCTTATGGCAAAGCAATGTAAAAGGAAGAGGTAACGATAAACAGATTCAGGCGATGATTGAAATATATGGTATGCCTTTTTCAGAGAGCATTGAAAGTACAAAAAAAGAAAATAGAATGCTAACGCAATTTTCAATGACTGGATTGCAAAAGGAGCATTTTTTAATTAAAGACAATCAATTCAAAAATAAAGAACAATATAATCTGCATTTAATACATAAAGCAGCGCATAATTATGTTTTAAAATATATTGAAGGCAAGGATGTATTAGATCTTGGCTGTAACACTGGATACGGCACCGCAATATTGCGACAAAATGCAAAAAGCATCATTGGCATAGATGTATCTGAAAATGCGATAAATTTCGCGCGTAAAAATTATGGATCATACGGAATAGAATTTTACGTAACAGATGGTATAATGTTGAATTTTGAAGATAACAGCTTTGATTGTGCTACTTCTTTTCAAGTATTGGAACATATTGTTGATTACGATAGTTTTTTCTCTGAAATAAAAAGGGTGCTTAGACCAAATGGTACTATCTATCTTACTACCCCGAATGCTAAAATAAGATTAGTCAATAATCAAAAACCTTGGAATAAGTATCATAATTATGAATTTACTCCTATTGAGTTACAAAATTTTTTATCACGATATTTTGACAATGTTAAAGTTTTAGGATTGTTTTCAAACTATGAAATCTACAATATTGAATTAAAAAGATTATTAAACATAAATCCAAAAATAAGTTTGCCATCATATGCTGTTAATAGGTTAAAAGAGCAAAATAAGCAAATTACATTAGACTATTTAAAAAACTATTTTAATGAACAAGATCTATATTATTCTGACGTTAACATAGATTCAGCTTTGGATTTATTAGTAATATGCAAATTAGAAATGTTTAGTGAAAAGTATTGGAAAACTAGATATCAAAAGGGTGGAAATTCAGGAATAGGAAGTTATGGTCAATTTGCCAAGTTTAAAGCTGATGTAATAAATAATTTTGTAAAAGATAATAATATAAATTCAGTTATTGAGTTTGGTTGCGGAGATGGCAATCAATTAAGATTTTTTGAATTTAAAAAATATCTCGGTTTTGATGTAAGTCCTTTGGCTATTTCAAAATGTAAAGAAATATTTAAAAATGATAAATCGAAAAAATTTATAGAATTAAAAGAGTATCAAGGTCAAAAAGCTGATTTGGTATTGTCGTTAGATGTTATATATCACTTAATTGAAGATAGAATTTTTGAAGAACATATTAATTATATATTTAACGCATCAAAAAAATACGTGATTATATATTCTTCTAATTTTGATCAAGACAAGAATATTCATGGTGCTCATGTAAAACATCGAAAGTTTACCGATTATGTCGAGAAAAATTTTCCTGAATGGAATCTTTTGATGCATGTACCTAACAAATACCCTTACCAAGGAGATTCTAAAAAAGGGAGCTTTGCAGATTTTTATATATATCAAAAACAAAGCAAAAAAACTAGACTGTAATGTCTAAGAACGATGTAATTTATGCAAGCCTTATTTTATTGTTGGCTCAGGGAGGGCTGGGACAAGACTTCTTGCTTCAATACTTACTGCGAATGAAAAATTTTGTGTGCCTACAGAAGTTTGCTTTTCTTTTAAGGATTTATACAATACATAAAAAATTAACTTAGACAGGGCTTTCAGGAATCACTACGACGCAGTGCCTTAAATCATAAAATAATTCACAATTAAACGTCATATGCATCCATTAGGCAATATATAACAACATATCGGATAACAAAAAAAGAATCATTATGCGAATTGTAGTTCATATCGGCATGCCCAAAACAGGAACCACAACCTTACAGAACTCACTAGCAAACTCTTATAATTTTTTGATCAAACATGGTGTGCTCTACCCTGTGATCAAGGGTATGAACAACAATCATTTTTTCTTAGGAGCGATTGTAACTGGAAAACCTGGTGATGAACGCACATACAGAGGAGTATTTGATCAAAATGATGCTCGTTTTGAACAAGCCCAAAAACAATTTTGGAACGGGAGCATTACGCGTTTGTAAAGGACCACAATTTCGGTTGCGTTCAAGGCAGGATCCAGGTAATTTTATCCTCCAAAAAAGGAGGGTGGACAAATGGATCAGCCATTGGTTATTCGCAAACAAAGGATTGGAGATGCCGAGCTTGAGCAGATTCGAGCACTTGTCAAAAAACACTGGGAGCGCGGGCGAAGCCATATCTCCCGGGAACTGTGCCGCCTCTGGGGCTGGAGACAAGACAACGGGGCCCTCAAAGACCAGGTTTGCAGAATCCTCTTACGCCAACTCGAGGATAGAGGATACATCGAACTTCCGCCGAGATTACAAAACGGTGTTTTATCCCGCAACAAAAAATATTATAGCCCGCCGGACAAAGCCCCGAACTTCCCGAGAAAGGAACTCAAGGGCAAACTCGGTGAACAACCG
>CAZTKE010000073.1:0-7507 GCA_964614055.1 uncultured Desulfovibrionales bacterium | reverse complement strand
TATAACCGGATCTGTTCATTGTAAAACCGGAGCTTACCTCCTCAGTCCTCCGGAGTGCCGGATTTCCCTTATGGCCCGCAGGGAGACCCGGGGATAGGACCCGGATATTTTCTTGGGGGTGGCCACCTGGTCGGAATACAGATAGGCTTGAGGAGGGGAGTAGGGTTCAAGCGAGGGGGGAAGGACAAGCACGCGCAGGCCGGCCTTGATTGTTGAGCCCTGCAGTTCCCGGTCCAGGGCGTCTATAAGCTCTTTTAGCCTGGATTTGTCCTTAAGGGGTTTCCACCAGTTCATGCCCTGTTTCAGGTCCCATATCACCCGGCTTTCCTTGGGGATGAACACTATTGCCGCCGGAGTGGCGCTTTTGCCCGAATAATAGATATTATACTCATCCGCTTTTTGCTGCAGGTCCTTTATGCCGATTTTCTGTCCTACCGCGGAGGGCGGGACCGCCTTGCCCCGATCGCGTCCGGAGGCCGCCCGGCGCAGGACAACGATTAACAGCAAAAGGCATATTCCAATAAGAATAATCTGCCATAATTCCATTATATGCACCTCGCTTGGGCCGAAATTGATTTGTCTGGAAAATACTATATAGATGCCTAAATATTATGGAGGACAAAACTGTATTGGTCAAGAAAGGCCATTTTTTCCCCAATAACTTGAAATTAAATAGGAAATAACCCGAGGACAGGGAATGGGGTTGCCAAAGGATATTGAGAAAAATTTTGTCTTTGACCTCCCGGAGATGAAAAAAATGATCCGGGATTTTCAAGGACAGATGGAAAACGGGCTTAAGGGAGAACAAGTGTCCATGGGCATGCTGCCCTCGTTTGTCTCCCGTCCCCGGGGCACGGAAAAAGGTGATTTTCTGGCTCTTGATCTGGGAGGAACCAATTTTCGGGTCCTGGATGTGCGTTTAAGCGGAGTCAGGGAGATAGAGGTGCGAAATTCATTTGCAGTGCGCATGCCCGAACATCTGCGGCACGGAGCGGGCCGGGAGCTTTTTTCCTTTATCGCCGGGACCCTTAAGGATTTTTTGTCCAAAAACAATATCCGGTCATTGCGGCGGCTGGGGTTTGTATTCTCTTTTCCGGTGCAAAAAACCGCTCCCGATTCCGGGACTTTGCTCAGCTGGACCAAGGATCTGACCGCCTCCGGAGTGGTCGGCCGGGATGTGTCCGAGCTTTTGCGCCGGGCTTTGGAGGAAAACGGGGTGGAAAATGTCCGGGTAAGCGCTCTTGTAAACGATACAGTGGCCACTTTTTTGAGCGCCGCTTATAGGCATAATGATGCGGACATGGGGCTTATTCTGGGCACGGGGACCAATGCCTGCTATCCGGAAAATACGGAGCGCATAGGCTATCTTGAAAATAAATACCGCTATTTTCCGGAGATGATAATCAATACCGAATGGGGTGGATTCGCCTCCCTGGCCCGGAATGATTTTGACCGCCGCCTGGATGAAAATACATCCCGTCCCGGAGAGCAGACCCTGGAAAAGATGGTTTCCGGGCTGTATCTGGGAGGCTTGGTTAAGATAGTTCTGGATGAGCTTGTCCGCAAACAGGAACTTTTTAAAGGCGGTGATGGGGATGCTTTCCTGGCCGCGGAATTTGAAACCGAAGATATATCCCGCATCGAGGCGGACTGCTCGGAGAAGCTTTCCGGCGTAGATGATTTTTTAAGGGAAAAGGGGGTATTGTTTTCCACCCACGCGGATCGGGAAATTTTAAAAAAGGTTTGCGCCCTTGTCTCCAAAAGGGCGGCCAGGATAAGCGCGGCAGGAGTGGGGGCGATCCTGTCCCGCATGGACCCGGGGCTTAAAAACAGGCATGTTGTGGCCGTGGATGGCGCCCTGTACAGGCACCATCCCTGGTTCGGCCCGCGCATGCAGGATGCCCTGCGGGAACTTTTCCCTGCGAGTTCCGGTAATATAGATTTTGTCCAGGCAAAAGACGGCTCCGGAACCGGCGGGGCGATAGCCGCGGCGATATCCGGCAGGTAGCGGATATGCTATTACTTTATGCCCGGGGCATATGCGGCCTTTTGGCTTTTCTGGCCGCAGTCTCCTTGGCCTTGTCCGAATTCTCCATTATCCGGAATCCACTGCCGAAGGCCTGCTGGGCCACTCCGATCACGATAAAGGCGTTGGGATCGTTCTGGCTGACAATGTTTTTAAGGTCGGTTACCTGGGACCTGCTCACCGTGCAGTAGAGCATGGTGTGCTGAGTGTCCGTGTATCCGCCGAGAATGGACCAATAGCTTATCCCCCGGTTCAGGCCGCTCATGAGTGCCCGGCGCAACTCTTGGGGACGGTCGGTTATTATCATGGCCGTGCGCACATGGCTGGCCCCCTCCAGGACAAAATCACTGGTAAATCCGCAGAAGAACAGGGATATAAGAGCCAAAAGCGCCTTTTCCCAGCCGAAGACCAGTCCGGCCATGAATATAATCGCTCCGTCCGTGTACAGGTAGGCCTGACTGAGGGGGCAGCCGAGCTTCTGATGCAGGATGCGCCCGGTTATGCTGGTTCCGCCGATGGTTCCCCCGGCCCGGAAAATGATCCCCACTCCCAGGCCGTAAACCAGACCGGCATAAATGGCGCTTAAGAGCACGTCATCGGTTATGGGATAGGTGCGCAGTATCTCCGGCATGATCCTCCCGAAGATGTCCGTGGCTGCGGAAAAACAGATAACCGCCAGGGTAGTGGAAAATATAAATCTCCATTTGCCCAGATAAAAATAACCCAGGACCAGAAGGGGGAGGTTCATCACAAAATAAAGTATGCCCACGGGCAGACCGGTGAACTCGTTGATGATAATGCCCAGACCGCTCAGTCCCCCGGCGGCCAAATCGAACGGGACCTGAAAAAGGGTGTATCCCAGCCCGGCCAGGGCAGCTCCAAATCCGATCAGCAGCTGATAGACGATGGTCTTGCTCAGGGCCCGGAATTTATAGGAGGAAGAAATAAACGGGAGCACTTTTTTGGGTTTCATTTTTTAATCCTGCTTGACTTTGAGTTTGCGAAAGCGGTTTATCGCGGCCATTATTTCCTGTTTGCGCACCTCGGCCATATTGCCCGGGTGTCTGCCGGTATTGCCGGCCAATATTTCCAGTCCGTTTTGATATATGTCTTCAACAATTTCTTCCACCGCATCCCGAAGAAAGTTGTCGTTTTTTTGCAGATAAGCGGGCAAAATCTTTAAAATCGCGGCTATACTCCTGGTCTGGCTCTCGTGCACCAGCTGCTCCAGGAAATTAAGCTCCAGGGGCTGTTTTTTAAAGCGGATGATCTGCCTGCCCTTGGCCCCGACCTTATCCTTGGGTCCCAAATGGAAACTCTCCGGCATTATGCGCCGAGGGGAGACCGACTTGAGCGGGGCCGGAATCTCCGCCTTTCTTTCCTGCGGATATTTTTCAACGATTTCCCGGGCGGTTGCGGTTACCAGGCTCGGGATGTAATTCTTGAGCATGATCACCGTGTCCGCTTCTCCCAGATAATCCCCGGAGCCGCCCATGACCACTACGGTGGATATCTCCAGTTCGGTGTAAAGCTCCCGTATTCTGTCTATGAACGGGGTTATGGGCTCGTTCTCCTTGGCCACCAGGGCCTGCATCCGGCTGTCCCGGATCATGAAATTGGTGGCGCTGGTGTCCTCGTCCACCAGTATAAGACCGGTCCCGGCCTCCAGGGCTTCGACTATATTCGCCGCCTGGGAGGTACTTCCGCTGGCGTTGGAGCTGGTGAAAAAATCCGTGCTCTGCCCGCCGGGCAAAGAGTTTATAAACGGGCTTATGTCCCCTCCGGTCACAGCTCGTCCGTCCTCGGCCCGGATCTTGACCGCGCTTTTATCGCTTACCACCCATTCCCGGCCGTCCCCTGGAATATGGTTGTACACCCCGCGTTCCAGGGCCTTTAAAAGAGTGGATTTGCCGTGATATCCGCCGCCGACAATGACCGTGACTCCGGCCGGTATGCCCATGCCCCGGATATTGCCCCTGTTCGGCAGCTCAAATTTTGTTTCCATTTCCGGAGGGGAATAAAAGGAAACAGCATTTTCATTTTCCAGGGGCCGGTCGCTCACACCGCTGGCCCGGGCCAGCATGGCCCCGTTGCCCACAAAGGCTATGAGCCCTTTTTCCCGCAGACGGGAACGCAGGTATTCCTGGTCCTCGATTGTTTGCACGTGGCTTTTTATTTTTTCCGCATCCAGGCTGGCGTAAATCATGGCTCTTTCCGCCAAAAGTGGAAGCTCCCGGCACAAAAGATCCGCCGCCTGCCGGCCCATGATCCGTCTGCCCTTGGCCGGAAGGCCCACAGCCAGCCTGGCCTCCACCTGCTCGGAGTGAACCTGCATGGAGGTCCGCTGCAAAACCTCCTGTCCACAGACATCCATCTCGATTCGGAAATTTTTGTCCTTTTCCCGGTTTATCTCCCGGATAAAGGCCCGGGAGAGATAATCCTCCAGGGCAGTCTTGCGGATGCTGTTCTTAAAAAGTTCTTCCGGGAAAGCCGCCTTTTTCTGGCTGATGCGCAGCCGGATTTTGCTCGGCGGGGCGAAGGGGTCGCTTTGCACGTGATCGATAAACAGCTCACATCCCCCGAGGTCGTAGCGGCCGCGAATATCCTTGTACGCGCCGTATCCCTTGCCGTCTATCCGGGTTAGTTCCTTTTTCAATACGTTTATATCCGACATGTTTCTCCTCAGATTTTAAGCTTATACTCGGCCGGGAGATAATTTTCACGCACTCGGTCCTCCTAATATTTTCTGGGTTTATGTCAATGTCCAATGCCGGATAGCATAAACATCCATGCAAGGCATTGGAAAATTAAAGACGATTTGCTAAAAAAACAAAAAAAGGAGGAAGACGATGCAAAGCAGAATGCAGGAAATACTCGGTCCCCCGTTCGAACCGGTTGCTCTTTTATTTTCCCAGGAAAAACCGGAAAAGGCCCTGCAATTTAAAGAAGGGCGCTTCGGCTGCGTGATGTTCGCCTTTGCCAATGCGGCCAAGGGCAGGACCGCGGCTTTTGACCGCAACACCTACGGGTGCTGGGGCGGCGGGGTAGGACTTGGATTCGGGAATACCTACAAACAGTTCCCGGGTGGAGAAGAAGGATTCAAACATTTTTTGTCCTCAGGGAACAAGGACTGGGAAGAGGGTAAAAATATCGCCGAAAATATGCGCCAGTCCGGCGCGGACGAGCATTTCCTGGATGATTTTCTGGAAGGGGAGCGCTACTGCCGGGGGCCGGAAGAAGTGGGCGGATTTATTGACGAGCTTCCCATTCAGGAGGTCCCGGCTACATATGTGTTATTTAAGCCCCTTTCCCAGGTGAAAGAAAGTGAAGATCCCAAGGTGATTACCTTTACGGTCAATGCCGAGCAGCTGTCCGCTATGGTTGTTCTGGCCAATTTTGCCCGACCCGGAATAGACAATGTGCGCATTCCCTTTGCCGCAGGGTGTCAGAGCATCGGACTTTTGCCCCTGGAGGAAGATAAAAGGGAAAATCCCCGGGCGGTAGTGGGCCTGACCGACATCTCCGCCCGGGCCAATGTGAAAAAACTTCTGGGCCGGGATGTGCTGAGTTTTTCCATGCCCCTGTCCCTGTTCCGGGAAATGGAGGATAATGTCTCCGAGAGCTTTTTGCACCGTCCTGTATGGCAGGGGCTGGTATCCTGAAGCACATTTTTTGAGACTGAACCGCCTGCTTCGCTAAAAGCGCTGGGGTCGCCAAGGGAAGATATTTCTGCCCGCGGGGTGAACCGCGGACAGAAAGTTTGCCCGATCCCTGCCGGGATCAGTGTTCCCGATCCATGAAAGTATAAGTGCTGACCCATATGGAAATGTAAAAAGTAAGTGCGAGGGAAAAGATGTCCGAGAAGAAACTGGTATACATGACCGCGGAAAATCAGGAGGAGGCGCACAGCATAGCCTCAGTTCTTATTGCGGAAAAACTGGCCGCTTGCGTGAATATTTTTGCGGATATGAATGCGGTTTTCATGTGGAAAGGCGAAGTGCAAAAGGAAAAGGAAACCGCGTTCGTGGCCAAGACTACAGCGGACCGCATTCCTGATCTTATCCGTCGGGTAAAGGAAGTGCACAGCTATGAATGCCCGTGCATAGTCAACCTGCCCATCGACGGCGGCAATCCGGAATTTCTGGATTGGATTGAAAGTGAAATCGGTTGATTAAGTGGTTAGATGACTGGGCGGCTGTGGTTTAAGGCTTAGCAGAGCACGGGTTGTCGATCATTTATGGATTTTAATAATCCGGCACTCAATGCAGAAGATTGAGTGCCGGATACTTTTTTATTTCTTTTTACAATGATCTTTGGATTTTATCAGCGAGACATCCCCCTCGATATGACAGTCGCTGCAATTCATTTTGCCCCTGGTCCATCCACCGGACTCGAAAGGTTTGCCCTTGGCGTGACATACCCTGCAATCCTTGGCGGTCTTGGACTCCGCATACATCGGTTTAAATTTTCCGGCATGATAATCGTTCATTATTTTCACAGCCATTGCGGCAACGTCGCCGCTCGTCCGGGCACATCGCTCGCTGCGTTCGGATGAGCCGGAGGCATATCCATGCTCCTTGCACCATCTGCTGACGTTTACGTGGCACAGGGGAGAGCCGGGAACGGTTTGCGGCAGGGCAATGTCCGTTTTATACTTGTCCACCAGGAATTGGTGTTTTTCAGCATACTGGTTGCTGATTTGGCTTGGAAACGGGGTTTGCGTGAACCAGGCCACCAGATCTCCGGTGAGGGCCTTGTAATCCTTGCAGGTCAGGGAAATAGCTGCACAGGCACCGTTTAAGGCGCCACAAAGCGTACACCATCCGGCAACGCCGCTTTTGCCGTAGGCCATGAGTTCAAATGGAATATAGGTGTAGGGAACTCCGATCTTTTCCCGCAGCTGGGAAATGATCGCGTAAAAGGCCCCCTGCGAACATGAATTTATATAGTAGCCTTCATGCCCCTTTTTCCTGGCCAGTTCCTCGTCCAGGGTCGTGTAGGGAAGCGGCCATGAACTGGGTTCATTCGCTGCGACCGCAGGCTCGGGAACAATCCCGTGCCCGAGAAATCCCGCCGCCGCTCCGGCCATGGCCATTCCTGCTCCTGCCAAAAATTTCCTGCGATTAACCTTACCATGCTCCTCAGACATAATCTCCCTCCTTTGGAAGTAGGTTTATGATAGAAGCATAGTCATCGGTTCAGGAAAAAAGTATTCCCTCCCAAGATACAGGTTCCTGTTCCAACGGCTATACTTGCACACTGATCGTATAGTTAGAGCCAGGAAAATGGCCGGTTTATGGTGCCGGATAAAAGGGTCCATGCTTTGCGGCCAAATCAGGCACTAAATTGAGTGAGCAATTGCAAGAAACTTTTATCAATTTTCGTTATCCCCCTTGAATAATGCTGTCAACCAGGGATGAAAAAATAATTGGCTCTCCGACACAGCGTGTGGATTTTTTATGTTTCTCCGCCTGATCTTTT
>CAZTKE010000072.1:0-7543 GCA_964614055.1 uncultured Desulfovibrionales bacterium | reverse complement strand
CGGGGACGGCTATTCCATGCGTGAGCTCCGGGAATACGCCAATTACATGAAAAAGCGGCTCAAGAAGTGCGAGGACGCCCAGGGCGTGACCATTTTCGGCATTCAGGACGAACGGATAGTCCTGGAGGTTTCCCGGGAGAAACTGGCCGGTCTGGATCTTGACCTGGCCAGCGTGCAACAGGCCGTGAGCGCGCAGAATTTCATGGCCGACTACGGGCATCTGAACGCCGGTGACAATCGAATCCGGATCAGCCCGTCCGGGGATTTTAAAAGTGTTCAGGATATCCGGAATATCGTCCTCGGCGGAGCAGAGGGCAACTTCCTGCGCCTGGGGGATATCGCCGAGGTGCGGCGGGAATATGTTGATCCGCCGCAGGTGCTATTTCGCATGAATGGAGAACCTGCTTTGGCCATAGGGGTTTCCACGGTCAAGGACGGCAATACCGTGGTCCTCGGAAACGCGGTCAAAAAGGAAATAGACAAGCTGACCGCGAAAATGCCGGCCGGGTTGGATGTATCCATAGTCAATTTCCAGGCCGATGTGGTCATGGATTCCATAAATACCTTTATCGTGGCTCTGCTTCAGGCCATCGGAATCGTTCTCGGCGTGCTCCTGATCGCTCTCGGTTTGCGCAGCGCGATAGTCATCACCAACGGCCTTATCTTCAATATCTGCGCCACGTTCATTGTCATGCAGCTTTTCGGGATAGACATGCAGATCGTGTCCCTGTGCGCCCTTATTATCGCCCTGGGCATGCTAGTGGACGACTCCGTGGTGGTCACGGACAACACCATGGTCGAGATGGAGCAGAATAAATTGTCCAAGGAAAACGCCGGGATAAAGGCGGCCAGTTCCACGGCCTTTCCCCAGTTCATCGCCACGTTCATCGCGGTATGCTCTTTTCTGCCCATGGCCCTGGCCCAAAGTTCTCTCGGGGAATACTGCCAGTCCCTGACTTACGTAGTGGCCATCGCCCTTGGTGTGAGCTGGATACAGGCCATGGCAGTCGTTCCGGTCATGAGCGGTCGCCTGCTCAAGGTAAAGGAAAACAAGAGCAAAAAGGAGCCGTACAGTTCCTTTGTCTACCGCCTTTATCTGGCTCTGCTCCGTCCGGCCCTGAAACACCGCTGGATAACCCTGGGGATCGTTCTGGGGGTATTTCTTTTGGCCAGCTACGGTTTCGGGCTCATTCCGTATGCGCTTATGAATAAGTCCGATCGTCCGCAGTACAAGGTTGACTATTGGTTGCCGGAAGGGACGCGCATCCATAAGACTTCTGCGGATTTGAAGGAAATCGAAAAAAAGATTCTGTCCTGGCCGGAAGTAACCGCGGTGGCCACGACCGTGGGCAGCGGTCCGCCGCGGTTCATGCTCGGTTTTAGTCCAGAGCAGCCGAACATCGCCTATGGAAACATGATCGTCAAAGTAAAGCCTGATGCGAGCGTTCCCAAGCTTATACAGCGCACCCAGAGTTATATATCCTCGACTTTTCCCCAATCCGATGCCCGGGCCTCGGAATTCATCCCCGGCGGGATGCCCAATTTCCTGATTCAGGCCCGCATTTCCGGAGATGATCCGGCAACTTTGCGCAAGTTGTCCGAACAGGTGAAGGATATCATGCGCGACACCGGCAAGACCGAGGAACTGGAGCTGGACTGGAGGAATCAGGTCCCGGTATGGAAGCCGGATTTCATGCAGGCGGCCGGAGGGTTGCGCGGAGTCAGCCGGGAAAGCGTGGCCAAGACCATGCGCTGGCTGACCAAGGGTAGTACATGGGAGGCGTACAGGGCGGACAAGCATCTTATGCCCATAGTCTTCCGGGCCCCGAAAAAGGATGCTTTCGATTTGGGCGATGTATCCGCGGTGCCGGTTTCCAATTGGGAGAGTGCCCAAAGGGTGCCGCTGGGCGCGGTCATGAACAAGGGAGAGGTGGTCATGGAAAATCCGATCATCCACCATTATGACCGCATGCGGACCATCACCGTGCGGGCTAACCCCAAGCCGGGTGTGAACTGCGCGGCGCTGCGCAAGGATATAGCCGATAAGATCAGCCGGGAGGTGGATTTCCCCTTTGGATACGATATTTCCTGGGGCGGTCTGTACGAGACGTCCAAGGAATCGAACAACAGCCTGAACGCCCAGTTCCCGGCGGCCCTGACCCTGATGCTCATGGCCGTGGTTCTGCTTTTCAACGGGGTCCGGTCTCCGCTTATCGTCATCCTCAGCCTGCCCCTGTGCATCGTGGGCGTGGTCGCGGGGTTGCTTCTGGCCGGAAAGGACATGGGCTTCATGCCCCTTTTCGGGATTTACGCGCTTATCGGCATGATCATCCGCAACGCGGTGATCCTGATAATGGAGATGAACGACCAGACTCGGGACAAGGAGGACGGGGAAAAATTCGAGGGGGTGGTCCGGGCGTCTCTTACCCGTGTCCGGCCCGTGCTGATTACCGCCTGCTGCACCTCGTTCGGGATGATTCCGCTTTTGTCCAATGCCATGTTCGGAAGCATGGCCGTGACCATCATGGGCGGACTATTGGTGGGCACGCTCATCACCCTGATTTTTATCCCGGTGCTGTACACCCTGTTTTATCGGGTAAAGCCGCCGCAAAAGGCATCCTGACATGGTGGGCGGCTTCTCCCGTATTTTCTTTTCCGCGGACAGGTTCGGGCTTTTGCTGGCGATTTTCCTGCTTCAGCTTTTGACCCTGCCCTTTTTCGAGGGCAAGCTGGCCTCCGGATTTATTTCCGATCTGCTGTTTCTTCTGCTTTTGGCGGCCGCGGCATATTCGGTCAGAAACAACCGCTATTTTAGAATGGCCTTGGCCCTGGGCGGCCTTAGCCTTGCCGGAGTACTGGTGTGCTTTTTTACGGAAAACACATTCGTGTTGCTTGTCACCAGCGTTGTCTATCTATCTTATCTGGGGTTTGTTACCGTCTTGATCGTTGTGGATGTAGGCCGGGACCCGCGGATAAATATCGACAACGTCATGGGCGGGCTGTGCGTGTATATCCTGATCGGGGTGTTCTGGGCCACGCTCTTTTCCATGCTGGAAACAGCCAGCCCGGGATCGTTCGCCTTCGGCCCGCACGGGGCGCATCCGGACCTGGTTCAGTCCGGGACACTTCTTTATTACTACAGCTTTATAAACCTTATGACCATCGGCTTCGGGGACGTGGTTCCCATGTCGCACATGGCCCAGACCCTGTCCATTCTGGAGGGGCTGGTCGGGCAGTTCTACCTGGTCTTTTTCATGGCCTCCCTGGTGGGGCGCTATATCGCCGGGAAAAACAAGGGCTAGGTACCTAACTTACCGCCCTTAATCTCCCAGTGGAAACGCTGCCGGGAAGAGGCTGGAAGCTATAAGAGCCGCCCGGTTGCGGCAAAATATAGGACGCTTTTGTCTCGCGCCTCCAGCACTCAGTTTCCTGAGTGGCCGGACAGGCTGCTCAAAGGCTCGCTCGAGGCACGGAGGAAGAGTGGAGAGAAGGCGGTTTTTCCTCCTGTTCCTGCGGAACATGAGGAAAAGTTCTCCGCTGGGGCACGGGAAAGGTCAAAAATAAGGAGTGTCCGCATGTGGAATTTGCTTGCATACATACAGAAGAAACTGATCTGGTTTGTGCTCGGGGCCATGCTCCTGGGGTTGGCCAACGGCTATTTTTTTCCCTCCGGATATTTGAAACTCCTGGTGATTCCCCTTACCATCCTCATGGTCTATCCGATGATGGCCAGCATGAATCTCGGGGCTGTTTTTACCCAGTGCAGTCTTAAACTGCAGCTTTTGACCCAGGGCATCAATTTTATATTCATGCCCCTTTTTACCTTTGCTCTGGGCTGGATATTCTTTCCCGGGGACCCGACAATGGCCTTTGGCCTGCTTCTGATCGGTCTTTTACCCACCAGCGGGATGACCATATCCTGGACCGGGTTTGCCAAGGGCAACACCCAGGTGGCGGTGAAGATGACCATTATCGGCCTGATATTGGGCATAATCCTCACGCCCTTCTTCGGTTATGTACTCATGGGCCGGGCCATATCCATACCGTTTCTCAAAACCGTCAAACAGATTTCCCTGGTCGTGGTCATCCCCCTGGTATTGGGGGCGCTGACCCAACTGGCGCTTAAAAGAGGCCTCGGCACCGCCCGGTTCAACAGGGACATAAAGCCCTTTTTCCCCCGCCTGTCCCTTCTGGGGGTGGTGGGAATCATATTCGTGGCCATGTCCCTGAAGGCGCGGACCATCCTGGCCGATCCGTGGCAGTTGGCGGTTCTGGCGGTACCGCTTGTGCTCCTGTATGCGGTGAATTATTCTCTTATAAGTTATCTGGGTAGGCGGTTTTTTAGTCGCGAAGACGGCATCGCCCTGGTTTTCGGAACCGTGATGCGCAACCTGTCCATTGCCCTGGCTATCGCGGTCACGGTTTTTGACGAGGCCGGGGCTCGCATGGCCATGATCATATCCCTGGCCTACATAATTCAGATCAAGTCAGCTGCGATTTATGTTAAATTTGCCGGAAAGTTTTTCGGCCCCGCTCCCGAGGATCGGGTTTCGGATGTTGTCACCGAAGGGATTTTTTCTCTGGATAAGAGTAAAACCCTGCAGGACGCGGCCAGACTGCTGGATGAGGAACATATCCACGCCGTGGCCGTGCTGGATGAAAATGATTCACCTCTCGGGATTCTCAGCAGTGAGGACCTTATCAATCAGATAGCCGAGGACAGACCCCTGGATACACCCTTGAGCGAAGTGGAGTTGCAGAGCGTTTCCACCTGTAGCGCCGCGAGCCCCCTGCGGGAGGTCATCTCCAAAATGAAAAGAACGCATCAGTACAAGTTCCTGGTCACCGACGGCGACGGAAAGCCAACGGGGCTGCTTTCTTCTTCGGATATTATCGGGCGGGTGGCGCAGGACAAGAATTTAGGATAGGGAACCATGTGACTCTGGCACGATAATCCGGCACTCAAATTTCAAATTTGAGTGCCGGATCCAGTATAATGTTTTGCACAGATTCTTGAGACAAACCTTAAAATCAACCAAACCGCAAGAACCCTTTAAATGTCCATGAGCAGGCTATGTCCCAAAAACCCACTTATGAAGAGCTAGAGCAGAAAATAATCGATCTGGAGCGGAAACTGGCCGAATATGAGTCCGGGCTGCTTGCCCGGTACCCGGGACAGCCAATTAGCAGGCAGGATCTGTTGCTCACGCAGATATCGGTGGATAAGGCGGCTTTGGGTATTTTCTGGATCGATCCCCAGGGGTGGTTCGCGTATGTAAACGATACCGCTTGCAAGTGGCTGGGCTATTCCCGGGAAGAACTTTTGGAATTGAACGTCTCGGATGTGGATCCCGATTTTCCCCGCCATACGCGTCCGAAACGCTGGGATATCTATAGGCAAACCGGGTCGGCGAGTTTTGAAACCATGCACCGGACCAAATCCGGCGGCCTGATCCCGGTGCGGGTGGACGCCAACTTTCTGGAGCTGGGGGACAGGGAATACTTGATCGCCTATGCCACGGATATAACCGAGCAGAAAAAGGCCCGGGAGGCGGTGCAGGAAAATAAAGCCAACCAGCAGCTACTCCTGGACAATATCCAGACCCAGATTTGGTATCTGCAGGATGAACATACCTACGGCGCGGTAAATCGGGCGCACGCGGATTTTTTCGGGTACAGGGTCGAGGATATGGCCTTCCGGGACATGTACGAATTTCTGCCCCATGAGGAGGCGGAGGTGTGCCGGGCAGGCAACAGGGAGGTCTTTTCCTGTGCAGAGGCCATAAATTCCGAGGAATGGGTAACAGACGCCTTCGGAGAAAAAAGGCTTCTTTCCATCCGCAAGATTCCCGTCCTGGATCCCGGAGGCCGGGTGCAGCACGTGGTGTGCACGGCCGAGGATATTACGGAGAAAAGATTGGCCGAACTGGAGCTGCAAAAAAGCGAGGAGCGTTTCACCCTGGCCATGGAGGCCAGCGGTGAAGGCATTTGGGACTGGGACATTGAAACCGGGGAAGTCTACTATAGCCCGGCCTATGCGATAATGCTCGGGTACTCTCCGGAGGAGATATCCTATAACGAGGAATTCTGGAAAAACCATATACATCCGGAGGACAGAGAACGCTCCCTGCAGGCGAATATGGACTGCATAGAGAGCGCGGCGGATTCATTTGAAGTAGAATCGCGAATGCTGACCAAAACCGGAAACTGCAGGTGGATTCAGGGCAAGGGCAAGGTGGTGGCCAGGGACGGCAGCGGCCGGGCCACCCGTATGGTGGGCACCCACGCTGATATTACTGAGCGCAAGCAGGCGGAGGAGAATCAAAAAAAGCTCCAGAATCAACTCCTTCAGGCCCAGAAGATGGAATCCGTAGGAGTGCTGGCCGGAGGAGTCGCCCATGATTTTAATAACTTGCTGCAGGTGATTAAAAGTAATGTCCAGTTTTTGGAGATGAACAGGTCCGGAAGTCATCCGGATAAGAAGCGTCTGGAAACAATCGAAAGATCTGTTGATCGTTCAGCGGAATTGATACAGAAGCTGCTTTTATTCAGCCGCAAGGCGGAGACTAAAAAGCGCCCGGTTTATTTAGGCCGGGAAATAGAGGAAAGTGTAGGCCTTTTGCAACGGACCATCCCCAAGATGATCAGTCTGGAGGTGAAAACAGGGGAAAATACTTGGCCGGTCAATGCCGATTCGGCTCAAATAGAGCAAGTGATTATGAATCTAGGCTCCAATGCCGCGGACGCCATGCCCGAGGGCGGCAAATTGGTTTTTGAAACCGAAAATCTGTCCATGACCGAATCGGTGCACCCCGATCTGCAGCCGGGCAGCTACGTGCTTATGACGGTCTCGGATACCGGTTGCGGAATGGATGAACACAGCCGGAAACATATCTTCGATCCTTTTTACACGACCAAAAAGAGCGGCCGGGGAACCGGGCTGGGCCTGTCCTCCGTCTACGGCATCGTCAAGGCGCATAAGGGACATATCTTTTGTGACAGCTCTCCGGGAAAGGGGACCACTTTCCGGATTTACTGGCCGGCTGTGCCGGATGCCGAGATCCATGCCGATGAATCCCAGGCGGAGATATCTGTCCGGGAAGGAAAGGAGACCATACTGGTGGTTGATGACGAGCCGGAAATAAGGGAATTGACCGAGGAAGCCCTTCAGTCCTGGGGATACACGGTCCTTGCGGCCGAAAGCGGGGAGAGCGCCCTGGAGGTTTTTTCCCGGAGAAAGTCGGATATCGATCTGGTGATTCTGGATTTAAATATGCCCGGGATGGGCGGGATTAAATGCATGGAGGAGCTTCTGCAAACAAGCCCGGACATCCGGGTGCTTATCGCCAGCGGATACTCAACCGACGGCCAGGCCAAGGAATCCGTGAAAAAAGGAGCTAGCGGCTATATCGCAAAACCCTACCGGATAAAGGAATTAATGGCGGAAATAAGAAATATACTGGATGCGCGGGAGTAACAAGGCGCATTGGTTCCTGCCTGCTTGGGCTGCACCGACCGGTAAATGTCCGTCCCAATTTTTATT
>CAZTKE010000071.1:0-7633 GCA_964614055.1 uncultured Desulfovibrionales bacterium | reverse complement strand
TGTGCAATATTTAAAGCAGCTTTGTACCCGCTCTCCGGGTGTAAGACAAGTCCGGTCACTCCAGGAAATTTAAGGGGGTCTTTTTTATGCGTCTTTTCTTGAATTGGTAACACCTATGTGCAAAATATAATTTTCTGGTTGCAAGTGTTATTAAATCGTATTATCGACTCGAGAATCTTGAAATCTGGAAAAAAGGAGTGCTCTTGAGGCCGATACAGATTTTTGTCTTTTGCATGGCTCTGTTTGTCCTATGTTTTTGCTTTTGCGCCTCAGCCGGGGCCAAAACCGTGCGCAAGGATACCAACGGTGACGGAAAAGTGGACAGAGTGGCCCGTTTCAGCAACCGCGGCGATCTGGTTTTGCTTTGTGTGGACGCGGACGGGGACGGACGCATGGAGAGAAGGCAGCACTATGAAGCCGGGATGCTGACCCTGGTGGAGCAGGACGGAGACGGCGACGGTTTTTGGGAGCGCAGGGATGAATACAAACAGGGCAAAAGAAGCAGACAAAAGATATACGCCCGCAAGGGCAGGCTCAAACGGGTGAGTATTTTCGACTCCGAGGGGAATATGCAGAAAGTATCCAAGTATACTTCCGGGGACGGGATACTGGATACGGTTTTTTGGTTTCAAGACGGGAGGCCCGTCCGGTCGCAAACGGACAAAAACAACAATGGGAAATGGGAAGTAAGGCAGGAATTTGTCCGGGGCGATATCTCCCGTCGGCTGCAGGACGGGGATGAGAACGGATTTGCCGAGACCATCATTGAATTCGGTGAGGATGCACAGCCGGAGAAAAGCCGGCATGATCTGGATGGAGACGGCTTCCGGGAAACTGTTCGCCTGTACCGGGACGGATCTGTCCGCGAGCAGAAAAAACTCTCCGGCAAGGGAGGGTGGGCAAAAGAGATTACCTATTTTTCAAAAGGCGAGCCCCGGCGGCGGGAGTGTTACTCCAAAAAGGGCGCCCCTCCGGAGACGGTTACCTTTTTTGAACATGCGCAAGCGGTGCGGCAGGAAAGGGATTTAAACGGCGACGGCAAGATGGAGGAAACCGTTTTTCTGGATTCCCAAGGCAATCCCGCGAAGGTCGAAAAAGACGGCGATCATGACGGCCGCGTGGACAATATTACTTTTTACAGCGACGGAATTCCGGTCCGGCAGCTTTTGGACGAAAACGGGGACGGATCCCTGGAGACTGAAATCAGGTTCAAAAACGGGAAGAGGTTCTCCATGCAGCGGGATACCGATGGTGATAAGCAACCGGAGGTTTTTGCGGCCTATGACGGGCAGGGTAATCGCAAAAGCCTGCGGATGGATAAGAACGGGGACGGCAAAATCGATACCTGGCAGGATTATAAGCAGGGAGAGCTGGTGGAGCTTAAGCGGGACAAGGACGGAAACGGGCGCATCGATACCCGGGTGAGCTTTGAAAAAGGGGAGAAGAAACGCCTTGTCCGGGACGCGGACGGGGACGGATATTTCGAGACCAGCCAGTTTTATGACCGCAAGGATTGGGACATGGTCCTGGAGCGAAACTATAAGGATGGAGATCCGGCCGCCAGGCTTTTTTACAAAAAAGGCGCCCTGCGAAAAAAAATGACTTTTTCTTCGGCAGGAGAGACGGATTTCGTGGAGCATTTCGATTCCCGTGGCGAGTTGGTCAAAACCCGGGAAAGAGAGGAAGGAGGAGGGGAACTTACCTGGTTCTACGGGGAAGATGGACAGGCCATGCGGGCGGAAAGGGACCGCGACCTGGACGGCAGTCCGGAAGAGACGTTTTTTTATCAAAACGGATCGCTTACGCGGGTGGAAGAGGACAGCAACGGGGACGGGCAGGCGGATATCCGGGAGTACTATGACCAAAGCGAGGCCCTGATTCGCCGGGAAACGGATCTGGATCACGACGGAAAGGCGGATATGGTCAAGAAGGGCCGGGAGTAAATCGCTGAGTTGTTTTGAAAAAGTGCATAACGAAAACTGGATTGTAGAATAAAAAGCAAAATTGCAGGAGGGAAGTCAGGCATGTTCGAGTTTTTATCCCGGGGCGGAATCCTTGTGTATCCCATTCTGGCCTGTCTGGTCCTGGTCGCGGCCGTTTTTACGGAAAGGATGATCCGGTTTGCACTCTTGCGCAGCCGGGGCAGCGGTCTGGCCAGGAAAGTGGCCGGACTGCTCAGGAAGGGGTCGGTGGAAGAGGCCCGCGAGCTTGCCGGGAGCAGCCGCTCGCCCATGGGCAATGTCCTGGGCCAGGCCATTGAGGCCCGGGATCTGGACCGGGAGATGCTGGAATCCGTTCTGGTCAGCGCCACGGACGAGGAGGTGCGCAAGCTTTCCGCCTACAGTCAGCTTATGGCCACCATGGGGAACATCGCTCCCCTTCTGGGTCTTTTGGGCACGGTTGTGGGCATGATCAAGGCCTTTATGGTCATCCAGGAGATGGGCGGCAAGGTGAATGCGGCCGTTCTGGCCGGGGGTATCTGGGAAGCCATGCTGACCACGGCGCTCGGACTGAGTGTGGCCGTCCCGACCATGCTCGCCCACAGCTATCTCCTGGCCCGGATCGACAAGTACGAGGTCCGGCTTAAAAAGGGAGCGGTTACCTTTTTAAAATCCCTGAGCACGGAGTAGGCGTTTATGATCGTCCATTTCAAGAAGCGGGAAAGATACAAGGTGCAGGCCCCGCTGACCGCACTTATCGATATCGTGTTCATGCTCCTCATCTATTTTCTTTTGACCACCAATTTCATTGTTGACGAGGGCATCAAGGTGGATCTTCCCCAGGCCAAGGCCTCGGCCCCGCAGGTGCACAAAGAACTGGTGGTTTATGTGGATTCCGATTCCCGGACCTGGATCGGAGATGAACAGATCCCCGAGGACAAGCTCTTTACCGCGATCAAGAATCGTCTGGCGGAGAAAGTAAATAGACGGGTCATAGTCCGGGCCGACCGCTCCCTGGTCTTGAACCGGGCCGTGCACGTCATGGACGTAATAAAGGCGGCCGGGGCGGAAAAACTCTGCCTGGCCACGGAAAAGACAGAGGACTGAGCGGGCATGAGCGAAGGGAATATCCTTTTGGGAACACTTCTGGTGCTGTTTTCCCTTATTTTGGTTTTCGGGATTGTTTTGGCCCCGAACCCGGGGCCGGAAAGCCTTGAAGCCATAGAAGTGGACATGGGGGAGCGGTCTTTGGAGAGTTCCCGCAATATTCCCCGCCCCAGGCCGAGACCGAACAAGATAAAGCCGGTGCGGGAAAAAAAATGGACCCGTTTGACCGCCCGCACAAGGCCCCGCGGGTGGCGAAAGTGGACCAGGATGTCCCAGGTGTTCCGTCAATGCAGGGAATCAAGGGGGTCGATACTGCGGTCCCGGTCGGAAGTGCGGGAGATGCGGCCGTTAACGCCGCGGACGCCGCGGCCGGTTTTATGGGCCGGGCGGATTATCTGGAACTTTTGAAGATGCGCGTGGGCGCGTTCAAGAAATATCCCCCCGAGGCCAAGTCCCGGCGAGAGCAGGGCCGGGTCAAGGTCCGCTTTCGGGTGGATGCCGACGGGGAGATTATGAGCGCGGAAGTAGTTGACGGCAGTGGAAGCAGGGATCTGGACCGCGCGGCCGTGAAAGCGGTGAAGAGCGCCTCGCCTTTCCCCCGAGCTCCATCGGGCATGTTCAGCTATCCGCTTACGCTGGAGTTGGAAGTCAGTTTTGAGCTGACCTGAATCTTATCCGGAGAGTTCCGGTAAAGATATAGTCCGTATTTGGATGCCGGACCGAAGCCCGTTTGCAGGCAAGGATCTTGAAATTTTCATGCACCTCCAAGCATCTGTTGTTTCCGGATCCTTAAACCCTTCAGGCCTTCGGCCGGTATCCGAATTCGGAGTATTTTCCGCATGTTAACCAAAAAGGAGTGTTTGTTATGCGAAAAGTTTTGAGTCTGTTTTTGGGGCTTGCGCTTGTCCTGTGCGTTTTTACTTCCGCTTTGGCCATGGCTCCGGACTATGACCGGGCGGTTTATCTGGGAGCGGAAGCTGTAGAAAGAGCGGAAGATTTGTTGTCCGTGGAATTTTCCAAGACAGAAGTAATTGCGCTTACCAACGCCGGATATAGTGAGTCCGGCGGGCAATCCACTTTAGGCTGCCTGGATGGAATCGCCGCGGCAAGTACGGCCAGCGTGGGCAGTTCCACGCTCATCACCCTGCAATGCAGGCCGGATGAACCCTTGTGGTTCGCCTTTTATCTCCCGGCCAGCGGAAGGTGCGCCTATCTGCAAATGGAAGCGGGCAAAACGGCAGCGGTCCTGGAAAAAAACGCCCGGCCCGATTTTAAGCTGGAGCATTCGGCCCGCATTGATGCCGGATATCTTTTCAACAACCCGAAAAAATTCAAGAAACAGGCAGAGGACGGCCTTTTCGGAAAGAACCTGTTTCGGGTGGTGACAGTGGCCAACGCCGCGGCAAAGGATTGTCCGGACTCCGCCCTTCAGGCCATGCGCGTGCATGACCACTATTGCCCCGGGGTTACTTCCGGCGTGCTTCTGGCCGAGTATGTCCAGAAGGAAATAATAAGTCCGGAACAAGACGGCCTGTTTGTTTTGAGTCTTGTCCCGTGGTGCAAGGAAGACGCCTTGACCACGCTCCTAAACGCCACCCCGGGCAAGCGCTCCTACGGGGTCTTTTATGCGGACCGGGAAAAGACCGGGGAGTGGCCCGAACCTCTCGATAAAAGCTGCACCATTGTCTTCACCAAACAGGGAGAAAAATGGACCGGACATATCCTGGGCTTTGATTTTAATCGGGCCAAGAAAATGTACGGGGACAAAAAGTTCGGCTTTTACGTATTGGATAAGCTGTACGCGGACTTGTGGTTTCTGGACTATTTGAACCGCCCGGAAAAATTCGTGGATAACCTGGGGACAATAGCTCTTAAAAAGGGTGAATCCCCGAAGGATTTTCTGCGTCCGGATATGGATGTACTTAAAAAATTGACCCCTTAGCCAGTTTCCATCCGGAAATGGCCCTTTTCCAGTTTAACGGCGTCAATTTTCGTAATTATTCGATCACGTATTAGGATACGCTCGCTCGTAATTACTCAATTTCCTTGTTAAACAGGAAAAAATCTCATTTCCGAATTGGAAACCTGATATTTCTAAATCCGAAAATTTTTGAATTTCCGGATAAGAACTAGCCAGTTGAATGGCCGGTGGGAAGCAGTCGGCAAACTCGGTCCCCACCGGCCGCCTCAAACTGGGAGGCATGCTTTTTAATAATCACCCGTTTGGAGCGGGTCAATGCCTCCCGAAGCAGAATAAAGAGAGCAGAAGACAGAGGACAGATACGGTGTTTTAAAAAACAGCAGGTTCGGGAGGTTTTGATGCGTTTTTTCAAGATTATTCTTTTGGTCCTTGCCTGCCTGTGGGCCGGTTCTGTATCGGCCGCGCAGAATGGCACGGAGGAGGTTCATGATCTGGGCACGGTGCAGGTCATGGAAAAGGGGGACAGGGAGGAGATGACCCTGACTCCGGATATGGACGTCATTCGGGTGGATGACTATGACAAGCCCGGAGTGCCCCAGAATGTGGTCGATCTGGTCAAGGATCTGCCCATATTCGATTTCCGGGGGGCGACAGATCTGGTCCCGGATGACGATACCATCTATATGCGCGGATTTCAGAGCAAGCGTTTCGTGACCGCCATGGACGGACTTACCCTGCGCAAGAGCGGAGGGCGCAAATCCAGTCATATCGTTGATTACGCCCTGCTGCCCACCTGGATGATCGAGGAAATAGAGGTCCTGCCCGGACCGCATTCCGCCCTTTATCCGAGCAAGGCCATAGGCGGGGTCCTTAACCTGAAGACCAGGACCCCGAAGCGGTATGAAACCGGCAAACCGGATGTTAACTTAAGCACTTCCTACCGTTCCTACAATACCCAGAATCACCATGTGGATATGCACGGCGGAAAAGAAGCCTTTATCTACGACGCCGGGGTTCAGAAATACTATACCGACGGCTATCTGCGCCACAATCGGGCGGATATTCTCACCCTGTACGGCCGGGCCGGATATGTGCAAAAAAACGGCGGACATGTGACTCTGGCCTCCTCGTTTACGGACGCGGACCGGCAGATAGCGGTGAAAAACGACCCCAACGACCCTAAGTCCGACTACGACTCCGACCATCCCACGGTAAAGGATTCCGCCTTTTACGACTCCCAGAATCCGACCTGGGACAAGATCGCCAAGTCCTTCAACACCAGTGTGCTTCAGCCGAGCCCCTGGGGAACGTGGAATTTCGCGGCCATGTACAGCGAGGAAAACCGGGACCGGGCTTACGACAATCTGGACGGGACCGACGGCTCCTGGGAAACCAAATGGCGGCAGTGGTCGTCCAAGTTATCCAATGAGCTGGAAATAGCCCCGGGGCACGACCTGACCACCGGCCTGGAAATGGCCGAGCTGTACGACGGCTATGGGCATTGTGCGGGATGGACGAATACATACGATGACCACCTCCGTGTTCGGACCTGGGCCGCTTTCGGGCAGTATGACTGGGACATTACCCCTTATCTGAACCTGCGGGCCGGGCTGCGCTACGAGAATCTGAAGGCCTGGGTGAACAACGAATCTTCGTCCAGAGGTACCCGGTTCATAACCGGCCGGGATGAGTGGATCACCCGGCATTGGGACCAGTTCGTGCCCAAGTCCTTTCTGACCTGGGAGATGGGACATTTGGCCAAATGGCTTCGGGATACCAGCCTGTCCGCGGGAGTAAGCCGCATCTGGCGGGCTCCCGATTATCACGGAGACTTGAATCCGCAGGGGCGTCCGGCCGGGGCGTGGCTGGATCCGGAACACGGCATGGGCTACGATCTGGTCTTTCAGCGCAGGCTGCTTAAGGACATTCAGTTCAAGACCGACTTTTCATTTTATGAGATAAAGGATTTTATCGCCTACAATTATAAGTTCAGTAATGCTGACCCGGGGCCGGCCGGGCAGGAATACAAGGACAAGAAGATCAATCTGGAAAAGGTCTGGCGCAAGGGCGTGGAAGTCAGTTTGAACGGGCACCTGTTCGACCCCTTGTATTTCTATGTCGGCTACGCCTATGTGGATTTCGAAAACCGCGGTGATGACGAGGATGCCGGAAAAACCGAGCTGGACGGCCGGGCCAAGCACCGGGTGAATGCGGGCGTGAAATACGATGTTCTGGAAAACACCCGGCTACTGGTGGACTACAAATACCAGGACAATCAGGTGGTGCAAAACGCCCATGAAGACCCGCCGGGCAGCGACAACTGGAGTTTTACAGAAACCTCGATAAGCGCCTATAATGTCGTGGACGTGGCCGTGGAGCAGACTCTTTTCAAGGAATACAAGGGCATGCGCGACGCCAAGATCAAGCTTTTCGCCACGAATATATTCGATGAGAGATACGAGAACGAGGACGGGTATCCGGCCACTGACAGGACGATCGGCGTGGCGTTCAGTATCGGTTTTTAAATGCCAGCCCGGCACTCAAATCTTTGATTTGAGTGCCGGGCTTTCGTTTTAGTCCGAAGCGCGGGCAAGGGCCCGTTTCAGGGACAAAATCAGCTAAGCACTTCCTCGGGCAGCTTGCAGGTATTTTCCAGGCCGAAGGC
>CAZTKE010000070.1:5153-7641 GCA_964614055.1 uncultured Desulfovibrionales bacterium | reverse complement strand
AAGATCTTGCGGATCATTTTTTTGGTCGCACCCATGGACATGAGGATGGCTATGTCCCGGGTTTTCTCCATGACCAGCATTATAAGCGTAGTCACGATGCTAAAGGACCCGACCAAAACGATCATGATCAGGATTACGGCCATGGCGGTTTTTTCCAGTTTAAGCGCGGAAAACAGGTTCTCGTTCATCTCCATCCAGTCCCGGACGTAGAAGGGGTACCCTCCCAGGCTTTCTTCCAGGGAATTGGCTATCTTGCCCGCCTTGTACACGTCGTTTACCCGGACTTCAACACCGGTGACCATGTCCTTCTCAAAACCCAGGATGTCCTGGCTGGCCTTGATCGTGGTGTAGCCCAGGGAAGAGTCGTATTCGTACATCCCGGTGTCAAACACCCCTTTGACCCGGAATTTTTCTATTTTCGGGGAAAATCCGGCAGCTGATTTTTTCCCGCTGGGAGAAAGTATGTTTACCTGGCTGCCTATACCGATGCCCAGCCGAGAGGAAAGTTCCTGGCCTAAGATGATGCCCGGCTCTGGATCGTCGGCCTTTAGGTCCTCAAGGCTGCCGGACTTCATGTCCCGGCCGATGCTGAGGACCCCGGCCGCACCCTGGGGGTCGATCCCGCGCAGGACAATGCCCTTTACCCCGCCGGGGGTGCTGAGCATGACCTCGGAATAAATAAACGGGGTGGCTCCGGCAACTCCTTCTTTGGAGGCGATTTCCGAGCACAGCTCCCGGTATTCCGGGATCCCGGATTTGTAGTTACCCACAATCACGTGGGCGTTTACTCCGAGTATCTTGTTGCGCAGATTGGTGCTGAAGCCGTTCATCACTCCCAGGACAACGATGAGCGAGGCCACCCCGAGAGCGACCCCGGCCACGGAAACAATGGAGGTTATGGAGATGAATGACTGTTTTCTGCGGGCCAGGAGGTATCTGCTGGCGGCAAAGAGCTCGAATTTCATCAGCTGGAGGATCCTTCGCTTCTGAGCAGAGGAAAGAGAATGACTTCCCGGATGGAGGCCGAATCAGTAAAAAGCATTACCAGGCGGTCTATGCCGATGCCCTCCCCTCCGGCCGGAGGCATCCCGTATTCCAGGGCCCGCAGGTAGTCGTCGTCCATGAAATGGGCCTCTTCGTCCCCGGATTCCTTTTCCTGCAGCTGTTGCTGGAAACGGCCGCGCTGATCAAAGGGGTCGTTCAGTTCGGAAAAGGCGTTGGCCATCTCCCGGCCGCAGATAAACAGCTCAAAGCGATCGGTAACATCCGGATTTTTTTCGTTTCTGCGGGACAGGGGAGAGATGTCCGTGGGGTAGTGATAGATAAAATGGGGCTGAATGAGTTTGGGCTCCACCAAAATGTCAAAGAGCTTGGCCTGTAGTTTGCCCAACTTTTCCCCGACCTGGGCGTTTTCCCCATGTTTTTTGACCAGGTTGCGGGCCGTTTCCCAGTCCTGATAATCCTCCGGGGCGAGTCCGCCGATGTCCTGAAGGGCCTGGTGAAAGGTTATCCTGGTCCAGGGCGGGGTCAGATCGATTTCCTGTCCTTGATAGGAGATCGTTGAGGAGTTGAAAAGCCGGGTGGAGATAAAATTGAACATCTCTTCCGTGAGATCCATCAGCTCCAAAAATTCTGCATAGGCCATGTAGAATTCGAGCATGGTGAATTCCGGGTTGTGCTGGGTGGAGATCCCTTCATTGCGGAAATTGCGGTTTATTTCATATACGCGCTCGAACCCCCCGACTAGAAGCCTTTTTAGGTATAATTCCGGGGCTATGCGCAGGTAAAGCTGCATATCCAGGGCGTTGTGGTATGTGGAAAACGGCCTTGCCGTGGCCCCCCCGGGGATTGGCTGCATCATGGGGGTTTCCACTTCCAGGAAGTTCTTTTGGTCCAGGAAGTCCCGGATCAGGCGGATGATTTTGCTCCTGACAATGAATATCTCCCGGGAACCGGAATTGACCGCCAGATCCAGATAACGCTGCCGGTACCTGGTTTCCACATCGCGCAATCCGTGGTACTTCTCCGGAAGAGGTCGCATGGATTTGGACAAAAGAGTAATTTCTTCCGCCTTTATTGTCAGTTCATCGGTTTTGGTCCGAAACAGGCCGCCTTGGACCCCGACTATATCCCCGACATCGAATTTCTTGAACAGCTGATATTCTTCCGTTCCCAAGGTGTCTCTCTGGACAAAGACTTGAATGCGCCCGGAATGATCACGGAGCTGAAGAAAAGTAACCTTTCCGAAGGAACGCAGGGCAACAATCCGCCCGGCAATGCGGAATGTTTCACTTAGCTCCTCCAGTTCATCCTTGTCCGAATCCTTAAATCGGCTGCACAGATCGGCTATCTCGGTGTCCTTGCGGAATTCATTCGGATACAGTCGGACGCCGGCCTCTTTAAGGGTTTCGGCCTTTTCCAGCCGGTGCTGAAGCACCTGGCTCAAATTGTCCTGTTTGTTCTGTTTCTTCCCCAATTATATCTCCTT
>CAZTKE010000070.1:0-5053 GCA_964614055.1 uncultured Desulfovibrionales bacterium | reverse complement strand
GCACCTGGCTCAAATTGTCCTGTTTGTTCTGTTTCTTCCCCAATTATATCTCCTTAATAAAGATGTGGACTTGTTTTCCCGCGTAAAGCGTTATGATACGTGGTCGGGACAAAGAGGCGCACACAAAGGCCTTTAAGCAGCAGCCCGAAATCGGTCCTTGTAAACAGATCCTGCCATCAAGAGGCATTTTTTCGCTTGAAGCTTTTTAAATTTTAGGAATATAATACAAATGGACCGGATTTTTCTCGAGAACGCCAAAGGGCAAATTAAAGAGGTCTTCCCGCTGTTAAGCGAGCCCCGGTCCTTATTCCCGGCTGATTTAACCGTATGAGACGACATGGTTTAAGTCGAAAATACCCTTTCGGCCATGCTTTTGGGCGCTATTCCTAAAGAACTGGAGGTGTCCGAGCTTAAGCAAAGGGATCAATTAACTTATTGGAAAAAAAATGGGCAGTCAAGAATAGCCGCGGGAGTATACGGTCCTCACCTGCTTGTTTCTGATTCCTTTGTCCTGCAGTAATTCGATTTGTGCATTTTTGTCTGCAAGAAATAAAGTTCCCAGGAATGTAAAATTTATAAGTTGCATTTATGTTCGGGGATGTTTGTCCGCAACTGTTGCATTTTTTGCCGCAAAAGCAAGCAACTGCCGAAGGGCCAAGAAAAGACTTGACCTGATCTGTAAATATGCTAGATTAAGATATAATATATGTTCTTTTTGTGTGAACAAATGTCATAAAACTAAAAGCATGTGCAGGTAATCTATGGAAAAAATTGTTGTCCAGAACCTATTTAAAATTTTTGGGGATCATCCGGAAAAAGCCCTGAAAATGTTGGAACAAGGGGCTGGTAAGGATGAGATTATGGAGAAGCTTGGCAACCCGGTTGGTGTCGCCGACGTCTCCTTTGATGTCAAAGAGGGAGAAATTGTCGTTGTCATGGGGCTTTCCGGCAGCGGTAAGTCCACTCTTGTCCGGTGCATAAATCGTCTCTTTGAGCCGACTGCAGGAAAGATTATTGTGGACGGAACCGATGTAATAGGCTTGGACCAGGATGAACTCATGCGCTTCAGACGGGCCAAATTCGGTATGGTTTTCCAGAATTTCGCGCTTTTTCCTCATCGTCGGGTGGTGAACAATGTTGAGTTCGGTCTGGAAGTCCAGAAAGAGGATCCGGACAAGATGCGCAAAAAGGCCATGGAGGCTCTGGAGATGGTCGGCCTCAAGGGCTGGGAGGAAAGCTTTCCCCAGGAACTCTCCGGCGGGATGCAGCAGAGAGTCGGCCTGGCCCGGGCCATTGCATTGGATCCGGACATATTGCTCATGGACGAGGCCTTCAGCGCCCTGGATCCATTGATCCGACGGGACATGCAGGACGAGCTTCTGAAGCTGCAGGAAGCAATGCACAAAACCATTGTCTTCATTAGCCATGACCTGGATGAGGCCCTGAAACTGGGCGATCGCATCGTTTTGATGAAAGACGGGGCCGTGGTTCAGATCGGTACCAGCGAAGAGATCCTTACCACCCCGGCCACCGAGTATGTGGCCAAGTTTGTGGAGGAAGTGGATATAACCAAGGTCCTTACCGCAGAATCGGTAATGAAGAAGACCGAAGCGGTGGCCAATCTGAAAACAGATGGCCCCCGTGCCTCCCTGCGCAAGATGAAAAAGAACGCCATATCCTCTCTTTTTGTTGTAGACGAGGAGCACAAGTTAGTGGGAGTGATTACTGCGGATGATGCGGCCGAGCTGGCCAAGACTGAAAGCCGGGACTTAAGAGAGATCATGAAGACGGATATCACGACTGTTTCTCCGGACACTCCAGCAACCGAGCTTTTCCCCATCCTGCATGGAATTTCTTATCCGCTGGTTGTAGCCGATGAGGAGAACAGGCTTCTGGGGGTTATTGTCCGCGGTCAACTTATAGGTGCCGTAGCCGAAAGGGGAGGTAACGAATAATATGTCCAGTACCATGCCTTTAATACCCAGAATACCTATAGGGGACGCCATAGAGGCCGTTATTGATTTTCTGGTCTTGCATTTTTCCTTTGTGACCAAGGCGTTTTCCCGAGTGGCGGAGAGCGGATTGAAGATTTTGGAAACCGGGATGATGGCCTTGCCACCCTGGGTGTTCATTATTCTGTTCGCGCTTTTGGTGTTGTTCCTATCCAGAAATCGGGGAGTGACCATTTTCAGTATCTTAGGGCTGGCCCTGATCTGGAACATGGGGCTGTGGGATCCGACAATGAGCACCATTGCCCTGGTTCTGGTTGCTACCATGATTGCCATAGTTATTGGTCTGCCCATCGGGATACTGGCGGCCATGAGTAATGTGATATACCGCATAGTCATGCCCATTCTGGATTTCATGCAGACCATGCCCGCCTTTGTCTATCTTATTCCGGCCATACCCTTTTTCGGCCTGGGCAAAGTCGCGGCCATTTTTTCCACGGTAATCTTTTCCATGCCTCCGGCTATTCGCCTGACTACCCTGGGTATCAAACAGGTGCCCACCGAGCTTGTAGAGTGTGCCGATGCTTTTGGTGCAAACAGATGGCAGAAACTCTTCAAGCTGCAGCTTCCGCTGGCAACGACCACGATAATGGCCGGAATAAACCAGACGGTTATGCTGGCCCTTTCCATGGTCGTTATTGCTTCCATGATTGGTGCAAAAGGTCTTGGAGGCGAGGTCTGGAAGGCCATTCAGCGGCTGCAGCCGGGGAACGGCTTCGAGGCCGGCATCGGAATTGTTATTGTGGCTATTGTGTTGGATCGCGTGTTGCAGATGGTTGCTGCACGCAGTAAGAATTAAACCAAATAAAGGGGGTTCTAATGTTTCGCAAGGGTTTACTCTTAACAATGCTTCTGGCGGCCTGTGTCGCCTTCCTGCCTGCGCAGTCGCAGGCGGACAAGGGAACAGTTAAACTGTCCTATGTGGAGTGGTCCTGCGCCACGGCCAGCACTAACGTGGCCGCAGCCGTAATTCAGGAAAAGCTGGGCTATGACGTGGATACGCTCCCGGTGAGCGCCGCCGCCATGTGGCAGGCGGTTGCCTCCGGGGATGTGGATGGCATGCTTACAGCCTGGCTCCCGGTCACCCATAAACCTTATTACACCAAACTTAAAGACGATGTGGTTAATCTCGGACATCTGGCCACCGGGGCCAAGATCGGTTTGGTGGTCCCTGATTACGTGACCATCGACAGCATCGATGAAATGAATGAGTATGCGGATAAGTTCGATCATAAGATCATCGGGATCGACCCCGGCGCCGGAATCATGATGAAGACGGAAAAGGCCCTCAAGGACTACGATATGAAGGGCTTTAGTTTGGTGGAAGGTAGCGGTGCGACCATGACCGCGGCCCTGCAGGATGCCATCCGCCGCGACGAATGGGTTGCCGTGACCGGCTGGGCCCCGCATTGGAAATTCGGCCGTTGGGACCTGAAATTCCTGAAGGATCCCAAAGGAGTATACGGTGGAGCCGAGAACATCGACAAGATCGTGCGCAAGGGCCTTGAAGAGGACAAGCCGGAAGTCTACAACTTCCTGAAGCGCATGCACTGGGATCTGGATGTCATGCAGACAGTCATGGCCTGGAACCAGGAAGATGGAGCTGATCCGTATGAAAACGGCAAGCGTTTCATAAAGGAATATCCTGAACTCGTGAATCAGTGGTTGGGGAAATAAATAAGGCCCTTGACAACTGGGTCTTTATTCTCTAGGAAATCACCTTCCGCGCATAACGCGGACTAATTCCCCGGTAGCTCAATCGGCAGAGCGGGTGGCTGTTAACCACTAGGTTGGCGGTTCAAGTCCGTCCCGGGGAGCCAGTAAGAAATCTTTAGCGATTTGCTAAAGTTTAAAAATCCCCGAGAAACTTAAGTTTCTCGGGGATTTTTAGTTTCATGACGTTTTGCGAAATCATTGAGGGCTTACCTTTAGAAGTAACCCCCTCTTGGCGTTTAGATGGGCTTTAGCCTTCGAATTGAGTCTAGCTTCATACAGCAGCCAAAAGCCCGGTGCAATGGCCCTCTAGTTAAAAATCATTTTTTAAAATCCCGCATGGACAAATTGCTTGATTCTGAGTTAAATTAAAAATGGTAAATGGATATTGAGGGAGATTTGCGGATAAAAATATCCGATTTTCCATCCCATTAGCGGCCGGGAGGAAATCGGAGCAAAGGGAGGTCTTTATTATGGGCAGTTTAGACAAGCATTATGATGAACTCTTGCGGGTCGGAAGGCCGCCTAATGTGACCGAGCTTTTCCCCAATTCCCGGGCTCTTCTGGTCAGCGGCAAGGCGGTGGATCGGGCACTGCGGCAGAAAACCAGGGCCATGACCATCGCCGCCAACGGGCGCAATACTTTTGTTGTCCGCGGGGCGTTAAAGGCCGCTCAAAGGGCCAATGCCGCGGTAATACTGGAGATTGCCAAGTCCGAGGGCGGACCGAACCCATACTGCGCCGTGAATATGTGGAATTTGGCCCGGATTGTGGATGCCTTTTGCAACGAACTAGGGATTACCGTCCCGGTGGCGGTACATGCCGACCATTTCGCGATCAAGGGTGATGATGATGTAGAAAAGGCCAGGGTGCAGATTCCATCCATTTTTGATGCCGGGATTACTTCCATTGCAATTGACGCCTCTCATCTCCCGGACCGGGATAACCTTCTGGCCAATCTGGAACTGGCCGGATATCTCCCGGATTGGGCCGGATATGAGACCGAAGTGGGAGAAATAAAAGGCAAATCCGGGATGTCCACCCCGGAAGAGGCCTTGTATCTTATACGCGGCTTGAATGCCAATGGGCTGTTTCCGGATTGGATCGCCCTGAACAACGGATCCACGCATGGTCTGGAATCCACGGGCGGAGATATCCAGGTGGAACAGACAACCGAGATCCATGCCGCCCTTGACCCGTACAAGGTGTCTGGAGCCCAGCACGGGACTTCCGGCAACAACTACGATCATCTGCGCCGGATAGCGGAAGCGACCAAGACGACCAAGGCCAATGTGGCTACCGCCCTGCAGATGGTTTCCTGGGGCGTGCGC
>CAZTKE010000069.1:0-7851 GCA_964614055.1 uncultured Desulfovibrionales bacterium | reverse complement strand
AATTTTTGAACAGCCTGCTTAATAAGGACTTTTTCAACATGCTGTTAAGTCTTTTGAGAGCAAAATCCTGGAGTTCAAAAGGGATATTTCGCTTCCGGGGGATTCCCTCCGGGGAAGATTGAGGCGCTTTCAGTTTGACAGGCATATGGTCTTGGACTAAGTTTATTAAACTAAGTCCAAAAAATGGAGAACAGCTATGCAAACCATAAATATCCATGAGGCCAAAACCAATTTATCCCGGCTCCTGAAGCAGGTTCAGGAAGGAAACCCTTTTATCATTTCTAAAGCAGGCAAACCCATTGCCCGGGTGACCAGTATCGATGCGCCGGAGCCGAAGCAGGCAAAACGTGTGGGGTTTTTAGCAGGCCGGATCGAGGTCCCGCAGGACTTTGATCGAATGGGAGAAGAGGAAATCCAGGCCCTGTTTGGTGAAGAGAATGCATCTTCTTCTTGATACCCACGTTTTGCTTTGGGCGGCGGGCGCTCCGGATAAGCTTTCCAGCCGGGCATTGGACCTTATCCAAGATGCGGAAAATCATCTGTTGTTCAGTGCGGCAAGTATCTGGGAGATTACTATCAAACGTGGACTGGGCCGCAATGACTTTCGTGTACAGCCGGAAGTCCTCAGGCGGGGACTTGTGGAGAACGGGTATTCCGAACTGGGCATCACCAGTACGCATGTCATGGCAGTGGGCCGTTTGCCCGGTATTCACAAAGACCCTTTTGATCGGATTCTTGTTGCCCAAGCCATGACCGAGGGAGTTGTTTTGCTGACTGCGGATGATATGGTGGCTAAATATCCAGGGCCTATCCAGCGAGTTTGATTGCCGTGGGATCGCACCGCGTCAACATTCCGGAATTTTGATTAAAAATCCCGGAAATCAGGCATGTTCACGGCTTGGAACGGTTGTTTGGTCCTCAAAAGCCGGTTTTGATTGTACAGTCGTAGCACGGCCTTTCCGGTCTTCAGGATAAATTGAACCATTTTCTTGGTCTATTTTCAAAAAAAGCAACATCTTCTAGTTCAGAGTGCCCCAGAGTGATTTGAGACATTTAGGCAGGATTATGCATATTCCAGGACCGGAATGTTAAAAATTGAGTTGACATAAGTATCAATTGATACCATATTTATGAATAGGCCATCGCACAAAGAACTACAGGGGAAGCTGAGGGAGGCTCGGGCTGCGGTCGGAAGCGAATCCGTATTTCTTATTGATCAGGAGGCCATGGCCGAAGATGCCATTGAGCTGGGGTATGATATTGGCACGGAGTTGCTTGATGTCCTGGCTGATCTCCTGCGGGCGGTTTCAGTTGATCATTACGTCGGTTCCCGGCCCCCGCAGAAATCTTATAAGGATGATATTCGCGGCCTCGAACTTTTTCCCTTTACGCTTGAAAGCAGCCGGTTTGAATGCCGGATCTATTTCAAGTTCGCCCTGGCCGGAAGTGCCCTTTGGCTCGTGTCTTTGCACAAGGATCGACCGGTAAAGGAGACCTTATGAACAAAATAAAATGCCCCAAATGTTCCTGTGGTTTGCAGCCCAGGGAGCTTTACAGGCAAAAAAATTTTAAAGGCATTGATATTGAGTATGCCTGCAAAGCCTATGTTTGCCCGGATTGCGGTCTGGAAGCGGGAACGGTTCAAAGCGCCGGTGAGGTGCAGCGGGCCATGGCTGACGCTTACAGGGCCAAGGCGGGGCTTTTAACCGGCCGGGAGATCCGGGCTCTTCGCGAGACAAAGGGTTTGACCCAAAATCAGCTGGCCGACGATCTGCAGGTTGGTATAGCCAGCATTAAGCGCTGGGAGACCGGGGCGGTGCAGAGCCAATCCATGGACAAGCTTTTGCGCATGCACCTGCAGGGAAATGATTGCAGTAGCTGCAACGGCAACCGGGAGATCGATCTCCCCCGGATTAAGCTGGTGGCCGAGACCCTGGAGGGTATTCTGAAAAGGAAGCTGCTCCTGGAAGGTGACAGATTTTTGTTTGTGTCCAAGTATCTTTGGTATGCGGATATGCTGGCTTTTAAGAAAATCGGCAGAGGACTTACCGGAGCCAGCTATGCGTCCTTGCCATATGGCCCCCAACTGAACAATTACAGTGATCTGCTGCAGGCCATCAAGGATTCGGATTCAAGCGGTGCCGAGCCGCTCCAGGATGAGGAGCTTGCCGTGATTTATCAGGTCGCCCGGCGGTTCCCGCAGGAGCGGGATGCATATGATGCAGCCCACCGGGAAAAGGTCTGGCGGAAATCCAGAACCGGGGCCTTGATTCCCTATGCACGCGCTTATGAGCTTACTGAAATTATTTGAAGGGTAATTGGTGCTCAGATCCCCCTGCAGAGAGTATTTCGCCGGAGCCAGAGGACGGGACTTAGAAAAAAAAGGGAATGCTTATGCTCGTTATGCATCCATTGCTTCAGTTTATAGCCCTTCTTATCGCGCTTTACGTGTTTAAACTGGGGCTGAACCGTTTTAAGTCCGTTCACTTAAAAAGGAAAAGCCCTTTTGACTGGAAAAAACATGTCCGCTACGGCTTGGCCGCGACCATAATCTGGATTGTCGGATTTTTCGGGGGATTTTTCGCGGTTTACTCCGAATGGAACGGGATTTTCCTGACCGGCCTGCACGCGAAAATAGCCTTGATACTTGTCCCGTTTATAGTTTTCGCCATTGCTTCCGGGGTGTACATGGACAAAAGGAAAAAGATGCGCCGGGTTCTCCCGCTGGTTCATGCCGGATTGAATACCGTGATGCTCCTGCTGGTGCTCGTGCAGGTGTTTACCGGGATACAGGTTTTCCGGGTCTTTGTCTGGGGAAGTTAGTTTGTTTCCATCCGGAAATGGCCCCTTTTCGGTTTAACTGCGTCAATTTTCGTAATTATTCGATCACGTATTAGGATACGCTCACTCGTAATTACTCAATTTCCTTGTTAAACAGAAAAAAACTCATTTCCGAATTGGAAACCTGATATTTCTAAATCCGAAAATTTTTGAATTTCCGGATAAGAACTAGTTTGTCCCGGGGTATTGAAAAAGGTCGGACCTCGGCAGCAGTTTTGAAACCTCGGGAATTGGCCGGATCTTAAAATATTTCCTCGTGAAATTACCTTGCGATTGACAGAGGCGTTCCGGCTTGCTCAAAGGATAGCAAGCGGATAGAAAGGGTTAATACGATTTCGGTAACCACAATGCGGACGGTAAAAGATATTATGACTAAACCGGCAAAGCTTCCCATAGGCATACAGACCTTTGAAAAGATATGCGAGGAAGATTATGTGTACGTGGATAAAACCCGCCACATAAAGGACTTGATCGACCGGGGCAGTTATTATTTCCTTTCCCGGCCGCGGCGCTTCGGCAAGAGCTTGCTCATCTCCACCATGCAGGCCCTGTTTGAGGGGCGGGAGGAGCTTTTTCGGGGGCTTTATATCCATGACAAGTGGGACTGGGAAAAGTCCCGGCCGGTTATCAAGATCAGTTTCGGCGGGGTGGCCCGGGACCTGGCGGACATGAAGCAGGACGTGGTCGGGATTTTGAAGCAGAATCAGCGCCGTCTGGATATATCCTGTGAGGAGCCGGAAAATATCGGGGGCTGTTTTCGGGAGCTGATTGAAAAGGCCGGCGAAAAATACGGCCGCAAAGTGGCTATTTTGGTGGATGAGTATGACAAGCTGATCGTGGACAATCTGGATCAGCCGGAAGTGGCCGCGCAAGGCCGGGAGGTCTTGAGGGACCTGTACACGACCATCAAGGACAGCGACGAGTATGTCCGGTTCGCTTTTCTGACCGGAGTGAGCAAGTTCTCCAAAGTATCGGTGTTCAGCGGCTTGAACAATCTCGAGGACATTACCCTGAACCCGGATTCCTGCGATATCTGCGGCTACACCCAGAATGATCTGGAGACTATATTCGCGGCCCATCTTGAGGGCGCGGACATGGATAAGGTTCGTCAGTGGTACAACGGATACAATTTCATGGGCGATCCTGTATATAACCCTTTTGATATCCTGCTTTTTATCAAAAACAAGTTTATATTCAGAAACTACTGGTTTACCACCGGCACTCCTACTTTTCTGATAAAACTTCTGCAGAAACAAAATTATTTCGTCCCCAATCTGGAAGATCTGCGCGTATCGGAAAGCCTGATCGACAGCTATGACGTGGAGAATGTCCGGCTGGAGCCCATTTTGTTCCAGACCGGGTATTTGACCATAAAAGAGCAGACGCGCGCCGGTGCGGTCATCATGTATACGCTGTGCTTTCCCAACCTGGAGACTCGATATTCATTCAATGATTTCGTGCTCAGCTATTTGACCGGGCAGGAAAGCGAGAAGGCCAATTTTCAAAGTGATATCTATGAATTCCTTACCCAGGGTGATCTCAGCGGATTTGAAAAAACTCTGAAATCCCTATTCGCCTCGATCCCGTACACCAATTACGTAAACAACACCATAAGCAGCTATGAGGGCTATTACGCCAGCGTGATCTATGCCTATCTGGCCAGCCTGGGCCTGGATATAGTTGCGGAGGACGTGACCAACAAAGGCCGCATCGACCTTACCCTGAGGCTGGAAGATTTCATTTTCATACTCGAGTTCAAGGTTGACGGCCAAGGCCGGGCCCTGGATCAGATCAAGGACAGGGACTACGCGCGCAAGTATAAAGAAGACGGCAGGCCCGTTTATCTGATCGGGATTGATTTTGATTCAACCGAGCGCAACCTGGCCGGATTCGAGTGGGAAATTTGCCGATAAAGACGCAATTCGAGAATTAAAACGGTCGAATTTGGGCCTTGAGGATGTTTGTGCATTGTCTATTTCCATAATCGCTGACGACCGTGAGCGGCAAAGTCAAGTTTTTTGTGATTTAACTGAACATGACCAATTGGAGCTTTGCGTAAAGCGGCTGGCGGTTGGCGATTATTTGCTAAACCAGCGACTCCTTTTCGAGCGCAAGACCCTCCCCGATCTCAAGCAGTCCATTGTGGACGGCCGTTTTTTTCGTCAGGCGATCCGCTTGGCCTCTTCCGAGTATACTCCGGTCCTCGTCCTGGAAGGGAGCCATTATGACCCGCCGGGTCCGGAGGTGTCCCGGGAGGCGGTGCAGGGAGCATTGATCAACGTAAGCCTGATTCTGGGCGTTTCGGTTTTGAGGTCCTTAAGCAGTCGGGAAACCGCTTGGCTCATGATCCGCGCGGACAAGCAGGTGCAGCGGGTCGCACAAGGCGCGGTCCAGCGGCCCGGCTACCGGCCCAAAGGCCGCAGAAAGAGACGGCTTTTTATTTTGCAGGGCCTTCCGGGTATCGGCAGGGACCGGGCTGAATTGCTTCTCGAAACTTTCGGCAGTGTGGAAAAAATTTTTACGGCCGAATACGAGGACCTTATTCAGGTAAAGGGAATCGGGAGGAAAACCGCTCGAAATATCCGGGATATGGTCCGGGAAACCGGCCTTGTGTACGAGTAAAGTCAGGCCCGTTCCACCTTGCTTCCCGCAGCCGGCTCCTGGATGCACCTTTGATCATAACCGCGCCCAAACACTTCCGGCGGCTGGCCAATCCCTTTTTATCAGCATGTTTTCAACATTTTTGAATGTGTTGTGAATGTATCCAGCACGATTCAAGCTGGATTTGCTTTTTTATCCACCTGCTTCTATATAGAGTATACAAATCTCCGCAAGCATTGTGGGTTGAAAATTGAGGGATGGTAGTAAAATTTCCGCCTTGAAGCGCTTGGCCCTGATTGCCGCCGCAATCGGACTTCTCTGGCTCTGTCCGTCCTCGGGACCCGGCAAGTGGCTGCCTTTTATTGCTCTGGCACCGTTTGCCCTGGCTTTGCGCGGGGTTCGGCCCTTGTCCGGCCTGTTCTTGGGCTGGCTCGGCGGGGCGGGTTTCTGGGCCGTTTCCGCCTGGTGGGTCTACAATTCCTCCATTTTCCTGCTGTACTGGCCCTGGCCCGGTGCATTGGCCGCCACAATCCTTTTCTGCCTGTACCAGGGAGTGCCTTACGCCCTTCTGGGACTGGCCTGCGGCTTCATGAACCGCCGGGGCAGGCCGCCGGGGCCTCTTTTTTGCGCCTCCCTTCTTGCGCTTCTGGTTTATTTGCGGCCGGTTGTGTGCCCCGGTTCCCCGGCCCTGATTCTCTATTCCTGGCCCGGGGCCATCCAGGCCGCGGATATTGGCGGCTTTCACCTGATCAATTTCCTATTGTTTTTGGTCAACTGGCTTTTTGCCGAGGGACTGGCCGGCCTGGGCAGGACGCGCAGGGCGATTGCCAGTTTGGCCGCGCTGGGCCTCATCCTGGCGGCCTTGCTCGGTTACGGTTCCTGGCGCCTGGACGGCATTAGCCGACTGGCCGAAACCGCGGACAAGGACGACTTCATCGCCATTCGGACCATTCAGCCGAACATCCCCATCAAGGGCCATAAGGGTATGGACACTTCCGGCCCCTATGTCGGCGCGGTCGGGGTCATGCTCAGTACAACGCGGAAGGCGGCGGCCGAGCTGCCCCCGGCCGACCTGGTCCTCTGGCCCGAGGTCCCGACCCGGGTTGCCTGCGACTGCGAGGATTTCCGCCGTTACCGTCTGCACCGGGCGGACCCGGCCTCGGGCGGACCCGTGCTCGTGGCCTGCGTGGAGAACGACTATGGGGACAACCCCGTGGTGCGTCATGGAACAGGGAGTGAGGACGGTCGCGGAGTCAGCATGTATACCCGTAAAATAGATTCCATGTACAATTCCCTGTGGCTGGTGGACGGAGATGATTGCCGCATGGCTTACCGCAAGGTGAAGCTGGTCCCCTTTGGGGAACGGACTCCGCTTCAGGAGGTGTGGCCGTGGCTCAGAACATCCGTGGGTCGTACGCTGGAGTACACGCCCGGACCGGGTCCGGGCGTGGTGGAGCTCCCGGGCGGCAAAAAGGTGCAGCCGCTTATCTGTTTCGAGAGCGGCTTTGCGGAGCTTGCCCGGGCAGGCGTCGGACAGGGGGCCCGGGCGCTGGTCAATGTTTCGGACGACGCCTGGTTCGTGCAGGCCAAGGCTGCGGAATTGCACCTGGCCCTGGCCCTGTTCCGGGCCGTGGAGCAGCGCCGTCCGCTGGTGCGCTGCACCAACTCCGGGTTTGGCGCGCATATCCGGGCCACCGGGGAAATCGTTCCCGGCAGTCTAACGGGGATGTACAAACGCACCTTCCGGCAGGCGCTGATGCACTGTCCGGAGATAAAGACGATATACGCGCGCCTGGGTGATGCCTGGCTGTGGCTCCCGGCCGTTTTTGCGGCTGTTGCGCTGCTGGCGGCCGCATTTCGTCCCCCTGAAGGACGGTGCCACTGATCTTTGCGTCAACACTGTTGGCATGTTCGGATTTTGTTGATACATTTACGGCAAACTAAAATGTTTTATACAATCCTGTCAGAGTGTTATTTTTTTGGAATGAATTATGCGTTAACTTTTTAGCATACTCGTAAAGTGAACAAACCCCGCTTATCAAACGGGAGCGCTTTGAACCGCCCGTCCGGCACTCAGAATTACCGAGTGCCGGACTCAAGTCACGAAGATCGCCAAGGAAAAGCATTTTTCAATTTGCCGGGAAACCCCGGTTAAAAAGGCTTCGCTTTTAACGGGGCAGGCGGCAAATTGAAAGACGTCCTTGTCCAAAACCGTATCCCGGTTTTGGACAATATCTACTTCGCTTTCTGAACTTTGCGTACTTTGGTGCGCCAGGCCAAGCCTGGTCAATCTTGTGGGCTGAAATGTGCCCACCATGGAAATTGCCTGTTTGTCCATGTAGTCACTCGGGCAGCGGATGGAGTAATCCTACCCGTTGAAGCCCCGTGCTGACAAACGTGTGAGCCGCA
>CAZTKE010000068.1:2691-8070 GCA_964614055.1 uncultured Desulfovibrionales bacterium | reverse complement strand
ACCGGGGCCATGCGCAGCCTTGCGGACAAGGGGCTTATAAATTATCAGCCGTACAGCGCGGTCACCCTGACTCCGGAAGGCTTTCGGATCGCGGCCAGGGTGGTCCATCGGCACAAGGTTTTGTCCGAGTTTCTGGACAAGGTTCTGGGGTTACCCGTGGAAGCGGCCGAGGAAAACGCCTGCCGCATGGAGCATCACATAGATGATCAAGCCATGGAAAAGCTTATCAGTTTCATTCAGTTCATTCAGGCCTGCCCCCGCACCAGTAACGACTGGCTGCAGGCTTTTTCCCGCCAATGCACTGATCACGGCAGGTGCGAAAACTGCGATGCGTGCATAGAGAGTTGCCTCGCTTCCTACCGCAACCGTAAAGCTTAGAAAGTTCCGTCGTTTTTTTAAATCCCGGGCCCTTCACCCGGGAAGACTTTATGCCTGAAACCAGCCTTAAATCCGGGACAAAACCCCTTTTGTCCTTATCCGCTAATCATTTCCGGGCAATCCCCCCTAAAGTAATTCCTCCGAGTGCCGATAAAGAGAGCAAGTTCATGGGCGGCAGGGAAGCCGCCTGAAAAATCAAGGAGGAACTGTTATGTCACTGGTTATCAATCACAATTTAATGGCCATGAATGCGGCCCGGAATCTGTCCACCGCGTATTCGGATCTGGCCAGCTCCACGGAAAAGCTCTCCTCGGGGCTTAGGATCAACTCCGCCGCGGACGACGCGGCCGGACTGGCCATTCGCGAGCTCATGCGCGCGGACATCGCCTCGCTCAATCAGGGGGTGCGCAACGCCAACGACGCCATTTCCATGATCCAGACCGCGGACGGCGCGCTGCAGGTCATCGACGAAAAGCTGATCCGGATGAAGGAACTGGCGGAACAGGCGGCCACCGGTACCTATACCTCGGATCAGAGGCTTATCATTGATTCCGAGTATCAGGCCATGGCCTCGGAGATCACTCGAATCGCCAACGCCACGGACTTTAACGGCATCCAGCTCTTAAACGGCAATCTGTCCGCCGGGACAGCCGGGGCCTCGCCTGCCAGCTGGGCCAGTTCGCATTCCGGTTCCGGTATGGTGTCCAGCGGTCCGCTGAAGGTCCATTTCGGCACCGCCAATGACTCGGCCGAGGACTATTACTACATCGCCATCAACAACTCCACAGCCTCCGCCCTGGGCGTGGGAAATCAGGCGGCAACCGATTCCGCCGGATACACCGTGTCCACGCAGTCCGCGGCCCAGAACGCCCTGACCGGCCTGAACGAGGCCATTTTGTCCAAGGATAACATCCGGGCCAATCTGGGTGCGCTGCAGAACAGGCTGGAAAACACCATCTCCAACCTGGAGATCCAGGCCGAGAACCTGCAGGCTGCGGAATCCCGGATCTCGGACGTGGACGTGGCCTCGGAGATGACCGAGTTCACCCGGAACCAGATCAAGTCCCAGGCCGCGGTGGCCATGCTGGCCCAGGCCAACTCCCTGCCGCAGATGGCCATGCAGCTTATCGGCGGTTAACCCGCTCGCGCATAGAAACGTTTAACAGGGCCGGGTCGCAAAAGCGGCCCGGCCTTTTTGCTCCGCCCCGGGCGGGCAAGGGGTGTGCCGGACCCTTTCTTGCAAGATAAATTTTAAGATAAGAAATACGGCATTTTTTTCCGGAGGGGACAATGGCTATTGACAGCTATGATTATCTGACATCGGGATCGATCCGCTTTACCGGCCTGGGGTCGGATACCGACTTTGACTCCATGATAAATAACCTGGTCGAGGCCGAAGGGTACCGGGTCAGACAGCTCCAGGACTGGAAAAAGGACTGGGAGGGCAAGATCGAGGCCTTTGAGGAGGTCAACTCTTCTCTTGTCACCCTGGAGACCAACCTGGGCAAAATGGATTCCGTCCCGGAGTTCTTTATAAAAGAGGCCACCTCTTCGGATACAAGCGTGCTCACTGCCACCGCGTCTACTGAGGCAGAAGAATCCACGCATAGCCTGGAAGTAAATCAACTGGCCCAGAATGAAATAATGGTCAGCAAGGCCGGGTTTTCCTCCCCGGATGACCAGGTCTCTTCCTCCGGAGCGAGCACTTTCGAGTATACATACGGCTCGCAGACGATAAGCGTGGATGTCCCGGACGGGACCACTTTGAACGGACTTATTAACATTATCAATTCCGATGCGGACAATCCCGGGGTGCGGGCCGGGAGCATCAAGAAGAGCGACGGGGACTACAGGCTGCAGCTGACCGGTCTGGACCTGGGCGCGAACAACACCTTGAGTATCAGTGCCGGACCGGACGGATTTGATTCCAATTCGGATACGTTTGTGGACGACAGTGATTTTTCCACAGTGCAAAACGCCCAAAATGCACAGATGAAACTGGACGGCTTCCCGGATGACGGGACCTATATAGAGCGGAGCACCAATACCGTGAGTGATCTGATAAAAGGCGTTACCCTGAACCTCAAGGATACCGGCACGAGCCAGGTCACGGTTTCCAATGACGACGCGGCCATCATGGAAAACGTGAATAATTTTGTGGACGAGGTGAATACCGTACTTTCCCTTTTCAAGGACAAGATGCAGGTGGACAAGTACAACACCGACGATGAAGCCCAGGCCGGAGTGCTGACCGGGAATTACGGCGCCCAGATGGCCAAGCAGAGGATAAAGGACATTCTGGCCTCCAAGGGATTGGGGTTTGATCGGGATGTGGACCCGCTGACATCTTTGGGTAGCGTGGGCATAACCACGGTAACCGACCGCAGCTCCCCTGACTTTGGTCTCTTGCAGGTGGATCAGACCAAGCTGGCCAACTCCCTGGAAAAAAATCCGGAGGAGGTGGCCGAGCTTTTCAGTGCAAACGGAGTGGCTGAAGCCAACTCATCCAATTTCAAGATCTACTCCACGGTCCAGGGCACCACCCAGGCGGGCGTGTACGATGTGCAGTATTCCGTGGACTCGACCGGGACGATAACCTCGGCCACGATAGGCGGATATGCGGCCTCGATAGAGGACAATATCCTGACCGCCTCCGAGGGCGGGGCCCGGGGCCTGGCCGTGCAGGTGGACAACCTGGCCCAGGGCGATTACAGCGGCTCGGTTTCCATCAAAGAAGGCAAGGCGGTGCAGCTTAAAAACGCCCTGCACCAAATGACCGCTTCGGACGGGACCTTTAATGTCCTGGAGGACAATTACAATGATATTGTAAACAATATCGACAAGAAAATCGAGGACGAGCTCCGGCGGCTGGACAAGTACGAGCGCAATCTGCGGACCAAGTTCGCCCAGGTGGAGTCCTTGCTTGGTTACTACGACAACATGCAGTCCATGCTGGATTCACAGCTGAAACAGCTTGATAACGGCAGTTCATAAATAAAAGGAGGAGTAAATGCAGACAGCAGCCAGGGCCTACATGCAGACCAGGGTGCATACCACAAGCCAGGAGGAGTTGATTGTCCTGCTGTTTGATGCGGGCATCAGATATCTGGAACAGGCCCAAAGGGAAATCCGGGAAAAAAACTACGCCCAAAAAGGGATTCTCATCAGCAAGGCCCTGGATGTGATAAACGAGCTGGACTCCAGCCTGAATATGCAAAAAGGCGGTGAGCTGGCCCAGAACATGCATAGTTTATACATTTTCTGCCAAACCCGCCTTTTAAGCGCCAATCTGAAAATGGATACAGGCATGCTGGATGAGGTCCGGGATATCCTGCAGAAATTAAAGTCAGCCTTTGAGGATATTTGTTGATAGGTTGCAGTGTCTGAATAATATTCTCCACCGTACTGTTTTTTAATGTATGTAATGGATTTTTTATATTTCCTGTGTCTGACCTTTTTGGATGTTTTTAACCAGAGATCCGCGTGTTTTGTTTGTCTCGCCAAAGAAGAATGCCTGCCCTTTTTAGATTCCTGTTTTTTTAAATTTCCCCTGCCGTTTATTGCTTTGCCCGGGGCGGTGTCTCACCCTTGCCAAACGCCCTGCGTGTAGTTAAGAATTACATAAAAATGACGTCCGCTAAAGGGGGCTTTATGTATATAAAATGTCCGGAATGCGGCTTTGGCCGCGAGGTGCCGGAGGACAAGATACCGGCCCAGGCAAAGAAGGCTACCTGCCCCAAATGCGGGGCCAGATTCGACTTCAGGGATTCCGAGGAAGAAAGCGTTTTTCCGGTTTCGGGCAGCGACGCGGAAGAAACTCCGAGTCAGAGTGCAGGGAGCGAGGAAAACATCTGGAGTCAATTGGAGAACATGGGCCGCAGCGAGCCTTCTGATTCGGAGGATGCCGGCTCTGAGCAAAATCAATCCTTTGCCGGGGAAAAGGTCCCCTGGGAAAATCTTGAAGAAGAAGGTTTCTTTCCCGGATTTCTCCGGACCATTAAAAAGGCCATGCTCGCACCGGCTTCATTTTTTTCCGGAATGCCACTTCTGGGGCTGATTCGACCATTGGTGTTTTACCTTATCCTTACTGAGCTGCAGGCGGTGGCCACTTTTTTGTGGCAGATGACCGGATTTTTGCCCATGATGGGTGCGCACGGCCAGGCCGGAGGGGTAATAGGGCTGGGGGTCATGGGGGCCGGATCGATTGCTTTGTTGATTATTTATCCGGTAATATTAACTATCATGCTCTTTATAGTCGCCGGGATAAACCATTTGCTCCTGCGGATTTGCGGAGCCGGTGCCCAGGGATTTGAAGGCACTTTCCGGGTGGTAACATACGGTAACTCCCCGATGATTCTGGGGGTGATTCCCTTTTTGGGGCCGCTTGTCGGCGGGCTTTGGGCCATGGTAGTGACCATAATCGGGTATAAAAACATTCACGACACCACCTACGGCCGGGTTATCCTTGCTTTCTTGCTCCCCTTTATTGTCGGGATGGCCCTTTTTCTGCTTTTTAGTTTGTTCGCGGGTTAAACCATGTTTAAATGGATCGGCGGTTATTTAAAGCGGTTCAAATCCAAGCGGGCTGCGCAAAAGAGCGTCTCTCCGCAGGAGTTTCAACGCCTGGCGGATGAACTCATGCGTCTGGCCTGTGTTGCGGAGCGGGTTATGCCGGAGAACGACATGTTCGGTTCCCGGGTGCAGAAGATAAAAGAAGAGATGCACAAACTAAATGAACTGGCCGGCAAAAAGGAGTTTGCTCGACTCCCCCGGGAGACGCGCCTGGAACTGGTAGAAAGCCTGAAACAGTCCCGGCGGCAGCTCATGGAAACCATGCACCAGGCCGATCCTCCCACTGATACCCTGCAGTAGTTCATGCCAACCACTTGTTGCTCATTTGAATTTTTCCTTCCATTTTCTGCTTCTTGAAAAACATCCGTGTTGGGACTATTCTACTCTTGCTAGTTACGGGCGCTTTTGCCCGATTATATTCAAACCATT
>CAZTKE010000068.1:0-2591 GCA_964614055.1 uncultured Desulfovibrionales bacterium | reverse complement strand
GCGGGCAAGGAAATAATAGACGATCTGGCCCAGTTCGGCTCCCCGGTAATGCTTTTTTCCGGTGGGGAGCCCCTGGTGAGGAAGGATCTCCCGGAACTTGCCAGTCACGCTGTTTCCAGGGGTATGCGTGCGGTCATATCCACCAACGGTACGCTAATAACCCCGCAAAAGGCCCGGGAACTCAAGGCTGTGGGGCTTTCCTATGTTGGAATTTCCCTGGATGGGGGGAAAGAAGTGCATGATCATTTCCGCGGAGTGCCCGGTGCCTTTGATAAGGCCATGCAGGGGGTGGAAAACTGCCAGACGGAAGGCCTCAAGGTGGGGCTGCGTTTTACCTTAAACCGCCGCAATGTGCAGGAAGTACCCGAGGTATTCGATATTTTGGAGCGCCTGGAAGTGCCCCGGGTGTGTTTTTATCACCTGGTGTATTCCGGACGGGGAACGGAGCTCATGAAGGAAGATCTGGACCATGCCGAAACCAGACAAGTGGTCGATCTTATAACGGACAGGACCAAATCCCTTTTTGATCGGGGCAAACCCACGGAGGTTTTGACCGTGGATAACCATGCAGACGGTCCTTACCTTTATCTGCGGCTGTTAAAGGAAAACCCGCAGCGGGCCGAGGAAGTGATGAAGCTCCTTAATTACAATGAGGGCAACAATTCCGGACGGGGAATTGGCTGTATCTCCTGGGACGGCGCAGTACATGCCGATCAGTTCTGGAGGGAGCATGTCTTTGGCAATGTTCTGGAGCGACCCTTTTCCGAGATTTGGATGGATGAAAACATAGATCTGTTGTCCAAGCTAAAGGACAAAAAGAAGTATGTGACCGGCAGATGCGCCAAGTGTAAATATCTTCCCATATGTGCCGGGAATTTCCGGGCCCGGGCCGAGGCCTATTACGGAGATGTCTGGGCCCCGGATCCGGCCTGCTATCTTACGGATGAGGAGATCGGGATAAGCCAAGAGGTCTAAATGCAAAAACCAGTGTTGGAGACTTAAATGGGTGATTTTTTTCGCGGCAGAAGACTGAGGCGGAGCAAGGGCCTGCGGGATATTGTCCGGGAAACTGTTTTGCTCCGTGAGGACTTGGTTCAGCCTTATTTTGTGGTTAAGACAGAGGATAAAGACCTGGAGATTCCCATTGGGTCCATGCCCGGTCAGCACCAGCTGAGCCTTCCCAAATTACTTAAGCGGGTGGAAACGGCCGTGGACAAGGGACTGCGCTCGGTCATTCTGTTCGGTATCCCGGAAAAAAAGGACCCGGAAGGAACCGGGGCCTATGCCCCGGACGGTATCATCCAGGAGGCGGTAAGTGAGCTTAAGGACAGATTCCCGGAGCTTATGGTCATAACCGATGTCTGTCTCTGTGAATATACCTCGCACGGGCATTGCGGCCTTATCCGCGAGCAGTATGTGCAAAATGATCCCACCCTGGATCTTCTGGCCAAAACCGCTGTCAGTCATGCCCAGGCCGGAGCGGACATGGTCGCGCCCTCGGACATGATGGACGGCCGGGTGCAGGCCATCCGCCGGGCCTTGGACGAGGCCGGACATGTGGAACTGCCCATTATGAGCTATGCGGTCAAGTACGCATCCTCTTTTTACGGCCCCTTTCGGGAAGCTGCCCAGAGTTCGCCCCAATTCGGAGACAGGAAGTCATATCAGATGGATTCTGCCAACTCCCTGGAGGGCTTGCGCGAAGGACGGGCGGACAAGAATGAGGGGGCGGATATTTTGATGGTCAAGCCGGCCATGCCTTATCTGGATGTGTTGAGGCGGCTTAAAGACAATATTGATCTTCCTCTGGCCGCGTATCAGGTCAGCGGAGAATACAGCATGATCAAGGCGGCCGCGATGCAGGGCTGGCTGGATGAAAAACAGGTGGTCCTGGAAAGCCTGACCGGCATAAAACGGGCCGGAGCCGGGCTGATTTTATCCTATTTCAGCGAACAGATCCTGGACTGGATTTAAGTCGGGCATGTATGTTTCTGGTGTTGGTAGTGGCTGATTAGCTTATCTGAATGCCTGAAAATTCGCTGTCCCGCAGGTCTCTTTAAAATCGAAAAGGGCAGGGCGCAAAAAAAATAAGGTCGCAACGAATTTATCTATGCCCGATGCTTTGATTTTATTGCGTTTTTGTGTCCATTGAGGGCCGTATCTATTATATATACCCGGGCAGTCATCTCTCCCTCCCGCCCTGGGGGCCGCTTTTAGGCCGTGTAGGTTTCTATCTCGTAATCCGCGGGCAGATGGGCCGAGCCCTTGATGCAGGGCAGTCCTCCGGCCTTGGCCATTTCCCGGGCCAGGTTGTCCGCGTCCCGGATGAATCCCTGTCCCAAATGCCAGGTCTTTCCCTCTCCCCTGTGGGCAAATGAACAGGTAACCAGATGGATGGCCTCCGCTCCCTTGGCGGCCATTATCTTGGCCAATTTCAGATTGTCCTCCAAGTCGTTTTGCAGGGTAAAAACCCCGACAAGTTCAGTTTCCAAGTAGCCGGCAAATCCCTGTTCCCGGCTCTTAAGGGATTTCAGACAGCTTGTAAGCGGACATTTGAGTTCATTGTCCGCACAGCGAAACAGACCGATTTT
>CAZTKE010000067.1:1798-8097 GCA_964614055.1 uncultured Desulfovibrionales bacterium | reverse complement strand
CCCCAGATCTTGTCCCTGTTCTTGGCCAAAAGGCCCTCCATGCCGCATCCGAATTCCGGGGTGAGTATCTCCGCGGCATAGGTGGGGCTGACCGTGGTTATCAGATCGGAATAGGCGATTCCCGCCTTGAGCAGGTTAAAGCTGTTGTAAAATTCCACCCCGTCCATGTTCCAGGCATGGAAAGGAAGTCCGGAGTCCCAGAACAGCCTGGAGGAAAATCTGCCCTGAAAGGCCAGATTGTGGATTGTGAATACGGTTTTGGTGTTTTCCCAGAAAGAGGAGGCGGATTTCTTGAAGTGGATGTATGCGTTGCAAAGGGCGGCGTGCCAGTCATGCGCATGGACTATGCGCGGGCTTGCCCCCATTTTCTGCATAAGGGCCACCGCCGCTCGGCAGAAAAAAATGAAGCGTTCGCAATTGTCGAAATAGTCGCCTTTGTGCGTGCAGTAATAATGCCGGCGATCGAAGTATTCGCCGCGTTCGATAAAGAACACCGGCACCCCGTTGAAGTCCGTGCGGTATATGTCCGCGGTTGTTTCCGGCCAGGGATAACCAACGGGGCAGTTTTCATATGCCAGATTTATGCGGTACTGCGAGGTTGATATCCGACCGTAAAGCGGGGTAATGACGCATGGTTTGAGCCCGAGCTCGCGCAGGGACTGGGGCAGAATGCCCACTACATCGGCCAGCCCGCCGCTTTTGGAGAAGGGGTAGATCTCGGAGCTTACATGGAAGATATCCGGATTATCCGGGGAGGATGCAGTGCCTTCTTCAGCCGTCTTTTTTTCGCGGGCCATGTCTTTATCCTCTGTACAACGGTTCTTACAGGCCGGATTCTTCCTGCCCGAGCTGTCGTTTTTTTGTCTTAAAATCTTCGATTATCCGGGCGTGATCAAAGACAAGCTCCGGCAGGTCGTTTAAAGGAAAAAATGCGGCTTCTCCGGCATCATCCCCGGCCCGGAAGCGGTCTTCATTTTTCGCGTGAGCGGTAAACACCGTACTCATGGTGTGCTGCCGCGGGTCGCGGTTCGGGTCGGAGTAGACGCCCAAAAGGTCGTCCAGGACAACGTCCAGGCCGGTTTCCTCCAGGGCCTCCCGGCAAGCGGCGCTCTGCACGCTTTCCCCGTAGTCCACGAAACCGCCGGGCAGGGCCCAGCCCAAAGGTTCGTTTTTGCGCCGGATGAGCATGATGTGCCGTGGGGGGCGAAATATGATAATGTCCACGGTAGGGAACGGGTTGCGGTAATAAATTACCGGCTGTCCGCAGTTGGGACACTTTTTGTGTTCCGGGGGCATTTTCGTTTTGCTGCTCCTTCGATTTTCCGGAGAAGATATAAAAACTAATATATTTTAACCAAGAGCCGTAAAAATTAAATTATTTTAATTTTAAGGAAAATTATGGGCATTGACAAGCTTTTGCTGGTGCACAAAGGTGCAGTGGGTGATTTTTTTCTCGCTTGGCCCGCCTTTTTGGCCTTGAGCAGACACTATCCTCGAAGCGAACTCTTGTGGTGCGGGAAACAGGAGTTTTTGCCCTGGCTGCAGCCCCTGGGCTTTGCCGCCTGCCCCCGGCGTATGCCTCTCCTTGTGGATAAGCTATACTTCTCCCCGGATTTGCCCGGGGAACTGGGAAATGTTCGCATCTTTTGGTTCGGTGTGCGCCAAAGGACAATTTGCGCCCGGGGGCCGCGAATCAGTTTTTTAAAGGCTGTGCCGGACGGGCAAACCATGCACGTGCGCGAGGCCTATCAAAAGCAGCTGGAGGGGGAGGGAATCGACTGGCCGCAGGACTGGAAAGCGGTGTGGGAAAGATGTTTCGGGGAGCGGGAAAAAAGCGTGTGGGATGTACTTGTTTTCCCCGGCTCCGGGAATAGTGCCAAAAACTGGCCCGGGGTTAAATTTTTTGAACTGGCCCGGCGTCTGGAAAAGAGCGGAAAAAAGGTTTGTTTTGTCCCCGGCCCGGTGGAAAAAGAAAAGGGATTTGATTTACCCGAGGCAGAGGTTTGCTTCCCCTGTGATCTCCCTGATTTGGCCAGGCTTATCCGCAGGTCAAAAGTGGTGGTGGGAAATGATTGCGGTCCCATGCATTTGGCCGGCAATTTCAGTGTGCCCGGTGTGGAGCTTTTCGGCCCCACAGATCCCGCCCGCTGGTTGGCCGAAGGCATGGGTGCGGTTTCAAGCCAGATTGACTGCGCCCCGTGTTCGCTAACTGCCCGGGTGGATTGCATGAGTCCGGTATGCATGGAAAAAATTGAAGTCAGCCGGGTTCTAGCGGAACTTGTGCCTCTACTTTGAGAAAAACAAAACCGGCTTTACTGGAGGAAGTAAAGCCGGCTTCGCCAAAAGGAGGAAAACAGATTTGATTTACGATTTAACTAATATAAAGCAAATTTCGGGCCATTAGTTTCAAGTTTGTTATATTTAGTTAAATCAGTATATTATGTATTCAGGGAATGAAAAGTAGGTTCAAAATATTAAACTTGTTTTCTTCTGACGGGACTGGCCGGGAAATTAGGTTCAAATTTTTAAACCGGTTTAGATTTTTTATAAAAAAGCAGCGTACTCAGGAGGTCTTTTTGAAAAGTTTTTCGGAAAGGCCCGCGGATATGGTTTGGGCCGGGGGGATGCCCAGCTTCAGGGCGGCGTACATATACCCGGCTGCCAGAAAGGGTATGATTATGAGGCAGAGCCAGGGAGAAAGCAGGATCGCCGCCGCCCGGGCCGCTCCCATAAGTAGGAGGGAGAGTCCGGTTATGCGCACGATTTGCGGGGAGAGGTCCTGCCATTTTCCTATCTTGCGCCGAAGAAGAATCCCCAAAAGGAGTACATTGGTCCAGGAGGCCAGGCTGGCGGCCAGGGCCAAGCCCAAGTGATTCAGATATTGCATGAGGGTGTATCCGGCGGCGATATTCAAAAGCATGCAGGCAATAGAGACTATCACCGGAGTGCGGGTATCTTCCAGGGCATAAAAGGAGGAGATAAGGGAGCGCACTGCGGAAAAGGCGGGGAGTCCGGCCGCGTATCCGATAAGGGCCAGGTTTGTGGCGCTTACTGCAAAGGAGTCGAATCGGCCGTGCCCGAACAAGGCGGAGATAAGTGGTTCGCCCATGCCTATAAGCCCGGCTGCGGCCGGGATGCTTATGAACAGGGTAAGACCGATGGACATGTTCAGGGTGTTTTTGAAGTCGCTCAGTCCTTTTTCCCCGGCCAGGGAGGAAAGCGAGGGCAGGGCGGCAGTGCTTATGGCCACCCCGAATACGCCCAGGGGGAACTGGACCAGGCGGTCGGCGTAATACAGATATGAGACCGATCCAAAGGGCAGCATGGAGGCGAGCATGGTCCCGATGAGTATGTTCAGCTGATATGCTGCCGCTCCAAGTATTGTGGGGAGCATCATCCTCCCTATCCGTTTTACCCCGGGATGGTTCAATTCTGTTTTCCCCCGCCAGGAAAAATCTTTTTTTCTCAGAAAGGGCTGCTGCAAGAGCCATTGTCCGAGTCCGGCCACAAGTACGGCCCAGGCAAGGGTCAGGGGAACGCTTGTCCCCGTAATCCAGGCAATTCCGGCCGCGGCTATGAGGACAATATTAAGTACGCACGGAGCCAGGGCCGGGGCCAGGAAATGGTCCCTGGAGTTCAAAATGCCCATGCACAGGGCCACGCTGGAGATAAGCACAATATACGGAAAACAGATTTGTATGAGCCGGGAGGTCAGCTGGAATATTTCCGGACTGGAACGGAACCCGGGAGCGATGAGCGCGGTTATTTCCCCGGAGAAGAAAAAGGCGGCAAGGCTCAGGCCGCAAAGGATTATAAGCAGCCAGACCTGAACCGAGCGGGCTATGATATCCGCGCTGACCTTTCCTTTTTCCCTGCGGTACCGGGTATAGACCGGGACAAAGGCCATGGTCAGCGAGCCTTCCGCGAACAGACGGCGCAGCACATTGGGGAGCCGGAAGGCGACAAAAAAGGCGTCCGCCAGGGGACCGGCCCCGAGCACCGCGGCCAGGATCAGGTCCCGGACAAATCCGAGAACGCGGCTCAAAAAAGTGGCCGCGGAAATAATGCCCGCGTTTCGGGTCAGTTTCCTGGTATGACTGGAGGTAGCGGAAGTCATGCGCGCCTTATGTTGTTTATAAAAGACATATAATAAATTGCCCGAGGCAATTTATTAATGTTACCCATAGCTTGCGTCTCAGGCAAGTTTTGTTTTGCCGCCGGGGCGGCCGCCATATCTCTTGCTGCGGTTGAGTTCCCGGCAAAAAAGAGATAATCAGTACACAGGTGACAGGAAGCATAGGCGTATAAAAAATACGGCGGGAGAACAATGAAAGTTAGGATAATAATATTTATTTTAGCGGCTGGATTATTTTTGGGCCTTTCCGGGCAAAGGGCGAGATGCGCGGAGAATTCCACTTTGGAGAATGATCTGGATTCCAAGATAATGGAGCTTGGAAATGATTTGTATCTCCTGCAGGAGAAAGTAAACAAGCAGGCGGAAAGCCGAAAAGAGATTAAAAGTTCCTTGCGCGAGCATAGCCAAAAGCTGGAGAGTCAGAACAAGCTTATCTCCGAGCTTCAGGATACAGTAAACAGGCTGGATAAGGAGCTATTGGAAACTGACGAGGTCGTTTACAGCATCAAGAACAATTATTCCCAGGTCATTGAGGACATGGATTCCCTGCGCTCCAGGCTTGAGAGTCAGGATAAAGAGTTTTCCTCCCGGCTGGACAAGCTGGACAAGGACTTGAACCTTATCTCCTCCGATTTGAGCAAATTCAAGGAAGACATCCAGGTGCAGATGAACGCGGTCAATGACGCCGTGGGGTCCGGGGTCTCCGGCCTGGAGAAGAAGATGGTCAGCATTTCGGACACAGTGGAGAAAAGAAAAGAGGCTCTGGATCTGCTGAAAGAAAATCAAAAGAGTTTTCAAAAAGAAGTTGAGGGAATGGAAAAAGCTCTTGGCGAACTTAAAAAGGAATTGCATTCCTTCAGGCGCAAAAGCAGCAGCCAGCAGGACAGGCTTGTTTTGCTTTTTCAGGAACGGGTGCTTATTTGGGGCGGACTGGCCTGCGGGATCATGCTTTTGCTGATTCTTTTGCTTTTGATACGGACATCGCGTCTGGCTCGGGCTGTAAGGGCGCAGGAAAGAAAAGAAGCACCGCAGCCACCCCAAGACCAAAAGTCTTCGCCCGACGATCAGGCATTGGGCTGGCTGGAGAAAAGGGGTGACTCAAAAGAGGAGTAAAAACCCGGGCTTAGTTTCTCCAGGTGGCGATGATCCGGTTGGGCTTTAGGAGAAGATTCAAGGCCTCCAGGATTCCGGGAACTATAATGTCCGCCTCGGCCATGGTCTTAAAATGGCAGCCTTCGGCCTGGACCACGGCTATGCCCAGCCCCGCCTCCCGGAGCATGAGGGCGTCGTTTCGGCCGTTGCCCACGCAAACGCAGGAGCTGTTTTCCAGTTCCCGGGTATACTGCAGTTTGCCCTGATCCTGATTTTGCGGGGAAAGGACGTGTACGCGGACCAGATCCAAAGGCAGTTTTTCCCGCACCGTGCCATGCGTATCCGCGGTCAGGACATGCACGGTCAGCATGTCCGCGAGCTGACCCAGGATGTCCATGACTCCGGGGATGATATCGCCGTCCAGGGCAATGGTCCCGTTATAGTCCAGGATCAGGTGATTAAGCCCGAGTTGAGGGCCGCCCGGTATATTGACTTCAAGCATTTTAAATCTCCGTTTTCCCCTTATTCAGGAGGGTTCGTTCGGATATGTTTGTTCCCTGACCACCCGGGAGAACAAAATAAAAATCGCCTTTTCCAATATGCATCCCGGGGATTGAGGCAAAGAGAGTCCGAATTAAACAGCAAGGTATCGTCCGGCATCGGCCCGAGGTACGAGCGTCCAGTGTGCTTGTATCGAATCCGGTCCTTTTTTTACCACACAGAACCCAGAGTACACAGGGGGTTCACTTTCAGTTCGCGTGCCAGGCGTGGCTCGTACGTGGACTCGAGTCGTCCGGGCTCAGTATCCCGGTGGACCCTCAAGGGCACAAGCCAATGACCCGGCCCGACAACTAGTCAAACTCCATCCCTCTTGTCCTTCGTGGTAAAATCCATCCGGTATCCCTGTGCGGCTCCCCCGGTTATCCATTTCCGGTTCAGGTGCACATATTCACCACCTTTCCCGTGTTTTCCTCGGGAACGGTGGCGGAGAATTTCTTGCCATTTTTCGGGCAGTGGCAGGAGGATATTATCGGACCTCTGGGCACGGGGCTTTTCCCGGTTATGCGGTCCA
>CAZTKE010000067.1:0-1698 GCA_964614055.1 uncultured Desulfovibrionales bacterium | reverse complement strand
GTCCAGCTGCTCCCGGGGGATGTTTAAGGGCGGCAGCAGCCTAAGTACGCTTTCCTGGGTCAGATTGAGGACGAAGCCGCGCTCCAGGAGTTTCTGCCATACCCGTTTTCCGGGAAAGGAGAGCTCCACGCCCAGCATGAGCCCCATCCCCCGGATTTCCTTGATCATGTCCCCGGTTCTCTCCCGGACCCGGTTTAGTATCTCCCGGGCGTACTCCCCGGTTTCCGCGCTCATCCGGACCACATTGTCCCTTTTCATGATTTCCAGGGTCTTCAGGGCGGCGGCGCAGACCAGGGGAGAGCCCCCGAAGGTTGTGGCGTGGCTGCCCGGGGCCAGAGCCCGGGCCACTTCGTCTTTGAGCATGATCGCGCCCATGGGCAGTCCGGCGGCCAGGGCCTTGGCCGAAGTGATGATGTCCGGATTAAGCCCGAAATGCTCATGGGCCCAGAACCGGCCGGTCCTGCCCATCCCGGTCTGGACTTCATCAATTACCAAGAGCAGCCCTTTTTCCGCGCACAGCTCCTGAACAAAATGCAGGTAATCCTTTTTAAGGGGGACAACACCGCCCTCGCCCTGGATCACTTCCAGCATGATCGCGGCCGTTTTTTCCGTGCACAGGTTCTTAAGTTCCGGACCATTGTTCGGCTCGGCATGGACAAACCCGGGCAAAAGCGGATCAAAGCCCTGCTTTATTTTTTCCTGACCGGTGGCGGACAGAGTGGCCATGGTCCGGCCGTGAAAGGAGTTCTTAAGGGTGATTATTTCAAAGCGGTTGTTTTCCCGGACCATGCGCATGTATCTGCGCACCGTTTTGATCGCCCCTTCGTTGGCCTCGGCCCCGGAGTTGCAGAAAAAGGCCTTGTCCAGGCCGCAGGTGGAAAGGAGCTCCCGGGCCAGATCCAGCTGTTCTTTTTGAAAGAAAAGGTTGCTTGTGTGCACCAGTTTTTCCGCCTGCCCGCAGATGGCCCGGGATATTTCCGGATGGCAGTGTCCGAGGTTGCAAACGGAGATGCCGGCCAAGAGGTCAATATATTCCCTGTCCTGATAATCGGTGAGTGTGTATCCCCGGGCGGACTTGATCGCCAGCGGATAGCGCCCGTATGTGGAGCACAGGTATTTTTTTTCTTCTTGTTGCAAAGTCTCGAGATTCGTGTGCATGAGTTTGGATATCCTTAAGTAGCTTTGTTTACATATCTCCGGTATGTCCGAAACCCCCGTCCCCCCGTTCCGTGTTTTCCAGATGGTCTACCGGGACAAAGTCGGCCTGGAAAATGGGCATGAAAACGAGTTGCGCGATGCGCTGCCCCCGGACAATGGTCTTTTCCTTGTTGGATGAATTCAGAAGGGAAACCACAATTTCCCCCCGGTAATCCGGGTCTATGACCCCTACTCCCTGGCTGACCACCAGGCCTTCCTTGGTTCCCAGGCCGCTTCTGGAGAATATGAACCCGGCGACACCCGGGGAATCTATCTGTATGCTTATTCCGGTGGGAAAGGGATATCTCTCCCGCGGGGGGATGATGATCTCCGGCTCCTGCATTCCCGCTCGCAGGTCCACGCCCGCGGAATGGTTCGTGGCATAGGATTTTTCCAGTTTTCCGGCTTCCGGCTTCAGGTATTTTATTCTGACCTTTATTCTGGGGATAAGCATGCTGTTTTCCTTTTTTGACTGCGCCCGGGCAAAATCGCCTCAAACAT
>CAZTKE010000066.1:0-8301 GCA_964614055.1 uncultured Desulfovibrionales bacterium | reverse complement strand
GACGACCAAGGCCAATGTGGCTACCGCCCTGCAGATGGTTTCCTGGGGCGTGCGCGTTAATGAATTCGGTAACGCGGAACTGGACAGCGAGGGCAATTTCATAAAAGAGCCGGATAAAGGCGTTTCCAGTGAACTGTGGCAGCAGATGGTGGCTTACGCCGAAGAAAAGGGATGGCAGAAAAATAATTATAAGAAATTGAATTTGCCGTTTGAGAACTTGTTTCAAAGTGAACCCCGAGATGTCCGGCAGCGCATGAGCGAAGCAGTGGAGGAATTCACTTTCTTTTTGCTGAAAGATGTGTTTAATGCCGCGGACACCGCGGATATTGCCAAGGAGATTTTGCTGGAAAAAAAGAGTTGCAATCCCGGTCCCAAGGCAGAACGCCTGGAAGAGCCCCAGGATTGGACAGTGGAAAAAATCAAGTCCGCTTGAGTTAATATCCCTGGAGGTGGTTTTTGATGCCGGATATACACCCGGATATGACCGTACTGGACCTTATATCCAGGTTCAGGGAGACCGAACGGGTTATAAAATCTTATGACCAGCAGGCAGGGGAGTGTATCTGCTGCAACTGTCTTTTTGATTCCCTAATCCAGGTTGCGGATAAATACGGACTGGACAGGGATGAGCTGATGAGCCGGATAAAAGGCGCAGCAGCTAAGAACGCCTTTAGTGCCTGAAAAGCAAAATAAAAAAAGGCCCGGCTTGGCCGGGCCTTTTTTTATCCATCTGAATTGTCTGGTTACTCTACGGTGATACACTCACCCGGGCACGTTTCAGCGGCTTCCTGGACATCCTCGTCTGTCCCGGCATTGGGATCAATGACGTAAGCTTTTTCCTCATCCTCATTGAAGCCGAAAACGTCGGGGCATACCTCAACACAGGCTTCGCAACCCATGCAGCATTCTTCGTCAATAGTTATTGTCCGTGCCATACAGTCCTCCATAAAGTTTTAGGTAATACTAGATTTGACCTGTATCGGTCTACGTCAATAGTCTTTTTGGATTTTTTTTTCAATACCCAGGGGGCGAATTTTCGCAAATTTTATTTTTTTGTATCTGCGGCCGGATCCTGTCCGGAATGGTACGGTTTTGTTGACCTCGGGTGTGCAAAAGGATAGCAGTTTATGAGTTCAGCGCCCTTAAATCGCCGGTTTCAGGCGGGGAATATTTTTTTGAAGTAAACTATGCTTAAAGAATCCTCCAAGAACCTTTGCCTGTTTCATGCCGTGGATGGTCTGCGCATCGGGCTGAGCAATTTTTCTCACCCTAGCCGGGTGGCCCTTGTTTATGCCATGGATGCCGAGGACGAGCTGCGCATTTATGACCCGCAGGACCTTTTGCGCGGCCATGAGCCCAAGCTGCAGGAAATCTATGTCGATTCCAACAGATGGCGGGACGTGGAGCCGCAATTCAAGCTAAAGCACAAATTTGATCTGGTTCATTTTGAAAATCTGGATTTGACCGGACTCATTTCCTATGGCGGACGCTCCCGGGATCTTTTTTATCAGATGTGGTTTACCGAGCATCATCCGGATATGTGCTCCAGCGGGCCCACGGAGCGCTGGCTGGAGCATGCCGCCCGCCTTTTGGCCCAGGATTTCGCCCTGGACGCGGAAATAAACATCGGGACCTCCGGTTATGTGCTTCAGGGATGCGCCCTGCATGCCGTTCGGGACCACATAGTGGACGAGCGCAATTTCACCCTTGGCCCGGATACGCAGCTGCGCATATATCCCACCCTGGAAGCGGTACTGGGTATTTCCAAGACCCGGGAAGAAGGGGCCTGTTCCTGTGGTCAGTTGGCATTTGTGGAATCCAGTTTTCTGCAGCAAATGGAGATGCTGGCCGAATTTCCGGTCCTGAACCGCCCGGAGATCAGAAATTACAAACATGTTTCCAAGCTTCTGCAGAGCGTGGAGGATTCGGAACGCAGACTTATCTCTGATGGAAAGTATGTTATGGGGATCAGTCGGGACAGTCTGCCCCGGGCGTCCTTGTGCGCGGAGTTTGATCTGGGGGACGGCTTTCTGCGCCTGGATGGGGAGACGGTGTGCAGTTTTCACGACGGCAATTTTTCTTCCAATACCGGCCGGGCCAAATTGGTCCAGCTGGAGGAAGCCTTTCTGGAGGCCGCCCTGGATGACCGGACCAGGACGGAACTTTTCCGGGTGGTTTCCGGAATAGTGCACTTTGCCCAGAAAAATCGTTTCGGATGCACTCTGGTGGTGGATCTTAATTCCGAGCCTGTTTCCATTGCCGGCCAGGATCTGGAGGCCCCCCTGGATCTGAACGGTCCGGACGTACTTAGACTGATTGATTCCCTGGCCCGGGTGGACGGGGCTCTGCATCTGGGGAAAGATCTCAAGCTGCACGCCTTTGCCTGTCTTCTGGACGGTCGCCGGGTTTCCGGGGAGGACAGGTCGCGCGGGGCCCGGTTCAACTCCGCCCTGCGCTTCACCGCGGAGAATGAGAATATTATTGTTGTTGTGGTTTCCAGCGACAGGCCGGTGTCCATCATCCAGAACGGTGTGGAGCTTACAGGCGCCTGCGAATGGACCCCAGTGAGTCACTGCATGATTCCGCCGCTTCTGCGGGACTGGATAAAATATCCCTGATTCATAGATTGTCCGCCTTAAACCGGGCCTGTTCTATCTCCTCTGTTTTCCCCTGCATTTTAAGGACTTGAATCAAAGTCTCAAGGTAATCCCGGTTTTCCGGGGCTATGCTTGCGCTTTGTCGGGCCAGCATCTCCGCCATTTCCGGGTCATCTCCGGAGTTGAGATATATCCGGGCCAAAAGGTGCAGGGAATGAGCGTCCCGGGGATAGGTGACCAGGGCGTGATGTAAAAGTTCCCGGGCGGTTTCCAGATCGCCCCTTTTAAAGGCTACACGGGCCAGGTGCCGGGAGGCCATTTTCTTCCCCTGCTCAGTATTTTGGGCCTTTTCGTAGTATTTTTCCGCGTTTTTAAGGTCCTTTTGCTTTTCCGCAAGCATGCCCAGGCGGAAGAGACAGAATATCTGCTCCGGTTCCAGTTGCAGGACTTTTTCAAAGGCTTCCCCGGCTTCTCCGATTTCGTTTTGCCGCATGCACACACAGCCCAGATTGTACCAGGCCATGCTGTTATCCGGAGACCGGGAAACTGTTTCCCTAAAGCAGGAGTTTGCCTCCTGGAGCATGCCCAGTCTGGCGTAACATATGCCCAGGGAGTTGCGGGCCAGATGATTGTCCGCATCCAGGGTGAGCGACGTCTTGTATTCTTCCATGGCCGCGAACAGGTCTCCCTCGGCAAAGAAACGGTCCGCGCTTATGTTGAAGGATACACTGTTAAGAGCCGCAACGCGCGGCACGGAGAGCAAAAGGGAGTGCTCCAGGGCCTTGCGTACATTCTGAAGCGCGGCGGAGCGGGAATGGTCCAGGAACGGATACCCGGCAATCCCCATGCAGCAGCGCATTTGAAGTTCCCTGTTGCAGATGTCCTCCAGTTCCAGGCAGGTTTTTTGTACATCCTCCGGGAGTTGCTCCGGGACAAAGAAAATAAGGGAAGTCGAGCCGTATCTGCCTCCCAGGCTGTTTTCCGGCAGCCGGGCGGAGATCTTGTCCGCCATTTTTTTTAAGCTCTGATTTTCACTGTATCCGGAATTGTCTATGGGACCGTTTTCTCCGTAGCGGATAAGGATAAGTGAAAATCGGGAAGCCTCGTTCTTGAGCCGGTCCCAGGAACTAAGAAAGTCCCGGAGTGTATGCAGTCCGGTTAGCGGGTCCCGGCGGGGATGCAGATCGTCTCTTCCCGCACTGTCTGTTATGCTGAATTCCCGATCCGGAGGAAGCAGGGTCAGGGAGTCTCCCGGGGCAATCTGCCAGGACGGGTCGTTCAACTGGAGGACTTCACCCATGGCTTCCCTGTCTCGGACGTCCACAAGCACTACTTCCGCCTTGGGCAGAGAGGGGCGCTCCGTACGGTCGGCGGTTGAATCAGCCGGCCCGTAGCGGTTGGAGGAAACCAGAAATCTCTGCCCTTCCCTGGCTCCGGCGAACCTGCCGATATCCACCAGAACCCGACCCAGGGGAAGAGCCTCGGCTATGCGTCCCCCGGAGCGCAGAATCTGACGGAAAGCGCAAAGAGGAGGCGTCTGGCCGTAGGCATAGTTGCGGGCGGTCTTGGCCTTTTCCACCACGTTGCGGGCAATATCCTCGGCCGCCTTGCTGTTTGCGGGGCCGTTTATGTCCTGGGGGAAAGAGGCCAGGCCAACGCTGACGGTCAGTGTGAGCCTTTCTTTGGTAAGCGGGGTGCGCATCTTTATTTCAGCCGTGGCCGAGGTTATCTCCCGGGCCAGATTTGTTCCCCCGCGCTGATTGGTGTTGGGCAAAAGCAGGGCGATTTCGTTGCTTCCGTCCAGACGGGCGATGATCGCATGGTCCGGAGCTACTGATTTTATGGATTCGGCTGTCTTTTTAAGCGCATCGTCTCCTAGGGTGAATCCATATCTGTTGTTAATATGCCTTAGATTGTCCACGCCCGCCACCAGGATGCTGAAAGTGGCCTTGAATCCGTTCTCCGGCCAGCCATTAGTTTCCGAATCCAGCCCGGAGCAGATCTGTTCGATCTCCCTGCCCGCGATTGCAAGAAAGGTATTCTGGTTGTTCAGTCCGGTCAGGGGATCGGTTCTTTGCGCCTTGTGCAGGCGCAGCGTCTCCAGACACAGATTCAGGATCGGCTGCAGATTCTTTAGGACTCCGGGTTCTTTTTGGTCTTTTCTTTTGGCCACCATGATGGCCAAAAGATTTTTATCCTGGACCAGGGGCATAAGGATCCTGTCCTTTTCCTCCAGGATATTGAATTCGTCTCCGGAGCACATGTTTTCCGGGGCCCTACGGGGGAAAAACAGGCTAAAATTCATATCCGGCAAAAAAGGAGAGAAAATGGAGTACAAAAGGCCTTCCATGGCCATCAGGTCTTCCCGCTTGAGAATTGCCGTTTGATCGGATAAGTTTTGCATATCCGGCTGTTGACTTCCTTTCTGGTTTTTATATTGTCATAAATGATAGCCCGGAACTTAAGCGTTTACAAATGTGAGCGGCCCGGGCTGCCGGCCTGGATGTCGCTTGATTCCTGGTAGAGTTATCTGCCCTACAAAGGGTGGTTTTGTCCAGAGTATCTGAAAAACGGGAGGAATTTTGGAACTTTTTGATGCCTTGTATAATCGGAGAAGCATCCGCAAGTTTACCGGGGAAGAAGTCTCCCGCGAGGATGTGCATCGGATTCTGGATTGCGGCCGCTGGGCGCCAAGCGGCCTGAACAATCAGCCCTGGCGGTTTTTGGTCCTGAGCCGGGATGATGCACGCAAGGAAGGACTCGGGTCCTGCACAAAGTATTCCCATGTGGTTTTGGCTGCGGATACTTTGATTGCGGTTTTTCTGGACAAGGAAACTATGTACAGCCCGGTCAAGGACCATCAGGGGGCCGGGGCGTGCATCCAGAATATGCTTTTGGCCGCGCACGGACTGGGGCTGGGGGCTGTCTGGCTGGGCGAGATCCTGAACCGGGAAAAGGATGTGCACCAGGTTCTGGGCACTGACGCGGCCAGGCTCGAACTGATGGCGGTTCTCGCCCTGGGTCATCCGGCCCAGAAGGGAGAGTCCACGCGCAAAGAACTTGGCGATTTTCTTCTGGAGGAATACTGATGATAAGTATCAAGGCCTTTGCTCTTGGACCATTGGAGACCAATTGCTATCTGGTGCATAACGGTTCCGTGTCCGTGGTAATAGATCCCGGCGGAGATCCTGCTGAGGTGGTTGATTTTTTGCGCGGCAGAAAGCTGGATCTGGAAGCAGTCTTGAACACCCATTTGCATTTCGATCATATTCAGGGAAATGCTGCTCTGGGCCGGGAGTTTTCAGTTAAAATCCTGGCCTCTTCCGAGGATGATTACCTGCTGGATACGGAAGTGGGCGGAGGCGGATTTATGGGGTTCCCTCTTACCCCGAAGTTTGAGCACGAGAATCTTCTTCCCGGAGAATACGAATTCGCTGGAAACACCTGTCAGGTCTTGGCCACCCCGGGACACAGTCCAGGGAGCCTTTCTTTTTATTTTCCGGAGGCCGGGGTGGTTTTTTCCGGGGATCTTGTTTTTTTCCGTTCCATCGGGAGAACCGATTTCCCCGGCGGTGATCAGGATAAGCTCGTAAACTCCGCCCGGGAGAAGATCCTTTCCCTGCCTCCGGACACGATCATCTATCCCGGACACGGTCCGGAGACGCGGGTAAAGGATGAAGAGCTGCACAATCCCTTTTTCAGCCGGGTGTGGCAGCCCTGATTTTTCATGCAAATCTGGCATTATACTTATGTCCAGGAAGGTGGAGGGGCCGCGGCAGTGGCCAATGATCTCCTGGAAAATATATCCGCATTCAAGAGCCGCCATATATGGGAGGTTTCCGGGAAGGGGCCTGCCGCACTGCAGGAAGTAGAACCGGAGGATATATTGCACGTCCATTCCTGCGCGAGCTGGGCGGAATTCTTGGCCAAAACAGACAGCCGGGCAAGGCTGGCTATAACCGTGCATGACTGTTCCCTTTTTACCGGCGGATGTGTATTCCCTCTGGATTGTGATCTGTGGAAAACCGGGTGTAAATCCTGCAAGCGGGGAATCCCCGGGGCGGACAGGGCCGCGGCAGCCAAAAAAGAGCTTGTGGCTGCCCGGAAGCCGCTTTTGGTGGCTCCTTCGGCCTGGATGGGGGCAATGCTGAAAGAGGTCTGGCCCGGGCTGGATGTGCGCATTATTCCCAACGGAGTGGCCTGGGAGGAGGATATACCCGGTTTCCGCACCCGGCTGCCCGTCCTTTTGTTTGTGGCCCATTCCGGAGAGTCGGCCGTATACAAGGGAGGCGACCGCTGGATGGGGGTGTACCAAAAAATCAGGGATATGTTCCCGGATATCCGGGCCTATTTTGTCGGGGGGCGAAAACACGAAAAAAAGGGGGATATCCAGTGCCTGCCTCTGCTTCCGAATTCGGAGCTTAGAAGGCTTATGCGCCAGTGCCGGATGCTGGTTTATCCATCCCTTGGGGACAACCATCCCCTGATCGTTCTGGAAGCCATGGCCTGCGGTTTGCCTGTGGCGGCTACTGCGGCCGGAGGGATCCCGGAGCAGATCGAGCACGGACGAACCGGGATCCTGGCCCGGGATTGCCGGGATTTGCCCCGGGCTGCGGCCGGGGCCCTGAAAAAACCCGCGGACATGGCAAAAATGTCCCACCGGGCCTGGCGTGAAGGAAGTAAAAGATTTAATGTGCAAAGGATGGCCGCCGCTTATGAAAAGGTATATGCTTCTTTGCACACCGGAACTTAAGGTTAAGAAATGAAGGGAAAAATACTGGATAAGGATATACAGGTGGATTTGCGGGACAAATGCTGAGGCGTGGGCCAGGAGGTAAGTTGGTACCTCCGTTTCAGCCGCGGCGGAGCGGTCGAGGTCCTGGCCCAGACCGGGGCCCTTGGCCAGATAAAAAACGCCCGGCATCTGGAGCCGCAATGGGATCTGGATATACAGGAAGATAATGGATTTGTCCGGGCGCGGTTCACGCGGAAACATGTCCGGAAATAACCTGGTTTTTTCCTGCAGTCCCCATCCGGAGGGCTCAACGGACAGGGCGGCTTATCTGGTGTCCAAAGCCTGGGAGGCTGCCGGTTTTTCCACTCAAATCATCCGGCTGCGCGATTACCGAATACAAGGGTGTATGGGGTGCGGGGAATGCAGCCGCACGGGCAGGTGTATATTTTCACGCGAGGACGATTGCCAGGATCTCTTTGAAAGGATCCGGGAAAGCAATAGGCTCTGTTTTTGCGCCCCGATATATTTTTATCACCTGCCGGCCCTTTTCAAGGCGTTTATAGACCGTTCCCAGAGTATTTACACGGACGCGTCCGGATACTGGAAAGCCGGAGCAAAGGACTGCCCTCGGGCAAAGTCGATCCTGCTTGCTGCCCGGAAACGTGGCCGGTCCCTTTTTTCCGGAAGCGAGCTGACCTTAAAGTATTTTTTGTTTTCCTTCGGCCGGGAGCTTAGCCAGATCGGATTCTACGGAGTAGAGAGCAAAGCGGATCTGCAGGATGAGTCCGGCGAAAATGCGGCCAAAATCAAGGCCCATGTCCTGGACGACGGATAGATTTTTTGGGGCCGGGGCATTTGGCATGCAAAAGTATAAGGTGCATAATATCCATATCAGATGTCGAAGACCCAATAAAAAGGGTCCTCGACGTTTGACATGGATTTTCTCCGCCTAAACTTTTTGGATGCCAA
>CAZTKE010000065.1:0-8377 GCA_964614055.1 uncultured Desulfovibrionales bacterium | reverse complement strand
TATCATTGTTGAAAAATCATGCCCATACCAGCCGTATGTTGCGCTTGGGGAAGGGCATTTATGGCCACTTTTGTGAATTTTCCAGCATCCCAGCATATTCTTTAAATCTTCGGCAAGCGCTTGAATCCGGGGACATCGAAATGGCGGTCAAAGGAGAAGACGCGTTTAACCCTTCCCTGTCCCATGAGTACGAAGGAAATACAGTCTGTAAAGCTGACGCCTTGATTGGAAAATTTAACGAACTAATCAATGGCATGGAGTTCATCATCCCGGTCCGGGCGCCATATTTGCAGATTGTTGGAGTTATACATAGCCTGCAGTCGCTTGGACGCAAACAGATACCCCGCTCGCCTGCCCAACAGAGTGGCGGTCTCGTCCAGGACAAAGTTGCTGGTGACCAGTTCTTCATTTCTGGTTCTGAGTTCCTCCCGGAAGGCAACAGCCGGCGCATGGTACTGATCTTTGGCCAGGTAGCGGGCCAGAAATGCCCCGGTATCAATATAGATCATGTGCGGTCCAGGTAAGCATCGTGGTTGAGGCTGATATCTTTCGGCACATCGTCCTGAAATATTTCCTGATCGGCAAACAGGGCATCCTCGCCCTGCCTCGCCCTGGTTGCCTCCCGGAGCTTATGGTCCAAGGCCTCGCGAAGCAGTCCGCCCAAAGATATTCCTTTTTGTTCACAATATAGCGCTGCCTTGGCTTTCAGATCTTCCGGAAGCATGATGGTTGTTCGCTTCATATCTAAACCTCCATATTATGGATACATAATATGGTTATTAATATCTTGCGTCAACAAAACCAAAGACTTGCCAAATCATTTTTCCCAGCATACCTACAGCAGTTTCAAAGATTTTTCATATCTGGAAGTCTGGCAAATTTTTTGTCAAAGGTGAGAATTGTGGAGGCATGATCGAGGTAATCATTACGAAGTAAACGGTCAGGCAGGCCCGGCCCCGATCCCGGATATTCCTGCAAAACCGATAAAGCATGTCCTGTCGGGGTAATCATTTCAGAAGAGAGAAACTCAAGAATAGACTCGGCTGCTTCCGCAACCGGCACTTGATAATGGTGACGCAGGGCATGCCATGTCTCCAAAATCACCAAGTCGGAAACAAGCACAACAACCCCTTTGCTATAGCAGTCTTCAAGAAAATCAAGGGCTTTTTGGGCCTGATCAGCCGGCGTGCCAACCAATAGCCGCAGGACGACACTGGTATCCAAGGCATAGCAAGTCATTTTTGAGATCCCAGCCCACGACCTATTGAATTCCGGATGGTATCCATATCATGATCATTATTTTCGGCATATCTGCTCAACCGGCCAAACCAGGAATGGGAAGATCGGCTTCTTGGCTGAATGACCCAGACTGCTTCCTCATCGATAAGTTTTCTCTCCAAAATAATGCGATCACCTGGGTGAATACCAAGCTCCCGGCATAAAAGCTCTGGGAAAGTTGCCTGTCTCTTGCTGGTCAGTTTGATGGAATGTTCCATATAGCCTCCTTACTTATGTGGTAAAGGTAAGGCAAAAGAAAATATCAGTCAACACTTGAATATCTAGCGTGATAACGCCGTTTAACTGTCCAGCACTTGGGGATCAGTTCATATCAGCGCAAATCCGCATAATCTGAGGTTAAACATTCTTTTTCTTCCGCTGATCCACGCTGATCGGAAGAAGATAAGGATAAAATTTCTTGCGCAGCGCCTTTGCGCCTCCGCGCGAGCTTTTTTTTGTCTCTCCTCTCGCCTCAGGCACTCAGTTTCCTGAGTGACCGGACAGGCTGTTCGAAGACTCAATCGAGGTAGGATGAGAAGGCTGGACCTCCTGACGAGCTATGCATAAAGTCATGCTCCAAACTAAACGCAGTCATTGCTGCAAAAAAGGAGGCCCAGCCTTCTCATCCTACCTCAAGCGACCTCTTGGGAGCGGGCGTGAGCTATTCTTTCTCTTTATCCGTGAAGATCTGCGAGATCCGTGGTTAAATCTCTTATTTCTTGCCTCTGAAGTGTATTTGCGGAGAAGAGAAGCCAAAGAATTTTTTCCGCTGATCGTGCTGATCCACGCAGATCAGAGGGGAGCAAATTAGCGGCAATGCGCATGAACTGGGGTAAAATTTTCCTGGATTCTCTTTATGTCCTTTTGTCCCAGAACGTTACGCGGTCAAATATTCTCCAGAAATCACCTCTATATGTTTGAAAAGAACCTCACTGATCCTAAAGCCTGCTTTAGTGCGCAATTCAACTATGACAGGCAAAATATGCTCAATAATCCCTTTGTCTTTTGCGTCCATCAACGCACCAATAGTACCAGTAAAAATTAAGCCCAAATGTCTGGCCATATCCCGGCCAATTCGTTCATCCATTAGCAAAAGGTCGGCACTGCCTTGAAGTGCCAGGACAATTGCCTCTGATTCACCAAGATCAAGATCGTAGCTAAGGATTTGGACGTGCCTTTGATCAATGATCTTTTCTACAGAGATCCAATTGGCCTTGGATATCTCATCTGCTCCAGGGAAGCCTTGTCCATCATATCCGGCCAAGATTTTCAAGATTCTGTAAATCTTGATCAAAGTCCTCGACATCGTAATGAATAGTGATGCCGCGATCTCCCAAGAGCTGCTGAAAAGACCAAATATTTACCCCCGCAAGTTCCTTGGCCTTGCCAAACGAAATTTTTTCTTGCTGGAACAAAACTAGGGCCAATTCCTTTTTGATCTCCTCAGACGACATTCGCGCTGATTGCAGAATATCTCTGGGAATCTCAATACATGTATTGGACATAACTTCTCCCTTCTTTGGGTGGGCTTATCACTGTGACAGTAATATTTTTTACCAATAAAGTGAATAGCCGTCTATATTAGAATGTTTTTGTCTTCTCGCCCCTCCAGCACTCAGACTTCCGTCTGAGTGACTGGACAGGCTGTTCGAAGATTCACTCGAGACGCGGAGGAAGAGGGGAGAGCGATTCTCTTCTTATTTCTTGCTCCTGCCTTTGCTCTGTGCCTCGAGGGCCGCTTCGGCCCGGGCGTGAGCTATTCTTTTCCTTTTCTTTTTCCACAGCGCCTTTGCGCCTCCGCTTAAAAAATCATTCTCCCCAGCCCCTTACTCCGGGCTTTAATCATTTTTTGCGACCGGACATAAGAGGCTTAGGTTTACTTGGACAAATTGTAATCTAGATTTACAAATTGTCCAAAAAAGATATGAGTAGGGAAAATCAGACGGTAGGGCGGATTTTATTTCCCCAGATTTTCAAAAAATATCAAATAGTTCCAGTTAAATCAGGCTTGTTTTTCCTGAGTGTTTTTCAGATGAGCTTTCAGCCGGCTCTTGAATTAGTGAATGAGCGGCTTCTACAATCCTCTGCGCAGCTCGTCCATCCTTTTGATTCGCCAGCAGTAGCTGCGTATATTTTGTCCTTATCCCGGAAAATTCAGCCGGTTGCTCAAGACTTCTTTTTACGGCTTCTCCCATCTCTTCCAGCGTATTGGTCCTTAGGGCAAAATCCCGCCAAGTGAACTCAATATCTTTAGGATTGTAATTCTCATATTTTCCCCAATTAGGCGAATCGAAGAGAACCACCGGCTTATCCAGGGCGGCGAACTCGAACATTGTCGAGGATACATCCGTGATCAAGACGTCGGCCAAAGCAAGAAAAGGACTGATGTCCAAATCATCCACGTATATTACCCGCGGATTTTTAAAAGGCAGTTTGCGGTACATTTCTTTGTACTCGGCCCTGGTTGATCCGTGCAGTTTTATAAGAAGGACGGCCTCCTCCGGGAGGATGTCGGCTATTTTTTCCTTGACGTGCGGGATCGCGGAGAGTTCGTCGTTAAAGGTCGGGGCAAAAAGGATGTATTTTTTATGTCCGGGCAATCCGTATTTTTTAAGGACCGTTTGCCTGCTGATTTCTCCGGAAAACAGGGGGTCCAGCTTGGCCATGCCTGTGGCTATTACCGGCTTGGAGATTATCCGGCGCATTATTTTTTGATGATGTTTGCCGGGGACGCAGACGAGATCGGCTTCTTCTTCCCGCCTGGCCGTGGGGGTGTCCGTGTAATACTGCCCCTTGGAAAGGAGACCGTGGCCAATATGCACCAGTTTGCCGCAACCCCTTACCCAAGGATACACCGAATCGGCTATAAAGGTAATATCCGGCTGAAAATCCTGCGGCCGCTCATACATGGGCAGGCTGAGTTCTTTTATCTGCTCCAGCTCTTCCGGCTCAAACCCCGCCCTTATTTCCGGAGCGTAATGCATGTAGCCAATGGCGACTTCAGATTCCGGGTGAAGCGCCTGCCATTTTCTTAAAATTGGCTTCATTATGGGGATATGCACGTTTTTGAAGAAGTAAAAGAGGATACGTTTTTTATTCTTCTTGTGCAAAATTTTATTGTATTCTTGCCCGTATTTTTCGGCATCATCGGAAATGGTTGGTATTTCGGGTATGTTGCGGGCAAGAGATGAAAGGAAGGTCGGATTCAAACATTTTTCCATGGCTTCAAGCAGAGCCTTCCCGTCTCCAGGAGGTACGAGGAGACCATTTTGATTGTCCGTCACAATTTCCGGGATGCCACCAACCTTGGAAGCTATGACCGGTTTTTTATGGGCGAAGGCTTCCAGGACTGTAAGGGGATAGTTTTCCATTAAAGACGGTACAACGGCTATATGAATTTGATCGTATATTCCGGGAAGGTCTTTTTGCTCAAATGGGCCATGATATTGAATTCGGGAATCTTTTTTTACTATACTGAGAAAGGCTTTCCCGTATTCTTCTTCTTGAATCCCCCCCCATATATGCAGACAGGCCTTGTTGGATGCGGGGAGCTCCCGAAAGGCCTGGATTAAAATGTCCGCTCCTTTTCTGGAAATAATTTGTCCAGCAAAACCAAAGTGGATTTGATCGTCATCAGAATTCTTATTCGACAATGGAATAGAAGACAGTCCGATGGGAATCTTTTTTACTCCAGAATAGCCATATGAGCCATAGAATTGAGCCAGAAAGTCGCTCGGGGCAAAACAGGCATCCAGCAAATTGAAGGCTTTTCGAGTCATTTCCTGACGAAAATTTTTATATTTTTTGACGTCATTAAATTGATCCGCGGAAGGTTGGTTTTGGCCTACAAAGCATTTTGCACATTTATCTATGGATTCGGGGCCGGAGCAGAAACGTCTGTTGGTATCAATTAAATGCCACTGGTCGCAAAGGAGCCAATAGTCATGCAAGGTGGCTATGCAGGGAATTTGCAACTTTTTTGCTGCAAATATTGGGGCCAATGTTATTTGGCCGAAGCCGTGAAAATGAATAAGGTCGAAATTATTTTCTTGTAAAAAAGATAAAATCTTTTCGTATGTTTTTTCATCAAAAACTTTCTCCGGCTCGCTGCCGATTGGTTTATACAGTTCATGGACTGTCAAACCTTCATAGGTTTTAGTTGCTATAGAATAGTCTTGAGGCGAGGGAGGGCGAACAACCGGATAAATGATTTCGATTTCATGGCATTTTTCTTTTTTCAACTCCTTGGCTAAATTTTTTGCATACAACTGCGCGCCAGCAAAACGGTGAGGGGGGAAATCATGGCAGACAAATAAAATTTTGAAAGATTCTGAGTTTATTTTTGGCGAATAATATTTTTTAGTTTCATTTTTTTTTAAGTTTTTCTTTTCCCAAGATTCGATTGGGTATATTCTGTTGATTATTTTGGTGAATCTTTCTAGTTTGTTATTGTCATTTTCAATACGGGCCATGCGTAGTTCAGATAAAAATTGGGCAATATGTTGGTTCTCGGCCTTGACATACCTCCCGTTTTTATTGGTCCAAAAGCCATCCTCGGCATAAACCTCTATTTCGTTTTTTATATAATCATAACCCCATTTTTTAAGATAATAATTAAAATTTTCAATGTCTTTATTTTCGGGTCTGCTAGTTTGACTCTCCAAGTGATATAAAACCGATTCCGGATTATAGTAAATTTTTAGTCCGGCTTTTTTTACCTTCGCACAATAGTCCATATCCTCACAGCCATTTAAGTAGCCTTCGTCAAACATGCCCAGTTCAAGAAAAGTTTCCCGGGGAGTCAAAAAGCAGGCTGCGGTTACGGCGTCAAGCTCTCTAATATCATTGACTAGAGAGTGATCTCTATCAACAAATTTATACTGGTGTCGGAAAAAATCTCCACGAAAATTCATGGATGCACCACAGTGCTGGACGGTATTGTCTGGATATAAAAGCTTGCACCCTACCACACCGACATTAGGCTTGTTCTTAATAAAGTTTACTAAACTGTCCAGCCAGCCTTTTTGAGGTATTGTATCATTGTTTAAAAAAATTAAATAATCACCTGTAGCTTCTTTTGCACCTTGGTTGCAGGCTTTTGCAAAGCCTATGTTTTTTTGGTTCGCAATATAGTTTATGTCCTCATTCAAGCTGTCTATAAAATTACTGGTCCCATCAGTAGAGTTGTTGTCAACAATAATTATTTCAAAATTATAATTGTACTTTTGAGAAAATATGTTGTTTAAGCATTGTCTTGTTAGCTCTATTTTGTTGTATACAGGGATTACTACCGAAATGTGAGTTCTTTTGTTTAGTTGTTTTTTGTACCTATTTATATATCTTTTTATGTATTTTGACCGAATTTCCTTTTTTTCTTTTGTTGGTATATCGGAATATTCCGGATTTGAAATAGCGTTATCAGCCCACCAGTATAGCCCAGTGAATTCATTTAAATGTAAAAAATCATATTTTTCACCCAGTCGAAGAAAAAAATCTTGATCTCCCCAAGCCGAATATCTTTCATCAAAGTATCCTATATCATCGTGAACATCTTTTCTCCACATGGGGTGAGGACCTATGAGAGCTTTTGTTAGCAATGTCTCGAATGAATATTTTGCTGGCCAAACAAAATGTTCTTTTTTAACACTAGGCGTAAAATTGTAAAAGTTTTCATGTGGTGTGTCAGTAACGTATGAGTCGCCATAAACCAGTGCAACATTGTCATTATTTTCCAAGGCACGAAGCATGACTTCATAAGCATCCTTCTTCAGTCTATCGTTTGTACTAAAGGGCGTAATGTACTTGCCTGAGGAGCATTTAATGGCAATATTCCAAGCCTCGTACACATTAATGCGAGTTGCGGTTTTTATGTAGACAATGTTTTCAAATTTTTTTTGATAATTAAAGATTATATCTTTTTCGTTCTCTGGGGAGTTGGCGTCAACTATGATAATCTCCATACAATCGAGTATAGTCTGGCTTGATAGGTCTTGTAAGCACTCATCAATAAACTCTTCCGATGCATAAGTTGAGACTATGACAGAAATACAACATTTATATGTTCCTTTATTTGGCATAAGTGTGTTGTGTGTCATTTATAGATTATTGTTATAGGTCTAATTACAATTGAATTAAAGCTTTCTTAATCCTAAGCATTGAACTGCGATTTCTTTCGGTCGGAATTGGATGTGTTAGTGAGGTTTGTTGAGAAAAATCAAAAGAATAGTTGAAGTTATAAAAATCCCTATAGTATTTTTTGATAATCATACTTGATGCTTCCTCGGTTATATATTCCTGTAATTTGTCAGCAGCGCCTGTAGAATGATTTTTCCAAGATAAATTTTGGGCACTATTTTCAAAATTTTCTACAGTACCGATAAAGTTTATTGGCATTAAATCGTGTAATATGTTTACGGTTTGGCATCGCCAATGCGGGTTGTCTAAAATATCGCTGAATCTACATATGTTTCGGAGAAAAAAAAGAAAGCCGAATTGCGTGTCGTTAGGGATGCCGCACAGATGACAAAAATATCTCTTTTCAGGGACATTTTTTTTCATCTTGTCTAAATATGTGGATAGAATCCGGGTAAATGGATTCCTTACAAATGTAAATATATAAGACTTAGCGCGGATAAAGTCTTTTACTGAATGTGCAAATATTGGTAGGTTGCAGTCGTGTAATTCTTGTCCATTATTAATATTGATGTCAGTATGGCCAAATATGTTTTCTATGTTTACTAATCTTATTTTTACAGTACTACAGGCAGCCTTTGGGTTGTTTAGGTATATGGAATTTCTGAATTTCAAAATCCGTAGTGATTGTGTTACTAGTTTTTTGAGGGTTACGTCGTTGTCTAGCATATATTTTGTGTTTGGTGGTTCGGGTTATGTTCCGGGTTACAATTAGTTCGGATACCAATTTAGGAATATGGGCTGCCGCCATAAAAAACCGAGTAGGCGTTCCTGTTGAGGCTAAATTTATATGATCCAAGCAAAATATATTCCAAAATAATGAAAGCGCTTGATGTGGCAGGCTTTTGCGGGGGGGGCATTACCCATTTGTTAGAGCTCGACTTGCCTTTTCCTGTGTTACGAATTT
>CAZTKE010000064.1:0-8588 GCA_964614055.1 uncultured Desulfovibrionales bacterium | reverse complement strand
GATAGCAGTTTTTCGGCTGGAAAATACCGGCCCGGATGGTCTGCCGGGTCAGCCCCGGCCGGTTTTTTAAAAAATACCAAATCAAGGTCACAAATAAAAATAGCAGGAGTCTTACAAGATGGATCTAATCCCCATGCCCTCTGATCTGCCGGATCCCGAATTCAACCCCAACGCGGAAATCGTCCTTAGGAAGAGATACCTGCGCAAGGGCGAGGACGGAGAGCCCATGGAGGACCCCAAGCAGCTTTTCTGGAGAATCGCCGCCAGCATCGCGGGCGAGGAGGAAAAATATAAAAATTCCAGCTGCAAGAGCGAGGATCTGGCCAGGCGCTTCTACTCCCTGATGACCGAGTACAAATTCCTGCCCAATTCCCCGACCATCATGAACGCCGGGACCGATCTGGGGCAGCTGGCGGCCTGTTTTGTCCTCCCGGTGGGCGACTCCATGGAGGAGATATTCGAGGCCATCAAGGATGCCGCGCTTATCCATAAATCCGGAGGCGGGACCGGATTTTCCTTTTCCCGTCTGCGGCCCCAGGACAGCCGGGTAGGGTCCACCGGGGGCATAGCCTCCGGTCCGCTTTCCTTTCTGCGCATATTCAATACGGCCACGGAGCAGGTCAAGCAGGGCGGAACCAGGCGCGGGGCGAACATGGGTATTTTGCGCGTGGACCATCCGGACATACTGGATTTTATCAAGGCCAAGGAGCGGGACGGGGATCTGAACAATTTCAATCTGTCCGTGGCCCTGACCGAAAAATTCATGCAGGCGGTGGAGCATAACGAGGATTACCCGCTTCTGGCCCCGCACTCGGGCAAGGAAAAGGACAGGCTCAATGCCCGGGAGGTTTTTGCCCTATTGGTCAGAAAGGCCTGGGAGAGCGGAGATCCGGGCATAGTCTTTCTGGACCGCATCAACCGGGACAACCCCACCCCGAAACAGGGGGAGATAGAGAGCACCAACCCCTGCGTTACCGGGGATACTTTTGTCTGTACCGCGCACGGCCCCCGGCGCGTGGCTGATTTGACCGGCCGGAAATTTACCGCGATTGTAAACGGTCGGCCTTTTTCTAGTGAGGCGGAGGGTTTTTTCTCCACCGGGCGCAAGCCCGTCTATTCCCTCACCACCGAAGAAGGCTTCCGACTGCGGCTCACCGGAGATCATCCGGTGTACAGGGCGGCTTCGGTAAAGCGCAAAACGGTGCAAAAGGAGTGGGTGCGCGCGGAAGAGCTTACCCCGGGAGACAGGATTGTTTTAAATGATCACCGCGATTTTTCCGGATGGGAAGGCAAGCACGGAGCGAATGAAGGTTACCTTCTCGGTCTGCTCGTGGGCGACGGAGTGTTAAAGGAGGACAAGGCGGTTATTTCCTGCTGGCCCCGGGTGGAGGCGGCCAACGGGGATGGGCTTCCCCAAAACGGGATCATGCAGTCCGCTTTGAAGTGCGCGCACTGTCTGCCGCATCGCCGCGACTTTGCCGGCTGGCAAAAGTTGGAAGGCCGGGGCGAGTATCGGCTGAGTCTGGGAAGCATCAAGTCCGTGTGCCAGGATTTGGGCATGACTCCGGGGAACAAGCGCATAACTCCCGAGCTGGAAGAGTGCTCCACGGCTTTCTGCGCCTCCTTTTTATCCGGGTTGTTTGACGCGGACGGTTCAGTTCAGGGGTCCTTTGCCAAGGGGCACAGCATACGGCTGGCCCAGAGCGATGAGGATACCCTGCTGGCCGTGCAGAGGATGCTGCTTCGGTTGGGGATAAAATCGGTTATTTACCAAAACCGCAGGCCCGAGGGAGAAACCAGCCTCCCGGACGGCAAGGGCGGGCGCAGGAACTATCCGGTCCGGGCCCAGCACGAGCTGGTAGTAAGCAAGTCCAACATGGAAGTTTTCGCCCGGCGCATCGGGTTCAGGGACGAAGACAAGAACTCCCGGCTTCAGCAGGTGCTGAAAGGCTATACCCGGGGGGTCTATCGGGAGCGCTTTCTGGCCACTGTTGATCGCTTAAAGCCGGAAGGCGAGGAGGAAGTGTTCGACGTCCGGATTCCCGGAGCCAATTGCTTCGACGCCAATGGTCTCGTGGTCCACAACTGCGGCGAACAACCGCTCCTGCCCTATGAGGCCTGCAATCTGGGGTCCATAAACCTGGCCCGTTTCTATTCTTCTTCCGCCGGGGATGTTGATTACGAGGAGCTGAAAAAGGCCATTCACCTGAGCGTGCGTTTTCTGGACAACGTGATAGACGCCTCCAGATATCCCCTGCAGGAGATTACCGAAACCGTGTACAAAAACCGCAAGATCGGGCTGGGGGTCATGGGCTGGGCCGATCTCCTGTATCAGATGCACATCCCCTATGACAGCTATGAGGCCCTGAGCCTGGGGGAAAACCTGATGGATTTCTTCCAGAAGGAATCCTGGTCCGCATCCAAGGTCCTGGCCGGGGAAAGGGGGCCGTTTCCGGCCTATCCGGATTCGGTTTTCGCGGAACAGAATTTCGGCCCCTACCGCAACGCGACTACAACAACGATCGCGCCCACGGGCACCTTGTCCATAATCGCCGGGTGTTCCTCGGGGGTGGAGCCGCTTTTCGCCCTGAGTTTCACCCGCCAGGTCATGGACGGGGAGAAGCTCCTGGAGGTAAATCCTTATTTTGAAAAGGCCCTGAAAGAGGATCAGAGTTACAGTCCCAAATTGATGGAGGACGTGGCCCGCAAGGGAACGGTCCGGGACATGGATTTTTTAGACCCGGAGATCCGGAATGTGTTTGTCACCTCCATGGATATAGAGCCGGAAGTGCATTTGAAGATGCAGGCCGCTTTTCAGAAATACACGGACAATGCGGTCTCCAAAACGGTCAATCTGCCCAACTCCGCCACACAGGAGGACATCTGGAGAATATACTGGATGGCCTATGAGCACGGCTGCAAGGGAGTTACCGTGTACCGGGACGGGTGCAAGAGCGCCCAGGTCCTGAGCACCGGCGAGGGCGTGGAGCGGGACGAGGAAAAGGCCCGGGGTGCTTCCCGCCGGGTAAGGGAAAGGCCGGAGATCGTGTTCGGATTCACCCAGAAGGTGAGCACCGGCCTGGGTGATCTGTATTTGACCGTGAACGAAGTGGACAACCGTCCCTTTGAGGTCTTTGCCACCATCGGCCGTTCCGGACGCTCCATCACGGCCAAGGCCGAGGCCATAGGCAGATTGGTCTCCCTGGCCCTGCGTTCCGGAATAGACGTCCGGGAGGTGGTCACCCAGCTCAAGGGGATCGGCGGCGAACACCCGGTTTTTCAGAAAAAAGGCCTTTTGCTCTCCATTCCGGATGCGGTGGCCTGGGTCCTGGAAAACAGGTATCTGGACGGGGAGGGAGTGAAAGCGGATTTCAGCGCTCTGGACCGCCCCGGATGTCCGGAATGCGGGGAAGAGCTAATATTTCAGGAGGGTTGTTTCGTGTGCCAGGCCTGCGGATACACCAAGTGCGGCTGATAAGTCTTCGGGACTTGAAGCCAAAAAGCTGTTTTTCTTCCGGTTGCCGAGCGTATTCCCGCTTCGGACCCGGGAATTAAACTCTAGGGGCAAACCGCTAAAGGGGCAGGATGGAAGAGCAGTTACATTCCGGGGAAAATCACGAAGAGGGCAGTGATTTCGATTCCATTCGCGGGATCATTCGCCTGCTAACGGACAATTCCCTGTCTCTCGCGGTCCGTCTGAACCGCAGTCTGGATTTCGTCCTGGGCAAGATCCGGGCCAGTCGCGGGTCCATAATGCTCTGGGAGCGGGAAAACGAGGGTCTGCGCGTGGCCGCGAGCACCAATCCGGACATATTGGGTCTGCTCCAGGCAGTGGATCCGCAGTCCATATCCGGGTATGTGTTTCAGACCTCGGCTCCGCTTCTGATCCGGGACATAAACAAAAGCAAGGAGTTCAAGCCGGGCAACGGCCGCGATTCATACCGCACCGATTCCCTTTTGTGCGTTCCCCTCCTGGGTTCCAGGCAGCAGGCCATCGGGGTGATAAACTGCTCGGACCGGGAAGGGGATACCCAGTTTACGGAAGAGGACAGCCGGATGCTTAGCGAGTACGCGGCCTGGATTTCCCCTCTGGTGGAAAATTCCTGTCTTGTGGACAGCCTGGGCCGGGAAAAGGAGCGCTACAAGGCCCTGGTCCGGGAGCTGGAGCTGAAGCAGAAAGAGCTTTTGATCACCCATACGGAGAGGACCGAACTGGTGCAGATGGTGGTCCATGATTTCAAGAGTCCTCTGTCCGCGGTGATCTCCAATCTGGACCTCTTGCGCTATATGGGTATTTCCGAGGAGCAGGAAAATATCCTGGATACGGCCAGAAACGGGGCGAGCAAGCTTTTCGAGATGATAAACGACTTTTTGCAGGTGGCCAGGCTGGATCAATGGCAGGAGCAGAAAGGCCGCCTGCAGCCGACCCATCTTTTGCCGCAGGTGCAAAAGGCGGTGCAGGAAGCCGCTCCCACGGCCGAGGCCGGGGAAATAAACCTTACCCTGGATTCGGGGGCCGATGTCCGGGTCGTTGCCGAGACTTCCCTTCTTGCACATCTTTTGAGCAATCTTTTGTCCAATGCCATAAAATACACGCCCCGGGGCGGGGAGATACTTGTTTACTGGGATGTTTTGGACTCCAAGCGGGCCGAGGACGAGTACGACCGCATAGTCAAGATCTGCGTCCGGGACAGCGGCCCGGGGGTTCCGGATGAGCTGAAGAAAAAGATATTCGACCGCTTCAGCCGCGCGGACCGGGACAAGGATATCCAGGGCACTGGAGTGGGGCTTTTTATCTGCAACCGTATCGTGACCATTATGCACGGCCGCATTTGGGTGGAGGACGCCCCGGAAGGGGGGAGTATTTTCTGCGTAACCTTGTATGCGCCGCGGGAGGAGAGCGATGCTGGACAAGGATAGCTGTATTCTGGTGGTTGACGATATACAGCCCGCCCGGGAGACAGTCCTGAATATCCTGCGCGTGCTCGGATACAAGAGGATACAGGAGGCGGCGAACGGGGAAGAGGCCCTGCAGGTTCTGGAGAATAACACGGGGATAAAACTGGTCATCTCCGACTGGAAGATGCCCCGCATGAACGGGGCCGAGCTTCTGCGCCGCATGCGTTCCCGGCCGGAGCTGGAAGACATACCTTTCCTTTTTCTGACTTCCAAGAGCGAGACCGAGGACGTGGCCCAGGCCTGCGATCTCGGGGTCACCGAGTACATGGTCAAGCCTCTCGAGGTGGAGGTGCTTTTGGAAAAACTCCGGCACCTGGATTCCGCAGCCCCCCGCAGTAAATTGAACGCCGTCCTCAAAGAAACACGCGAGCTGGCCAAGAATTCGGAATTCGCCGCGGCCGAGGAAAAATTGTCCGCGCTTTTAAGGGAAACACCTTCCCTGGAGTCCAGGATCCTTTATGAGCTGGCCGCGATCCGGTTTCAGGCCGCAAATTTTGATCGGGCGCAAGAGGCGGTGGACAAAGCCCTGGAGATAAATCCGCTTATGAGCCGGGCCTGGCATTTGCGGGCCAAGCTGGAAAAGGCCGGGGAAAAATGGTCCGAGGCCCAAAAGAGTCTGGACAAAGCCCTGGAGATAAATCCGCGCAACGTGGACTGTCTCTTGTTCCTGGGGGAGGTGTGTCTTTTGGTCGGGGATTTCGTCCGGGCCAGGGAGAGCTTTCAAAAGGCGATCAACGCGGCTCCCAAGGAGGACTGGATCAAGCAGGAGATTTGGAATACATACGTTTCCCGGAATCTGACCGACGAGGGGGAAAAGGGTTTTGCCCCGTTTATATTTGGATACCTGAGCTCGGATGTTTTGAACAATTACGCGGTTTTTCTGCGCAAGCAGGGCAGGACCGAGGAGGCTGCGGACCTGTATGTCACTGCGCTTCAAAAGGATCCGGACAACTGCAAACTCCTGTACAACGCCGCGATCGCGGATTATTACCACGACAAAAAGCGCCGGGCGATCAAGCGTCTTAAAAAGGCACTGGAGTTGGAGCCGGATTTTAGGGAGGCCGGGTCTCTTTTGCGCAAATTTCAACGGAGTGAAGACCCGCAATGATCGAATTGTCTCATCTGTCCCATAGTTTCGGCCGCAAATGGGCCCTTAAAAACGTGTCCTTTAACGTGGAAAAAGGGGATTTTCTGTTTCTGACCGGTCCGTCCGGAGCGGGCAAGACCACTCTCATGCGCATTCTGCACGGCAGCCTGCCGGTTCAGGCCGGCCGGGCCCGGGTGGCCGATTTTGATTTAAATACCTTAAAGCCGGGACGTCTGCATCTTCTTCGCCGTCAGGTGAGCGTGGTCTTCCAGGATTTTAAGATCATGCCCGATCGCACGGTTTGGGAAAACGTGGCCCTGCCCCTGGTGGTGCAGGGCATGGCCCGGCCGCAGATCGCCAAGCGCGTTCGGGCCGTTCTGCGCAGTCTGCATCTGGAGGACATGTACATGTACAACTGCGAGGAGCTCTCCGGCGGAGAACAGCAGCGGGTGGCCATCGGCCGGGCCATAGTGGTCAATCCCAAGTTGATTCTGGCGGACGAGCCCACCGGCAACCTGGACAGCGGGCTGTCCTGGCGTCTTCTGCAGATTTTTCGCAAATTCCACACCTATGGGACGACCATTGTCCTGGCCACGCACAGCGAGGAGCTTTTGCGCATTCAGCCCCGGGCCAAGGTTTTGTCCCTGGAGTCGGGCCGGATAGCCGGGGCGAACTGGGACCTGGAGGCCGGATGATACGTCTTTTTTTCCGCTTGGTTGCCGAAGGGCTGCGCGATGTGCGGCGCACCAGGGGGGTGCAGTTTTTGACCCTGTCCGCGGTGACCCTTATGGCCCTTCTGGCGGCGTTTTTCCTGATGATTCTTTTTAATCTGCAGATCCTTTTCAGCGGACCGCAGAGCAGTGTGGAGTTTCAGGTGTACTGGGAAAAGGGGGTTAAAAGCTCCGCCGTGCACAAGCAGTGGAGGGAGCTGGAAAAACTGCCGCGAAGCGAAGTGCGCACCTTTACTCCGGAGACCGCGCTCAGGCTTATGTCCGAGGACTTCGGCCGGGGCGAGAGTTTCGAGGCCCTTAAAGGGGACAATCCACTGCCGTTTACCGCGGTAGTCCGCGTAGGTCTTCCGCAGGAAAAGCCCAGCCAGTGGACCCGGGATGTTCTCGGACGCCTGGAGTCCATGCCCGGAGTGGCCGAGGTGCATTACAACCCGCTACAGATGGATTTGGCCCAGACCTGGGTGCGGGTGGGCAAGACCATTATCTGGCCCTTGAATATCGTCCTTTTCGTGATGCTCGGCCTGATCGTGGCCAATACCATGAAACTGGCCCAGGCCGGGCGCAGGGAGGATATGGAGATTTTGGCCATGATCGGGGCCAGCCGTTTTTTTATGCGTCTTCCCCTGCTTACCGTGGGCATCCTGCAGGCCCTGACCGGGGGGCTTTTGGCCTTGGGTATTTTAAAGCTTATCCAGCTCGGACTGCAGGAAATACTGCATTTCCCTCCTTTCTGGATTCGGGTCAAGTATCTGCCCTGGGAGTATGTGCTTCTGTTCCTGGGGGTGCTTTTGTTTGTGGCCCTTTTAAGCGGACTTTTGGCCGGTCTGGGAAGCGGAGTGGCCAAACGGCGTTCCTGAAAGCCCGTGGCTCTACGACACAGCGCGCGGATTTTTTATATTTTCTCCGCCCTCAAACCAGAGAGGAGCGGGAAAACGATCTTTGTTCAGAGTTAATATTTGATCCCCGGATACCGCAAAGAGCAGTTGAATGCAGCCTGATCCCTTGATCCATAGTTATTCCCCTGCGGAAGAGGTGGCCAACACCCTGACCCACGGGCTCGGACTGATTTTGAGTTTGATCGGTCTGGCGGTCCTGGTGACCTTAGCCGGCCTGCGCGGGGATGTTTGGCACGTGGTCAGTTTTGCCGTGTTCGGCGCAAGCCTTGTTTTGCTGTATCTTTCCTCCACCCTGTATCATGCCTTTCGCCGCCCCCGGATGAAGTTATTTTTCAAGAAAATGGATCACTCGGCCATTTTTTTGCTCATAGCCGGGACTTATACCCCGTTTATGCTGGTTAGTCTCCGCGGACCCTGGGGGTGGAGCATTTTCGGGGCCATCTGGGGGCTGGCCCTGCTGGGGATAATCCTTAAATGGCTGCGCATTTATCATTTCCGGCGACTTTCGCTTGTTTTGTATCTGGGCATGGGCTGGCTGTGCATTGTCGCCCTGAAGGAAATGCTTGTCCATGTCCCGCCCGCCGGGCTTTATCTCCTGCTGGCCGGAGGGCTCTGCTACACCGGGGGAGTGGTCTTTTATGTCCTAAAAAAACTTCGCTTCGGGCATGCCGTCTGGCATTTATTCGTTCTGGCCGGAAGCGTTTTCCATTATTTTTCCGTTCTTACCTGTCTGGAGTAAGCCGGGCCCGGTCGGTGAAGACTTAAAGAGTCCGGGGACTGGGAAGTCTTTTGGATCCCCACACAAATCTGAGCAAAATTTTGTTTTCAAGGTCCCACAAAAGATGCTGAACCAAATGAATTTAAAGGCTATTGATGAAATGCCTTGAGGTGACCAATTATTGTCGTTTTCTGGAT
>CAZTKE010000063.1:0-8627 GCA_964614055.1 uncultured Desulfovibrionales bacterium | reverse complement strand
CAGCCTGTTATATTCGCGTTAATTCTTGTTATAAGCGGGCGGGAGAAGATAAAAAAACAGGCCCGCGAAACATAAGGTCAAGTTTATACGCAAGAACCGGACAAGGCAATAGTACCCGGACCTCCGGCACTGCTCTGGCATGCATCTTGTAGAATACGCCCCAAAACTCACGGAGCAAAACAGCCCGGCAAAATTTCCGGCAGGGGATAAGTCCCCGGCGCGCGGGAAAAACTTTTTATAGCTTAAATTTATAGACATCCGGCTTAGGTCATAAATTTGGCGCAAGCCGCTATATCAACAACAAGGAAGCTTACCCGAAGATAATATGCCCGGATTCAATTTTTCCCTGCAAAAAGTTCTGGAACTGCGGCGGCAAAAGGAAGAGCAGGCCCAAATGGCCCTGGCCGCTTCCCAGCGCCGTCTCAAGGAAAAACAGGCGCAATTGGAAGAACTAAAACAAAAACTCCGGGAATGCGAGACCGAATTCAGGAGCCGGAAAAGCCTCACCCGCGGGGACCTGTGGCTCTGGCAGCAGTACCGCTTTCGACTGGACGCGGAGATAAAGGAATGCGCGGGGATTGTCTCCCGGATTCAGAGCAAAATCGACAGGCAGCGCCGGGAACTGGTTGACCGCAGCAAGGAAAGGGAGTTACTGGAAAAATACAGGGACAATCAGAAAAAGGCCTTTGAATATGCACAAAAACAAGAAGAACAAAAGGAATTCGATGAGATTGCTACCACCCGGTATAAAAACAAATCCATGTAGGATCCTGCAGGTCTTTCTCTGTCTCGGGGTGCTCAAGCTCGCCCTTTTGGGAGGCATGATACTTTCCCCGCAAACCCCCGATCCCACGGAAAAACCAGCCATGATGAGCCTTCCGGCAATCTCCGAGGCCATAGCCGCGCCGGAGGAAAATAACGCCGCCAAATCCGAGGAGAAAAACGAACAGGACCTCTCGGTTTCCGAAGAAATGGCTCGCCTGCGGGAAAAACGCAACCGCCTGGAAAAAAAGGAAAAGAACCTTAACAAGCTGGAACAGGAGGTGGACCAGAAGATCCAGAGGATGAAGAAACTGCAGGCCAACATCCAACAGATGCTGGATGAGGCAAAAGTGGTCAAAGACAAGAAGATCAAGCACCTGGTTGACGTGTACTCCAACATGAAACCCAAGCAGGCCGCCCAGGTCCTGGAAACCCTGGATCAGGACATAGCCGTCAAAATTTTGGCCGGGATGCGCGGCCGCACGGCCGGGGAGATTTTGTCCTATGTGCAGGCGGACAAGGCGGCCCAGCTCTCCGAGGATCTGACCCGGCTGCAGATGCCGTTTGATCAGTAGCCATGCCCAGGCTTGCGCTTCACTTGGCCTACACCGGAGGCGGGTATCAGGGCTGGCAGAGGCAGGCCGCGGGAAAAACGATTCAGGGCGAACTGGAAAAGGCCCTTTTCACCATCTTAAGACAGCCCATCACCGTACACGCCTCCGGCCGCACCGATGCCGGAGTGCACGCCCTGGATCAGGTGGTGCACTTTGATCCGCCCTCGGAAATAAGGGAAATAAACTGGACCCGGGCGCTAAACTCCCTTTTGCCTCCGGATATCTGCGTAACCGGCTACAGGGCGGTTTCTTCTGAGTTCCACGCCAGAAAAAGCGCCCAATCCAAGGAATACTCCTATAGATTCTGGACTGAGCCGGAGTACGTGCTCCCGCACCGAAGACCCTTTGTCTGGGATACCGGCCCCCTGGACACACAGGCCATGAGCAAGGCCTGCCAAGAACTCCGGGGGAGACATGATTTTACCTCGTTCATGAACACGGGCACTCCGGTTGATTCCACTGTCCGGGAGGTCTACCGCACGGAGCTTGAAACAGGTTCCGGTCCGGAGATAATTTTCTTTATCCGGGCAAACGGCTTTTTAAAGCAGATGGTCCGCAATATGGCCGGGCTTCTTTTCTCCGTGGGCAAGGGACAAACCGCGCCGGAACAAATTCCTGAACTTATCTCCCGGCGGGACCGCAAAGCCGCTCCTCAAACCGCCCCGGCCCGGGGTCTTTGTTTGGAAAAGGTCTTTTATCCTTTGGGCCGGACTTAAAAAACCATTTCCCAGCCGACCCCCAGAATACACGAAAAAACGCGAAGAAACACTCCCACAAAACATTACTTTTGACTTGGAACAAAATTTCAAATAAAATGACATCATTTCAATCTGGAAATCATTAGTTAGGGCTACCATACATTGCCGGGCCGCAATCACCCGTCCGGCGGTTAAACCCAAACCATAAAGAGGACTTAAAGTGGCTTTTTCCTGGACCCATCTGGCCATAATCGTTTTCTTTGCCGCAGGGATAGCTTTCGCCGCGGTCCCCTTGATCGCATCCAGACTTATCGCCCACAGATCGGAAGCCGAGGCCCTGTTTCAACCCTATGAATGCGGCCTGCCCACCTATGGCTCGGCCTGGGTCAGGTTCGGCATAAACTACTATTTCTACGCCCTTCTCTTTCTCGCCTTTGACGTGGACGTACTCTATCTATTCCCGGTGGCCCTGTTCTACCGTGAAGCGCAGGGTATCGCCCCATTCGTGGAAATTCTGATTTTTGTCTTGGTCCTGTTCGCGGCCATTTTCTACTTCCAGCGCAAGGGCGTCTTCACCTGGCCGGGGAGGATAAAGACATGATCCAGAGCCAGGAGGAATTCACCCAGCCGCTTATTCAAATAGAACTGGCGGACAAATTCTTGAATATATGCAGATCCATGTCCCTGTGGCCCATGACCTTTGGAATAGCCTGCTGCGCCATAGAAATGATGGCCGCGAGCATGGCCCGCTTTGATATTGCCCGCTTTGGTGCGGAAGTGTTCCGCCCCTCCCCGAGACAGGCGGACCTGATGATTGTCGCCGGCACGGTTTCCCGCAAGATGGCCCCTCCTATAGTTAGGTTATACGAACAGATGCCCGCCCCGAAATGGGTCATTGCCATGGGTAACTGCGCCATTTCCGGCGGCCCGTTCGCCTTTGAGGGCCAGTACAATATTGTCGAGGGAGTGGATCAACTCATTCCGGTGGATGTATATGTGCCCGGCTGTCCCCCCCGGCCGGAAGGACTTCTGGAAGGACTGTTCAAGCTGCAGGAAAAAGTGACCGGCAGGCGGTGGTGGCCGGAAACCCCACCCGGAGGCGGCAAATGAACAGCGACTTCCTGGAGACGCTTAAAAAGAGCGGGGTTATCTGCCGCAGTGCGGAGCAGGAAAGCACCGGCTGCAAAAGCTTTGTTTTCATCCTCCCGGCCTACCTGAAAAAAGCAGCCACAATAGTGGACGGGGAAGGCTACTTTCTGGAAGACATCACCTGCTGCCAGGTAAGTGAGGGCATGGAACTCATCTATCACTTCGACCATTACCACAGCCCGGGCCGCGTTAGCCTGCGCACCCTGATAGACGCAGACAAGGCGGAAATTTCCTCCATTGCCTCCATTTATCCCGGGGCGGAATGGCACGAGAGGGAATGCACGGACTTTTTCGGCATCACCTTTCGGGGCAACCCCAACCCGGTGCCGCTTCTCCTCTCCCCGCGAAATCCCGGTCCGGTCCTGAAAAAGGAGGAAGAAAAGCTCAAAGGCATGGAGGATATGCTCCCGGAAAGCCTGACTGTGAAATCCCCGGACCATAATTCCGGAATAGAGGCCGTCCTGGCCGGATGGGCGGACCAAATCCGAAAGGACGGGGGTGAAAAATGAGTCTTATAGGCAATGATATTCTGGCCGGAAAGGGGGATTTCTATAGCCGGAATTTCCAGCCCACGCCCAGGGAGGACACCCTGATTTTGAACATGGGACCGCAGCATCCGTCCACTCACGGCGTGCTCCGGGTGATGCTGGAAATAGACGGGGAATACATCATCCGGGCCGAGCCGGTCATAGGCTATGTGCACCGCATGCAGGAGAAAATGGGCGAACGCCTTGATTACAACCAATATCTCCCGAACATGGCCAGGGTGGACTACCTGCACCCCCTGGCCTGGAACTGGGCCTTTGTGGGAGCGGCGGAAAAGCTTATGGGCATGCAGGTCCCGGAGCGGGCCGAATACATCCGGATTATCACCTGCGAACTGAACAGGATAAGCTCGCATCTATTGTGGTGGGGGACATATCTCCTGGACCTGGGGGCGTTTACCCCCATACTGTACGCCTTTGCCGACCGGGAGAAACTGGCGGACATCCTGCAGAGGATAACCGGGTCCAGGCTGACATTCTCCCTGTATCAAATAGGCGGATGCAAGGCGGACATGGACGACCGCTTCATCCGGGAAACAAAAGAATTCATAGAGTATATGCGCTCCCGCTTCCCCATGTATAAAGACCTGGTTACGGACAACCTCATCCTGCGCAAGCGGGTGGAAGGCATCGGGGGCATAACCCGGGAGGAATGCCGCAAATACGGGGCCAGCGGCCCGGTCGTGCGCGCCTCGGGAATAGATTACGATGTCCGCCGCGCCGAACCGTATTCCGTGTATGACCGCTTTGAATTCGATTGCCCGGTATATGAGGACGGGGACGCACTGGCCAGATACCTGGTCCGCATGCAGGAGATGGAGCAGAGCCTTAAGATAATCGAGCAGGCCCTTAAGCAGCTCCCGGACGGGGAGATAATGGCCCCCAAGGTCCCCAAAAAACCGAAGCCCCCGGCCGGAGAAGTGTACCACGCGGTGGAAGGCGGACGGGGAAAAGTGGGGGTATGCCTGATAAGCGACGGTTCCCCGGTTCCCTACCGGGTGAAATTGCGCTCCCCCTCTTACAGCAATTTAAGTCTTTTCCCCAGCATTGCCGGGGGCACATTGCTTGCCGACGCCATCTCCATTCTGGGAAGTCTGGATCTGATTGTTCCGGAGATTGACAGATGAGCGAAATAACACTGAATATAATCCGGATATGGGCCGGGCTGTTCATCATCCTCTCCTTTGTCAGTGTGAACGCCATTGTCCTGGTCTATCTGGAAAGGAAAGTAGCCGGACATATACAGAGAAGGCCCGGGCCTTTCGAGGTCGGGCCACACGGCATACTTCAGCCGTTCGCGGACGCGGTCAAGCTCCTGGGCAAACAGCTCATTACGCCCTGCTATGCGGACGCGATCCTTTATTGGGCGGCACCCATTCTCTCATTCGCTCCGGTCGCGGTATGTTTTCTGCCCATTCCGGCCGGCCCGGATACCCGGGTCATGGACATAAATGTCGGGGTGATACTCATCCTGGCCTTCAGCGGTTTGAACGTCCTGGCCCTGTGCCTGGCCGGATGGGGATCGCAGAACAAATGGTCCCTTCTGGGCGCGGCCCGGAATATCGCGCAGTCCGTGGGCTACGAAATCCCGCTTCTCTTGTCGGTTATGCCCATTCTCATGCTCACCGGCAGCCTGGACTTAAACACCATAACCCAGAATCAGGGCGTCTGGCCCTGGGAATGGTACGTTTTCAAACAGCCCCTGGCCTTTATCATATTTTTTGTCTGCGCCCTGGCCGAAACCAACCGGGCGCCGTTCGATCTGCCGGAAGCGGAAAGCGAACTCACCGCCGGATTCCATACCGAATATTCCGGCATGGGCTTCGGCCTGTTCTTCATGAGCGAATATACATACATGATTGTTGTCTGCTCCATGACCGCGCTTCTGTTTCTGGGCGGATGGCAGGGGCCCCTCGCCCCAGGCTGGTGGTGGTTCGTGCCCAAGGTATACGGACTTTTGCTGATCATGATGTGGATCCGCTGGACATTTCCCCGGGTGCGCTTTGACCAATTGCTCAACGTAAGCTGGAAATGGCTGATTCCGGCCTCGCTTTTAAACCTCCTGGCAACCGCTTTGGTGATAAGCCTATGCTCCTGAAAGTAAAAAAGACCCTGGCCGGCTTGTGGAGCCTGATTGTAGGTCTGAAAATAACCGGACACAATTTCTGCAGCCCGCAGCTGACCGTTCACTATCCGCGGGAGGAGGTCACCAACCTGGACGGGTTTAACGGCCATGTGGAGCTGGTGCCCAGCCCAAAGGACCCCATGCTTCCCAAATGCATCGCCTGCGGGGCCTGCGCCCGGAACTGCCCGTCGCAGTGCATAAGCCTGGATTTTGAGAAAATCGAGCCTGCGGCGCAGGAGGGGGAAGACTCCGAGTCCGGCGGCAAAAAGAAAAAAAGCCAGAAAAAAGTTACCCGGTTCACCCTGAATTTCAACTACTGCAGCCTTTGCGGACTGTGCGTGAGGAGCTGCCCGGTTGGTTCCCTTCGCTTTTCCAGTGATGTGTATCTGGCCGGATTCGACCCGCAGGAATTCAGAATAGATCTTTTGGAGCGCATGCGCGGTCAGATTGCCACCCAAGGAGAAAAAGACTGATGTTTTATTTGAGCCTGAGTGTGTTGGCAGCGCATATGGTTTTGATCATAACCGGAGCGTTTATCACCGTTCTGGCCAAAAGCCTGGTTAGGGCCCTGACCGGGCTGATAATGACTTTATTCGGCGTGGCCGGGCTGTATTTCCTTTTGGCCGCGCCGTTCATCGGGCTTATGCAGCTTTTAATCTATGTGGGTGCGGTGAGCATCCTTATCTTTTTCTCCATAATGCTCACCCAGGCCTCGAGTGTCGGGGAAGAGGGCCAGAAAAGGAGGCGGCTCAAAGTAGTGTATGCCTTTTTGTCCGCCCTGGCCCCGGCTGTTTTTCTGGGCCTGGCGGTGATAAAGGCCTCTATTCCGTCCCTGTCCACGCCGCAGGAAATAAGGGCTGCCGATCTGGGCGAATTTTTACTCGGGCCTTACGTTCTGCCCTTTGAACTCATCTCCCTGGTCCTGCTGGTGTCCATGGCCGGGGCTGTTCTGCTCGGATTTGAAAAGAGGAAGAAACGATGAATTTTTTGACTTTTTTTCACCTGGTAGCTGTATTTCTGCTCTGCATCGGGCTTTTCGGAATAATCTGGCGCAGGACCATAGTGGGCATCCTTTTGAGCGTGGAGCTCATGCTTAACGGTGCGGGCCTGAGCATAATGGCCTCCACCCAGCTTACGGGGACCGCGAATGCACTCGGTCAGGTGGGCACCCTCCTGGTCATGGGTTTGGCCGCGGCCGAAGCCACCCTGGTCCTGGCCATCATCCTGGTTGTGGCTAAACGGTTCGGAACGATTGAACTGCGCTATATATCGAGTCTCAGGGAATAAAAATGGAAAAAAGCGCCCTTGTTCTCTTGCCTCTGGGGATAACCATGCTCGCCCCGTTTGCCTTGTGGTTCTTGCGCAAGGACATAAACAAGCGGGAAGCCGTCTCCCTTGTCGCGGCGATCGCTTCCTTTCTGAGCGTGACCGCACTTATCCCCGGGGTTTTAAACGGCACCGTGTACATCTATCCCCTTTTCCGGATTTTGCCCGGGATAAGCGTAAAGTTCTGCGCGGATGGACTGTCCCTTATATTCGCGCTGGTGGCCACTTTTCTGTGGATTCTGGCCACCGTGTACAATATCGGATACATGCGCGGACTTAAAGAACACGCCCAGACCAGATACTATTTCTGCTTTGCCGTGGCCATATTCGGGGCCGTGGGTGTGGCCCTTAGCGCCAATATATTCACCCTGTATCTGTTCTACGAGATAATCACCATTTTCACCTATCCCCTGGTCGCCCATCACCAGGACGCCGAGGGATACCACGGCGGACGCAAGTATCTGGTTTATCTCATGGGCACCTCCAAGCTCTTTTTACTCCCGGCCATGCTTATGACCTATGTCCTGGCCGGAACCCTGGACTTCAACCTCGCGGACATGGTCCACGGCATCTTCCCGGACAGCGCGGATCCCGTGTGGGTGAGCGTAACTTACTTCCTGTTTCTGGCCGGGCTGGCCAAGGCGGCCATAATCCCGCTTCACAACTGGCTGCCTTCGGCCATGGTCGCCCCCACTCCGGTAAGCGCGCTTTTGCACGCCGTGGCCGTGGTCAAGGCCGGGGTGTTTTCCATAAGCCGGGTCATCCTCTCCGGTTTCGGGGTGCAGACCATGGATAATCTCCACCTGGGCGAGCCCACCGCGTATCTGGCCGCGTTGACCATTGTCGCCGCCTCTTTGGTGGCCTTGACCAAGGACGACCTAAAGGCCAGGCTGGCTTATTCCACGGTCAGCCAACTCTCGTACATAATCGTGGGTGTGGCCATGCTCACCCCGGTGGCTGTAACCGGCGGATTGATACATATCGCCAATCACGCCTTCAGCAAGATCACTTTGTTTTTTGCCGCCGGGGCCATATTCGTGGCCACCGGGACCAAAAAAATAAGCTGCATGTCCGGGCTGGGCCGGAGAATGCCCTGGACCTTCGGGGCCTTTGCCCTGGCCACCCTGAGCATGATCGGCGTTCCTCCGGTATGCGGGTTTGTCAGCAAGTGGTTTCTGGCTGAAGGAGCGGTGGAAATAAACAATATGCTCCTTCTGGCCGCGCTTTTGGCCAGCACCCTTTTAAACGCCGCCTATTTCGGTCCGGTGGTGTACAAGGCCTTTTTCCAGTCCCGGCCAAACGAGGCGGAAACCCGGCAAATAAGCGAAGCCCCGCTGGCAATGGTCCTGCCTCTGGCCCTGACCGCGCTTGTATCGGTTGTCCTCGGCCTGTATCCGGATCCTTTCCT
>CAZTKE010000062.1:0-8746 GCA_964614055.1 uncultured Desulfovibrionales bacterium | reverse complement strand
CCGTTGAAAATCTAAACTTTCCGCCTACCCTACGGAGGATGCAGGACATGAGAGTCTTTTTATCAGCTTTGCTTGTTTGTTTTATGCTGCTGCCCACGCCAGGATCAGCACAGGAGGGCAAGGGCCCTCCGCCCATGGTCGACGTGGATGAAATCACTCTTGAGGATGCCAACAAGCCGGAGAAATATATCGGTCATGTGGAGGCCATCGAATCCGTAAATCTCCGGGCCCAGGTGCAGGGATATCTGGACAGGCTCAATTTTAAGGAAGGTTCCCATGTACGGGAAGGCCAACTCTTGTATGTGATTGATCAATCTCCGTACAAGGCCCGGGTTGATTCGGCACAGGCAAAGGTCACCCAGGCCGAGGCCAATCTGTTCAAGGCCCGGACCCGTCTGAAGCGCCTGCGCTCCGCGCCCGAGGAAAGCGTCTCCCAGATGGATATAGACGATGCCATTGCCGCACGGGACCTGGCCCAAGGACAGCTTGAAGAGGCCAGGGCCAACTTGGAGCTGGCCAGAATAGATCTCAACTATTCAACAATTGAAGCGCCCATAGAGGGACGCATCGGGAAGAGTTTCTACAAAAAAGGGGCACTGGTCGGACCCGCCGCAGGCAGCCTGGCCGAGATCGTGCAAATGGACCCCATCCGGGTAATATTTTCGGTGCCTGAAAGCCAAATCAGCAGCATTCAGGACACATCTTCCGGGAAAATGAGCCAAACCTCCGGTCAAGCCCTTAAAGTACGAATACAACCCCCGGGACAAGAATCTTTCTCCAGAGAAGGTACAGTTGAGTTCATAGACAACAAGGTGGATTCAAAAATCGGGAGCATAGCCGTCTGGGCCAGATTTAAAAATCCCAGGGGCAAACTCGTTCCCGGAGAATATGTAAATGTATTCATGCGCTCAGCCAAATCGGACATGCATCCAGCGGTACCGCAAGTCGCCGTGCAGCGGGACCAAAAAGGCGCCTTTGTTTTCGTTCTGGGGACAGCGAACCAGGTGGAGAAGCGCCGGATAAAAACAGGCCAAACCATAAAAGACAAATACATTGTCAAATCCGGCCTGGATAAGGGGGAAAAAGTGATAGTTCAGGGTATCCAGAAGGTTTCCCCCGGGATGAACGTAAAAATCAGCCCCGCGGAAAAAGAGGATAATTAAGTAATGTTTTCCAAAATATTCATTGACCGGCCAAGACTCGCCGTAGTCATTTCCATAGTCATAACCCTGGCCGGACTCATCTCTTTATTCGCCCTGCCAGTGGCCGAGCATCCGGACATTACCCCCCCGGTAATCAGGGTCAGCGCCACATATCCCGGGGCAAGCGCCCAGGTGGTCAAGGACACCGTCGCCGCCCCGATAGAGCAGGAAATGAACGGGGTGGAGGACATGCTGTACATGCAGTCCGACTGCACCAATGACGGCAGCTATTCCCTGGAAATCACTTTTGATGTGGATTCCAATCCGGATATTGACCAGGTTAACGTGCAGAACAGGCTGCAGCTTGCCGAATCCCAGCTCCCCAAAAGCGTCCTGGACCAGGGTATAGATGTACGCCGGCGCTCTTCGGATATGCTGGGAGTAGTTTCATTCACTTCCCCGGATAATTCCCGAAGCAGGCTGTTTATAAGCAATTATGTCAGCCGGAACATCAAGGATTCCCTGCAGCGCATCGACGGCGTGAGCGATGCGTTCATTTTCGGGGAAAACGAATACAGCATGCGCATCTGGCTGGATCCGGACAAACTAGCCTCACTAGATATGGACGCGGACGAAGTGATCCGGGCCATAAGACAGCAAAACGTCCAGGCCACTCTGGGATCCATCGGGACCGCGCCCTCGGTCCCGGGCCAGAAGATGCAGTTCACCCTGGACGCCAAAGGGCGCCTCAAGGATCCCGCGGAATTCGAGAATATTATTGTCCGCAGCAACGAAAGCGGGGGCACGGTCCGGGTCAAGGATGTGGGCCGGGTGGAGTTGGGCAGCAGTTACTACAATGCCGAGGGCAACTACAACAACCAGCCCGCGGTGAACATGGCTCTTTACCGATCTTCCGAGGCCAATGCCCTGGATACCATGCAGGCGGTGCGCGAAAAGCTGAAGCGGGAGGGGAAGCAGCTCCCCGAGGGAGTGGCCTACACCATACCATACGACACCACCGAATACGTCCAGGAAGCGATTAACGAAATCGTGTTCACCCTCGGGCTCACTTTCGGCCTGGTCGTTTTGGTCATATTCATCTTTCTGCAAAACGTTCGGGCAACGCTTATTCCGGCCGCCGCAGTCCCGGTTTCCATTATCGGCACATTTGCCGCGCTCCTTGCCTTGGGCTTCAACCTGAACACAATTACCCTGTTTGCACTTATTCTGGCCATCGGTCTGGTGGTGGATGACGCCATCATAGTGGTGGAAAATGTACACCGAATCATGGAAGAAGAAGATCTCGGGCCCAAGGAGGCGGCTGTAAAGGCCATGGACCAGGTTTCCGGGCCAATCGTGGCTATCACCCTTGTCCTTCTGGCCATATTCATTCCGGTCGCGTTCATGCCCGGCATAACCGGTCTTTTATATAAACAGTTCGGAATAACACTGTGCGTTTCCGTGGTTATCTCCGCGATTTGCGCGCTTACCCTAAGCCCTGCCCTTTGCGGGGTATTCCTAAGCCGACCCAAACCTCATGTCCGGGGTCCCTTCGGCTGGTTTAACTCTTTGCTGAGCGGTTCGCGCAAGGGATACACATCCATTGTCTCCTGGTTCATCCGGCATTTAAGTATCGCCGTTCTCTTCTTTCTCATCCTGGTCGGCGGGGCATGGTTTTTTTCCGGACATATCCCCAGCAGCTTTCTCCCCCAGGAGGACAAAGGCGGATTCCTGATTGATGTCGGGTTGCCCGAGGGGGCCACGCTGCAGCGAACGGAAAAGGTTACGGAAAAGGCCACAAAAAAACTCATGGACCTAGAAGGAGTGGAGAACGTCCTGGCCATTAACGGCTTCAGCCTGATGACCGGCAGAGCGGAAAACGTCGGTTTTATGATCGCTGATCTGCAGCCGTGGGAGGAAAGAAAGGATCCGTCTCTGCATATAAACTCCCTGGTAGGGAAAACAGCCCGGGAACTGAACTCACTCACCGCGGCCACGATGCGGCCTTTTGTCCCGCCCCCGATCCAGGGACTGGGGATCACCGGCGGCTTTGATTTCCGGCTTCAGGCCACAGAAGGCCAATCCCCGCAGGAATTGGCCTCCACGGCCATGGGCCTGGCTGGAGCGGCCAATCAGGATCCGGCGCTCAGCAGGGTTTACACAACATTCTCTGCTGACACCCCCCAGGTGTCGGTTGATCTGGACCGCACCCGGATGGAGGAACTGGGGATTCCGGTTAGTCGTTTATTCTCAACCCTGAATCAGCAACTGGGATCGCAGTATGTCAACGACTTCAATCTCTACGGCCGCACCTATCAGGTAAAGGTCAGGAGTCAGCCCAAATACCGAGCCGACCGGGAGGATATAAAAGACCTGTATGTAACCACCAATAGCGGCCGGCAGGTACCGGTGGAAAATCTGGTCAGCCTGTCCACGGAGTTGGGCGCCAGAGTGATCAATCGCTACAATCAGTTCACCAGCGCCGCGATAAAAGGAGAGCCGGCCCAGGGATATTCATCCGGACAGGCCATGCAGGCTATGCAGGATCTGGCTCAAAAAAAGCTCCCCAAGGGCTATTCCTTTGAATGGTCGTCAATGTCCTTTCAGGAACAGAAGGCCAGCGGCACGGTCGGTTATCTGTTCGCCCTGGCCATAATATTCTCCTATCTGTTTCTGGTGGCTTTGTATGAATCCTGGAACCTGCCCCTGCCCATTGCCTTGTCCGTCTTGATAGCTGCATTGGGCGGGTTTATGGGCCTGTGGATATCCGGGCATTCCTTGTCCATATACGCCCAGATAGGTATGGTCCTTCTGGTTGCCCTGGCTGCCAAGAACGCCATTCTGATCGTGGAATTCGCCCGGGATCGCAAGGCGGAAGGTGCTTCTACATACAAGGCCGCGCTTGATGGGGCCTCGATACGTTTCCGTCCGGTGCTGATGACCGCGCTCACCTTTATCCTCGGGGTGGCTCCCCTGGTATGGGCCATGGGCGCCGGTGCTGCCAGCCGCAGACATATTGGGATAGTGGTATTCTCCGGGATGATTGCGGCTACTACCGTGGGCATCATCATAATCCCCTCCCTTTACTACCTGTTCCAGCGCATACGGGAAAAAGGCCAGAGCTGGAGAGAAAAGAGAGGGGGAAAAGCCTGAACCTAGAGGATGTCTTGCATTGATTCGAACGCAAATCCCGGACCGGCGTTATCCGGGTCCGGGATTATTTCCGAGTAGCGTCAGTATGTTCACAAGGATTAATATATGCCCTCAAAGGAACTTGAAGACTTCCGGGAACTTATAGAGACAGGCATCCCGTTCAATAAACACCTGGGGATCCGCCTGCTTGAACTGGAGGAGCGAAAGTGCATCCTGCTTTTGCCGTTTAGGGAAGAATTCATCGGCGACTCCAGACGCCGCGCCCTGCACGGAGGCATAATATCCACGCTTGTCGATACCTGCGGAGGATTCGCGGTGTGGAGTGCCGGCAGCCCCGCAGACCGCATTGCCACTATAGATTTACGGGTAGATTATTTAAGCCCGGCTGTGGAAACGGATATCGTCGCCGAATCCAGAGTCAGGCTTCTGGGTAACCGGGTGGGAAATGTGTACACCAGGGTATGGGGAAATGCGGATCCGGACCGAATCCTGGCCGAAGCCCGGGCTGTATACAATATACGTCGCGACTAGCCCCCTGATGTTCACGCATTATTTAAATACAAACTGAAGAGGAAAAAATGCGGGATGGACTTGCTTATATTTAACTGCCGGATTTTTTTAGATCGGCCTCCCTCGCTCACGCCGGAACGGTTACCTCAAAAAGAGCCTGCGCATTTTGCTGCATCTCCCGAATAAGCCCGGAATCAAAGACCGGATCATTTCTCAACCGCTCCCATTCCCTGCCCGGATCAAAAAGCGGATAGTCGGAACCAAACAGAAGCCGCTCCCGGCTGTGCCTGTTTATTATTTTTGCAAGTAAGTCCGAAGGGATAAACGGAAGAGAACTGGATGTATCCACATACACATCCCTGCCGGCCAGAAACTCCAAGGCCAAGTCCCACTGCCTGTAGCCCCCCAGATGAGCGGCGATAACCGTCAAACCGGGGAACTTGTCCAATACCCCGGCCAGCTTGCGCGGACAGGAAGGGTTTTTCTCCGGGGGCAAATCATCCCCAACGTGGACCATGACAATGAACCGCCCCTGCACGGCTTCCAGCAACGGATACAGGGCCGGATCATTCAGCCATATGCCCTGAAAATCCGGGTGTAACTTGATTCCCGATATTCCCCTTTCCTCCAGGCGATCCAGCTCCTGTTCCCATTTTTCATACCCGGGATGAACCGTCCCGAAGGGGATGAACCGGTCAAACCTTTCCTTTACCTCTAAAACCCAGTTGTTGGCCGGGATAACCTGGGCGGGTGCTGTGGCTGCGGTGTGGACAACAGCCCGGTGAATTCCGCCGGTATCCATTCGGGTTAAAAGATCCTCGGCCATTCCCGTGCCCTTCGGCCTAATCCCGTAGTGCCCTTCCAGCTGGGCGGTCGCCTTTTCTGCAATCTTGGGGTGCATTATATGCGTGTGCACATCAATCAAATCCATATACCCTCGGCTCCGTTATTTCTTAATTTTTCGGGAGATTTCCAATGCAGAGGGGCAAAAATCCACAAACCAGACCAAAAGTCAATCGCTTCCGGACATATCTATTATTCTGTGCAAAAACTCACTAAGATCGGAATAACTACCACCGGATTCTGCGGGAGCGGGTCTTTTTATGGCCACGATCCCCGCACCGTATCTTCGGGCGGCTAGCGCCTTTTCCCGGGCACCGCCGACCAGGCCGCTGTCTTTGGTCACCAGCCACCGGGCCTTGCTGCGCAGCAAATGCACTAAGTTATCCGCTATTTTTACCCGCTGCGGGCCGTGACAAATAATATTCTTCGGTGTGATTCCGGATCTGACCGCAGTAATAAAGGAATCGCCCCTGGCCATGACCCGGGCGTAAATCCGGGAAATATCCGCTAATCGCGCATATTCTTGCAAATGCAGAACCCCCAGGCAGAGGAGGATATTGCCGGTTTCCTTTTTCAAAAAATCAGCGGCTCGGACATGATTTTCCATCCATTTAACGCCCGGAACCGATTCAAGGACAGCCGGACGCTCGTAGCGCAGATATCTGCATCCGCTCATTTGCGCAGCCTGCCTGGCCGCCTGACTTACAGTACCCGCGTATGGATGAGAAAGATCGGCAATGATCCGGACTTTCTCCTGCAAGGCCAGTTTAGCCATGTCCCGGTCATCCAGATTTCCCCGGCGCAGATGCAGATTGCTAAAAGTCGGATATGCTTGGGGCAATCCGGTTGCGTTGCTCACAACAACCTGCACACCGGCCCGGCATAGCCATTCTGCGGCCTGAACAGCCTCGGAAGTGCCCCCGATAAGGAGTACCGGACACAGATTTTTAAATTTGCGCATGGACAAAAATTTGTTTTTTAAATGACAACAGGTTGTAACAGAAAGAAGTCAGGATCGCCCGGAAAATAAAAGGAACGCAGACCATGAAAAGCCCCAAAAAGCCGGAGATGACTGCCGGCAGACTCCACAACCATCCTCTGCTTATGATCCGCCCGGGAAAAGAGCGGGCTCACAAGGGAGTACTTTATTTCGAGCTGGACAACTTCAACCTATTCCAGAACTTTTTCGACGGCAACCTGGCCCTGCAGGTAATGGAAGTTGCGCAAAATGCAATTATCGATTGCGCCGGGCATTTCGGACTCATAGATTTTGCCCTGGAAAAATTGAGTCCCGGGGCCTTTCTCCTTAAATACCGCCGGGACGCGCCGGACACCGAAATGCTTGAGCTGGCGGTGCGGATGAGACCGGTACTTAATTCCGGTTTCAACAAGAAACTGGTCGCCCTGACCGGGCAGAAGATGAAATTCGTCATTGGCCATGCCCGGTTGAATCTCGGTCTTGGAGCCTCCTCCGAGGATACTGAATATATCGCCGCCGCAGAGGCTCAAAAGCAGGCCCGTACTCGGAACAGCCTGAAAAATCTAGCGGTGTTGAAAGAATTCCGGGAAATCCTGGCCAGCAAGGAACTGCACATAGTCTATCAACCGATAATGGACTTAAAAAAAGGGCGGATATACGGATGGGAGGCCCTGACCCGGGGACCGGAAAACAGCAAATTTTCCTCCCCCTTGGCCCTGTTCGACTTTGCCGAGGAAGAGGGAAAACTGTTCGAACTGGAAACCATCACCCGGGAGCTGGCCATACAAAATATTAAAGAGCTCAAAAAAGGGGCCAAACTTTTCCTGAACATACACCCCCACACCCTGGCTGATCCGGGTTTTCAATCCGGCAGGACTTTTAGGCTCCTGCAAAAGCAGGGAATGCATCCCGATGATATCGTTTTTGAAGTAACCGAAAAACACAGCCTCAAGGACATGAGCGTTTTTCACCGCACCCTTAATCATTATCGCGGGCAGGGCTATCACATCGCCATAGACGACGTGGGAGCCGGATATTCGGGTCTGTATCGCATTGCGGAAATCCGGCCGGATATCCTTAAAATCGATCGCGACCTTATTCGGGACATAAACACCCATCCGGCAAAGCGGGCGCTAATGGAGGCCTTTATAAGTTTTGCCAACCACATAGAGGCCACGGTAATAGCCGAAGGCATTGAAACGGACAAGCAGCTTCGGGCGCTTACGGAAATGGGGTTTCACTGCGGGCAGGGATACTATCTGGGACGCCCCGCAGCACCCAAGCAGCATCCCCAACTGCGCCCTCCCGGCAAACACACTCGTCCGGCCCCCTCCGCCCAGTCCGGGGTCTCCCTGACGATAGACAACCTGGCGGAAAAAACCATGGTCATAGGCGAAGGGACCAAAATCAATGAAGTCAAAAAGGCTTTTGAAAAAGAGGAACCCCTGTGTGGTATCGCGGTCTGCCGCGAGGAAAAGCCGGTAGGCTTGATTATGAGTCACCACCTGGATCGGGAGCTTTCTTCCTACTATGGCCCGGCTCTATACTATGGCCGGGACATAACCCATCTCATGGATAAATCCCCTCTGGTGGTGGACCGCTTCACCCCGGTGGAAAAGGTCGCCCGACAAGCCATGCAAAGGGATAAATACAAAATATATGACCATGTCCTGGTAACCAGGGAAGGCAAGCTTCTGGGCACGGCCTCGGTACAGGATATCCTGGATGCCATGGCCAGGGTCCAGGTAGAGTTGGCCAAGGGCTCCAATCCTCTTTCCGGTCTCCCGGGCAACCTGAATATCGAAATCGAACTGGAAAGCAGGATGCAAAAATATCAGAAACCCACGAGCATCATCTATGTGGATCTGGACAACTTCAAGGCATACAACGATGTCTACGGCTTCAAAAACGGGGACAAAATCATCCTTTTGACCAGCCGCATACTCACCTGGGCGGTGAAGAGGCACGGAGACGACAACTCCTTCGTCGGACATATCGGGGGGGATGATTTCATTCTTCTCACGCATCCGGACCGGGCGGAAAGGGTCTGCCGGGGAATATCCCGCTGTTTTGCCCGGCTCATAAAAAAATTTTACAATGCCGAAGATGTCCGCCAAGG
>CAZTKE010000061.1:1204-8813 GCA_964614055.1 uncultured Desulfovibrionales bacterium | reverse complement strand
AGAAAACACCGGGCCGGTAGTTTGGCATCCAAAAAGTTTAGGCGGAGAAAATCCACGTCAAACGTCAAGGACCCATATTTTACATGTGCAGCTGTCCGGAGCGGACCAGGTGTTCCACTTCAGCCACGTCCTTGTCCCCGCGCCCGGAGAGGTTGATCAGAAGAATTTGGTCTTTATCCGTTTCCGGGGCGATTTTCAGGGCCTGGGCCAGGGCGTGGGCGCTTTCCAGGGCCGGGATTATCCCCTCGGTCCGGGACAGGGAGAAAAAGGCGTCCAGGGCTTCCTGGTCGGTTATGGCCACATATTCGCTGCGGCCGATGTCCTTGAGATGGCTGTGTTCCGGGCCGACGCTGGGGTAATCCAGTCCGGCGGATATGGAGTAAACCGGGGCGGCCTCACCGTTTTCATCCTGGAGCATGTAGGAATTGAACCCGTGCATTATCCCCGGCTTGCCCTTGCACAGCGTGGCCGCGTGATCCCCGCTGACCGCCAGGCCCCGGCCGGCCGGTTCCACGCCTATGAGGCGCACTTCCGGGTCGTCAATAAAGGCGCTGAAAAGGCCGATCGCGTTTGATCCACCGCCCACGCAGGCCAGGGCATAGTCCGGAAGTTTTCCTTCCAGTTCCAGGATCTGCTCCCGGCTTTCCTTGCCGATGATGGACTGGAAATGCCGGACCATGACCGGGTAGGGATGCGGACCGACCGCGGAGCCCAGAAGGTAGTAGGATTTGTCCGCGTCCTGCATCCAGGCGGCTATGGCTTCGTCCACGGCTTCCTTCAGGGTCCGCTGCCCGGATTTGGCCGGAATGACCTCCGCGCCGAGCATTTCCATGCGAAAGACATTCGGTTTCTGGCGGCGGATGTCCTCCTCGCCCATGAATATTTTGCATTCCATGCCCATGAAGGCGGCGGTGGCGGCCGTGGCCACGCCGTGCTGCCCGGCCCCGGTCTCGGCAATGACCTTTTTCTTGCCCATGCGGGCGGCCAAAAGGATCTGCCCCAGGGTGTTGTTTACCTTGTGCGCGCCGAGGTGATTCAGGTCTTCCCGTTTTAGGTATATTTTGCCCCCGTTGAATTCCCGGGTCAAATTGGAGCAAAAATAAAGGGGAGTGGGACGTCCGCTGTAGTGGCGGATATAGTGGTTGAATTCGGAATTGAACTTCGGATCATCCTTGAAATTGTCAAAGGCTTCGGCCAATTCATCCAGAACAGGCTGCAATCCTTGGGGTATGAACTGGCCGCCGTACTCTCCGAAAAAACCTCTGGAGTCGGGCAGTTTTTTGTGCATGTTCGGTCTCCTTTTGCGGGTGGATCGGCTTTGGGCATAAAAAAACCGCGGCCGGAGGAGTCCACGCCGCGGTTTTTGAAAATTTTGCTGAATAAGGGACTAGCCGCGGCCCATGTATACGGACCGCCACCACCAATTGCCGGGTTTTAGAGTGCTTTGTTTCATATATTCAATTTAGCCTTTAAGATTTTGGGATGTCAATAAAAAAATACGAAATTTTTTGGGGTGAAGCTCCCGGCCCTCCCGAACTCAGACCAGTTTGTTGATCGCGTTTCCCTTTCCGGCAAATCCGGCCGAGAGAACGCTTTTCTGGAAATCGTAATCGGAGTCCGTTTTACCGGACCCGAAGCGATTGGCCTCGGAATGCATGTAGTCAAGTGTTTTGCTGACAACCTGTTCTCCGAAGGACTCGTTTTTGTGTGTCTGCGCCATCAGGGACGCATTCGCGCTTGCTTGTATTTCCATTTTTCTCCTCCCCGTTTAGGGGACCGGGAACACTCCACCTTCTCCTTTATCGGCCGTTTTTTAAAACACTTTAGCCGGATCGGGTAAAAAAGAATTCGGGGAGCTGAAAAGCCCGGATAATGCTGTTATTTCTGCGTTTAAATCCCGGATGTACCCTGCCCGCGCTTGATTGACACGGCTTACAATTGCCGGGTATTCTTTATTTATTGATCCACACCAAACGTCGAAGATCCAATTTTAAGGTATACCCGCTTGCTTGAATCGGAATACAAATGAGCATATTTGAGCTAGAATCCAGATATACCCCGCAGGGGGACCAGCCCCGGGCCATAGATTCCATCTGCGCCAATCTGGGGGGCGGCGTGTCCGATCAGGTCCTTTTGGGAGTGACCGGTTCGGGCAAGACCTTTACCATGGCCAATGTCATAGCCCGCAGCAGCCGGCCGGCGCTGATCATGGCCCCGAACAAGACCCTGGCCGCCCAGCTGTACAATGAGTTCAAGGAGCTTTTCCCGCATAATGCGGTGGAGTATTTTGTAAGCTATTACGATTATTACCAGCCCGAGGCCTATCTGCCGCATTCGGATACATACATTGAAAAAGACGCCTCCATAAACGAGGACATAGACAAGCTGCGCCATTCCGCGACCCATGCCCTGCTCACCAGGCGGGACGTGGTCATTGTCTCCTCGGTTTCCTGTATTTACGGCCTGGGTTCCCCGGAATACTACTCCAAGATGGTCATCCCGGTGCATGTCGGGCAGGAGATAGGAATGGGCGAACTCATGGAGCAACTGGTGGAGGTCCATTACCAGCGGAACGACTATGATTTCCATCGCGGCACCTTCCGGGTGCGCGGGGATGTTTTGGAGATAATCCCGGCTTACAGGTATGAAACAGCCCTGCGCATGGAGTTTTTCGGGGACGAGATCGACGCGGTTTACGATACCGACCCCCTGACCGGGGAAATAAAAAGGAGCCTGGACAAGACCATTATCTTTCCGGCCAGCCACTATGTCTCGGACCGGGAAAATCTGAAACGTGCGGTGGAGGATATCCGCGTCGAGCTGCGCGAACGCCTTGCCTGGCTTAAGGAGCAGAACAAACTGGTCGAGGCCCAAAGGCTGGAGCAAAAGACCCAGCTGGATCTGGAGATGATCGAGGAAATGGGATACTGCAACGGGATCGAGAATTATTCCCGGCACCTGGACGGCCGCAGTCCCGGAGCTCCCCCGGCCTGTCTTCTGGATTATTTCCCGGACGACTACATTCTTTTTCTGGACGAATCGCATATCACCGTGTCCCAGATCGGGGGGATGTACAACGGGGATCGCTCCAGGAAAAAGACTTTGGTGGATTTCGGTTTCAGACTTCCGTCAGCCCTGGATAACCGTCCGCTTTGTTTTCAGGAGTTCACCGCGCGCATGAACCAGACCGTGTACGTTTCGGCCACCCCCGGGGACTGGGAGCTGGAGCGGTCCGGGCATACGGAGATAGAGCAGATAATCCGCCCCACCGGTCTTGTCGATCCCCAAATCGAGGTGCGCAAGGTCGAGGGGCAGATGGACGATCTCATGCACGAATGCGATCTGCGCCGCAAAAGGGATGAGCGGGTGCTGGTGACCACTCTGACCAAACGCATGGCCGAGGATTTGACTGAATTCTTGAATGACCGCGGGGTGGCGGCCAAGTATCTGCATTCGGACATAGACACCCTGGAGCGGGTGGCGGTTATCCAGTCCTTGCGCAATGCCGAATTTCATGTCCTGGTGGGTATAAATCTTTTGCGGGAGGGGCTGGATATCCCCGAGGTCTCCCTGGTGGCCATTCTGGATGCGGACAAGGAGGGTTTTTTGCGCTCCGCCCGCTCCCTTATCCAGACGTTCGGCCGGGCCTCGCGCAATGTAAACGGCCGGGTTATCATGTATGCGGACAAACGGACCGCGGCCATGCGCCGGGCCATGGAGGAAACCGAGCGCAGGCGGGAAAAGCAGGTGGCCCACAATGAAAGGCACGGAATAGAGCCCAAGAGCATTGTAAAGAGCGGGGCCAATGTCCTTTTCGATTACAAGCAGGAGATAGAGCGGGGCAAGATGCCCGTGGCGGCCGAGGAAGCGGCGGAATACGGCGGAGACCCGGAGGCCGTGCGCAAGGAGATAAAGCGCCTGGAAAAGGAGATGCGCGCTCTGGCCAAGGATTTGGAGTTTGAAAAGGCGGCCCGGGTCAGGGACAGGATGCTGGAACTAAAGGAGATGCTTCTGGTTTGAGGCAAAAAAGAATCGGTCTGCTCGGAGGCAGCTTCAATCCGGTGCACAACGGGCATCTGCGCATGGCGGTCCAGGTATTTCAGGATCTTTCCCTGGACCGGGTGGATCTTGTCCCGGCCAAATCCCCGCCGCATAAAAACATAAGCGGCCTGCTCCCCTTTGATTTTCGCCTGCAGATGCTCCAAAAATGCATCCAAGGCCGGGAATTCATGCGGGTTTCCGATGTGGAGGGCAAAAGGGAAGGCCCTTCGTACACTGTGGACACTTTGCGCGGCTATCGAGAGAAGGAGCCAGGGAGCAGGATTGTTTTTATCCTGGGAGCCAATGATTTGCTGGCCCTTTGCGAGTGGCATAGGTGGAAGGAGATATTTTCCCTGGCCGACATCGCGGTTGTGGAAAGAAAAGGGCTGGCCGGCCCCGGGATAGAGGATTTTTTGCAAGAAAATTTTCCCCGGTCCTTGCGGCGAAAAAAAAGCGGTACCTGGCTTGCGGCCGAATCCACGGTTAGGCTGGTGTCCATGCCCCGCATGGATTTGAGTTCCTCTCTTTTGCGCGGCATGTGGCTAAGCGGGGACAAGCTGGATTTTCTGCTGCCCGACCCGGTTCTGGATTTTCTGCGGGATAACCGGGAGATGGTGGACCGGGTGTGGTCCGAACAAGCAGGCTAATAACCAGACTTCTTAGCGTTTAATGCGTTTTTTCTTTGCCCGATCTTTTTTGGGTCCTTGACGCTTGATGTGGATTTTCTCCGTCTGAACTTTTTTCCTGCCCAACTTCCGGCCCGGAGATTTCTACCACCCGCCAAAGGTCCGGCATTCAAATACTCATCTGGAGTGCCGGGGAAAAGCATGCCAGTCTTAAATTCAACTTGGCGAAAAATGCGGGAGCATAAATCCTGGCTGCAAAATTAAAGATTCAACTCGAAGCGCTGTTCGTTTACCTCGGTTCCCCACTGTCTGCCCGTTCTTTCCTTTACCAGCTTGAACCCCGCTTTTTCATACAGGTGCCGGGCGGCATTCAGCCCGGCGAAGGTCCACAAATAAACCCCATTGTAGTCTTTGTCCCGGCAAAATCGCATGGCCAAATCCATAAGCCGGTTCCCGAGACCCTGCCCCTGCAAGTCTTCGCCAACTATAAACCACCTCAAGTGGGCTCCCAGGTTGTCAGCGTCCAGGCCGTCTATGGCGATCGCCCCCTGGATTCGTCCATTTTCAATGACCGTCCACAAACCGTCCCTTGCCTTATCATAGCGATCCATGAAGTCGGCCACGTCCCGGGCTACCTTGGACTCGAAATAGCTTCCAAAATTCCAGTTGGGGTAGTAGTAGCTTATGTGCAGCTCCGCGATTCTCCCGATTACCCCGGGAACATAGCCCTGTTTTATCTCCGGCGTGGACATGTTGCCTTACCTTTTAGTTTGCCAAGGGAGTAATATATGAAGAAATTTAGAGGTGCTTTTGACATTAAAAAACATTATCATTAATCTGATCTTTAAGTTTTCCATGCAAATCAGTCAAACACTCTAATTGTAAAATCCAGGTTCTTCAACAAAATGCTAGAGAGCCTGCTTGTCCTGCAAAAAAAGGAAGGGAAAATGCAAGACCATTCTCACGGCTCCCATGAGCATTCCGGACACGAACGGCACGGACATGATCATAAGAGCCATCATCAGCACATGGTCCGGGATTTCAAAAAGAGGTTTTGGGTAACCCTGGTTCTGACCATACCGGTTCTTATTCTTTCCCCGACCCTGCAGTCCCTGTTGGGGATGCCCGGGGCCGTGTCCTTTCCCGGGAGATATGTAGTGCTTTTCCTCTTGGGTACGGGCATTTTCTTTTATGGAGGCTGGCCGTTTCTGACCGGCCTGGTGGACGAAGTCGGCAAAAAACAGCCGGGAATGATGACCCTTATCGGCCTGGCCATTGCCGTGGCTTATGGCTATTCAAGCCTGGTTGCCCTGGGCCTTCCGGGAAAGGTTTTTTTCTGGGAGCTGGCCACGCTAATCGCGATCATGCTTCTGGGGCATTGGATTGAGATGCGCTCGGTAATGAGTGCTTCCGGGGCCCTGGAAAAACTGGCCCGCCTTATGCCCGGACAGGCGCACAGACTGGATGATCGGGGCGATGTCTCCGACGTTTCCGTAAGCGAGCTGGCAAACGGGGATAGGGTCCTGGTTCGCCCGGGGGAAAAAATTCCCGCGGACGGCGAGGTTACCGAGGGAGATTCTTCGGTGAACGAGGCCCTGCTTACCGGGGAATCCAGGCCGGTGAGGAAGAGACCTGGAGATGAAGTCATAGGCGGGGCCGTAAACGGCGAGGGATCCCTTACTTTGCGCGTCACCAGGACGGGCGGGGATTCTTTTTTAAACCAGGTGATAAATCTGGTTCGCGAAGCCCAGGAAAGCAAGTCCAAATCCCAGGATCTGGCCAATACGGCGGCCATGTGGCTCACCTTTATCGCCATCGGTTCCGGGGCGATAACCATGTTTGCCTGGCTCGCCTTTTCCGGGCGGGATTTTCTTTTCTCCATGGAGCGCACGGTAACGGTTATGGTTATCACCTGTCCGCACGCCCTCGGTCTCGCGGTTCCCCTGGTTGTCGCCGTTTCCACCACTCTGGCCGCGAAAAACGGGTTTTTGATACGCAGAAGGACTCCGTTCGAGGGTGCGCGCAAAATCCGGGCGGTGCTCTTTGACAAAACCGGGACCCTGACCACCGGAGAGTTCGGAGTGAGCGAGGTGGAGGTTTTTTCCCCGGATACCGGCCGGGAAGAGATCCTGCAGCTGGCCGGAGCGGTGGAAACGCGTTCCGAGCACCCCATAGCCCGGGCAATAGCCGAGGCTGCGGATAATATCCCCCCGGCTTCCGATTTTCAGTCCATACCCGGACGCGGGGCGCAGGCCGTTGTTCAAGGCCGCAGAATTATGGTGGTCAGCCCTGGATACGCGGAGGAAAACGGTTTGCAGTTTGACCGGGAGCGAGTGGATCGGCTTTCTGAAGCGGGCAGGACCGTGGTTTTGGTCATTGCCGAGGACCTTCCTCTGGGAGCGGTAGCCCTTTCCGATGTTATCCGCGAGGAGTCCAAAGAAACCATTTCCCGCCTTAAAAAGCTGGGAATCAAGGTAATGATGCTTACCGGGGACAACAAGCGGGTGGCCGCTTCCGTGGCCGAGGAGCTCGGTCTGGATGAATTTTTTGCCGAGGTCCCTCCCGAGCGCAAGGCGGATAAAGTCAAAGAACTGCAGGAAAGCGGACTGCGGGTGGCCATGACCGGAGACGGGGTGAATGACGCTCCGGCCCTGGCTACCGCGGACCTGGGCATCGCCATAGGCGCGGGTACGGACGTGGCCGCGGAAACAGCGGACATAGTCCTGGTCCGCTCCAATCCTCTGGATGTGTTGAATCTGATCCGGCTTTCCCGGCTTACCTTCAGAAAGACGGTGCAGAATCTTTTCTGGGCCACCGGGTACAATGCTGCGGCCATCCCCTTGGCCGCAGGGGTTCTGGCTCCGGTGGGCATCATTTTGAGTCCGGCGGTGGGAGCGGTTCTCATGTCCCTGTCCACGGTAATAGTGGCCGTGAACGCCAAG
>CAZTKE010000061.1:0-1104 GCA_964614055.1 uncultured Desulfovibrionales bacterium | reverse complement strand
AGGGAGACGGATCTGCTCCGGCCCGGGAACATGGTGGAAAAGATCCATGCCCTGGTTCTGGCCGGGGGGAGCGCATTCGGTCTGGATGCGTCCGGCGGGGTGATGCAGTTTCTGGAGGAAAGGCAAGTCGGGTTTGATGTCCGGGTGACCAGAGTCCCCATTGTCTGCGGGGCGGTACTTTTTGATCTGGTTGTGGGGGACCCCATGATCCGGCCGGACAAGGAAATGGGCTACTCCGCCTGTGTAAATGCCGGGGAACGGGGAGCACAGCTTGAAGGCTGTGTCGGCGCGGGAACCGGGGCCAGTGTGGGCAAGATACTGGGGATGGAAAGAGCCATGAAGAGCGGGATCGGCGCTTTTGCCCTGCAAAAGGACGATCTGCAGGTAGGCGCCCTGGTGGCGGTGAATTGCCTGGGGGATGTGATCGACCCCTTTACCTGCAACAAGCTGGCCGGACCCCTGGATGAGAGCGGGTACAGCCTGCGGGACACCGAAGAGATCCTTATAGACATGCATCCCGGCTCCCGGGATATATTCCGGGGCAATACCAGCATCGGGGCGGTGGTCACCAACGCGGTCCTGAGCAAGGCCCAGGCGGAAAAGCTGGCCTCCATGAGCCATGACGGCTATGCCCGGACCATGCGTCCCGCGCACACCATGGTGGACGGGGACACCATTTTCGCCCTGTCCACAGGCGAGGTGGAGGCGGATCTGAACGTGGTCGGCCTCCTGGGCGCAAGGGTTATGGAAAGAGCGGTCGTGGAGGCGGTCAAGACCGCCCGGACCATGTACGGATTAAAGGCGGCTTCCGATTTGAAGTGATCCGGATTTATTTTCCCTGATAGAACCACCTTTTTTCAAACTTGTTTAAGCGGCGCTCATGTTCCCATTGCGCGGCCGCTTTTTCGTTTGCCTCCAAGAAAGCCGTACAGTTCTCGCCGGGCCGAAAGATTTTTTCTCCCCTGCAGGCGGGAATCATGATTTTGCTCGGGTAGTCCGCCCACAGAGATTTTCCGGGCAGAAATGAATACTGCAGGGAATTGCGCGACACTTCCTTCAAATCCTTGTAGCTAAGGCCATGCTCCAGAAAGGCGCGCATGTATT
>CAZTKE010000060.1:3779-8865 GCA_964614055.1 uncultured Desulfovibrionales bacterium | reverse complement strand
GGAGGAAATGCAGCTGCCCCGGGAGCTTAAGAGCGCGGATTTCAGCCCCGGTTATTTGGCAATGAGTATTTTAAAGCGCTTGAGGCAGAGAATGTTTCCGGGATAAAATTCCCGGACGGCTCTGGGTCGCAGCGTTTTTTTATGTTTTCTCCGCCAGCCCCTTATTTTTCCGGAGCAAGGGTTATCCGGACATCGGCCACTATTCCTCTTTCCGAGTTGACCAGGACCGGATTGAATTCAGCTTCGTATATTTCCGGAAAGTCAGTGGCCAGCCTGGACATCTTGAGCAGGATTGTCTCCAACGCGCCGAAATCCACCCCTTTTTCTCCCCGAAAACCCTTGAGCAGCATATAGGATCTTATTTCCTTTATCATATCCCGGGCGTCCTTGTTGCTAAGCGGGGCCAGCCTAAAGGAGATGTCTTTCAGTACCTCCACATACACTCCGCCCAGTCCGAACATGACCAGAGGACCGAACTGATCGTCCCGTTTTACTCCGATGATTACTTCCTTGCAGTCTTCCGGGGCCATTTTCTGGACCAGGCAGCCGGCGATATAGGCCTGGGGCATGCGCCGCTGCGCCCGGGAAGTAATCGCGGAAAACGCGGAGCGGACCTGCTCCTCGTCTTTTAAGTTGACCTTGACTCCGTCAACGTCCGTCTTGTGGGAGATATCCGGGGAAGCGATCTTAAGGACCACCGGAAAGCCGATTTCTTTGGCCGCCTGGACCGCGGCCATGCTGGATCGGGCCAGGCGCGTCTCCGGGGAGGGCAGGTTGTACGCCTGGAGTATTTCCAGGGCCTGAAATTCCACTATATCCTGGTGACCATTTTTGCGGGCCTTTTCAATAACTTTGCGGGCCCTGTCCATATCCCTCTCGATTTCCGGATATTGCGGCCGGGGCTGGATTTTGCGCTGATATTGGTCGTGCATGGATTCCATGCTCTTTATGGCCGGTTCCGGGAAGGAATAGCAGGGGACTTTGCCCTCCAAAAGTATCTTCTGTCCCGGAGCTATCCTTTTTTTGCCCATGAAACAGGCAAAGATGGGTTTGTCCGCCTCGGAGGCTATTTTTACTATTCCCCGGCTGACCTCCTCGATCTCCTCGGCAACACTCGAGGTCGGGGTGAGCAGGACAAGTACGGAGTGTACATTGGGGTCCTTGATCACGGTCTTAAGGGTGTTTATGTACCTTTCCGCCCCGGCGTCACCGATTATATCTATGGGGTTGTACAGGGAGGCATAGGAAGGCAAAAGCCCCTGCAGTTCCTTCAAGGTGCCCGGGGTGAGGCGGGCCATCTGCATGGACGAATTTTCGCAGGCATCCGCGGCCATTATTCCCGGGCCGCCGGAATTGGTGATGATGCACATGTTCGGGCCCTGGGGCAGGGGTTGCGTGGAAAAGGCGTGGGCCAGGTTGAAAAGGGTCTGCACGTCATGCGCCCGGATGATTCCGGCCTTGGTGAAAGCCGAGGAATAGGCCTGATCCGATCCGGCTATGGCCCCGGTATGCGAGGAAGCGGCCTTGGCCCCTGCCGCAGTGGTCCCGGATTTGATCATGATTACCGGTTTTTGCTGGCTGACCCTGGTGGCGGCCTGGATGAATTTTTCCCCTTCGCACACGTTTTCTATATACCCGAGAATGACATCGGTGTTTTCATCCCGGGCCAGATAGTCGAGCATGTCCGCTTCGTCCAGGACCGCCTTGTTGCCCAGGCTGATGAACTTGGAAAATCCGATGTTTTCCCCCAGGGCCCAGTCCAGTATGGCCACGCACAAGGCGCCGGACTGGGAGAAAAAGGCAATATTCCCCTGTTTGGGCTGTTCCGCGGCAAAGGAGGCGTTTACCTTGTTCCGGGTGTCGATTAGGCCCAGGCAATTGGGGCCGAGCAGGGCCATACGGTTTTTCCGGGCGATTTCCACCATTTCCTGCTCCAGGTGGTAGCCGCGCCCCCCGACTTCCTTGAATCCGGCGGTAATGATCACCGCCGCCCGGGTTCCTTTGCCCGCCAACTCTTTTAACGCCTCCAGGACCAGGTCTCTGGGGATGGCTATGACCGCCAGGTCCAGATTGTCCGGGAGGGCGCTTATAGCCGGGGTTACCTTTAGGTCCAGAATGCTGTCCGTTTTCGGGTTTACCGGGTATATGTCTCCGGAAAATCCGGAATCCAGCATGTTTTTCAGCACACTGTAACCTATTTTCCCCGGTGTTCCCGAGGCCCCGATTATGGCCACGCTTTGCGGGCTGAACAAGGCTTGGATATTGTCAGCGGGCATTTTATCTTCCTCTTTTTGTCTGTTTTTTCCGAGGGTAATTGGGCCTCTGGCCGTCTTAGTTTTTTAAGACTGTTTTTCGGCTCTCCGACACAGTGTGTGGATTTTTTATGATTTTCTCCTCCTGATCTTTTTGGATACCAAACTACCGGCTCGGAGTTTTCTAGGCCCCGCCAAAGGGGGATGCTTGCCCCCTCCGGACTCTTGTTTTTGGGAGGAGAAAAAATTTTGCTGCATCTAAGCTAGTATTGTTGTCAGTCTTTATTCAGAGTGGCCTCCCGGTCCGGTTTCCCCCTTTTGGCGGGGCAAGAAAACGCGCGAGCCTCTCGTTAAAAGTATCCCAAAAGATCAGGAGGAGGAAATCCACATCAGACGCCAAGGACCCTGTTTTTCTTGGTATAGACTACAGGTTTTATCTGCAGACTTCAATAAAACTTGTTATTAAAGTAGAGCGGTCCAATGTTTACTATTCTGCGACGGTAGCGGATTTTATCCTGATTCCGGACACTGCGCCCTTGTCAAGCAGGGCTGACTTGGTTTAATTTGCGAAGGTAAAATGGAATACAAGTCAGCAAGGAGGAAGAATGTATTTTAAGCAGATTACGGTTCAGGGACTCGGCTGCAATTCTTATGTGCTCGGCTGCCCCGGGGCCAGAAAAATGGTGGTTGTCGATCCCAAGCGGGATGTCCAGGACTATCTGGATATTTCCCGGGAAGAGGGGATGAAGATTACCCATATAATAGATACGCACGTCCATGCCGATCATGTCAGCGGGGCGCATGAGCTTAAATCCCAGACCGGGGCGGATATCTATATGTCCGAACATGCTCCGGTAAAATTTAATTGCGGCAAATTAATGGAAGGGGAGCGCATCGAATTCGGCATGGTGGGAATCGAGGTTTTGTATACCCCCGGGCATACGCCCAATTCCATTTCCCTTTTGGTAACGGACAAGGCCAGGTCCCAGGAGCCGTGGATGATCTTGACCGGGGATCTGTTGTTTGTGGGGTCCATAGGGCGTCCGGATCTGGCCGGTGCGGAAATCCTCGAGGACCAGGTCCGCAACCTGTATGATTCCCTGTACAATAAAATCGGAGCCCTGCCCGACTACCTGGAACTGTATCCGGCCCATGGACAGGGTTCGTTGTGCGGGAAGGGGCTGAGTTTTAAGAGCAGCTCCACCCTCGGTTTCGAGAAAAGGGCGCAGGAGATCCTTGGGCTAGACGGTTTTGAGGAGTTTCAAGAACAGGTTACCGGAGACTATCCGGCCCGGCCCAAGAGTTTCTCGCATATAATATCCACCAATTCCCGGGGAGCTCCTCTTCTGGAGCGTTGTCCCCTGGATCGGGCTATGAATCCGGATATGTTCAAACAGGCCGTGGATCGGGGGTCAACCATAATAGATACCCGGGATACCGGGGCCTTTGGTGGCTTCCATATCCCCGGGGCCATTAATATCGGTTTTGAAAAACAGATGGCCAATTGGATAGGCATGGTAATCGAACCGGATGCGGATCTGCTGCTGGTAGTGGATGAGGAGCACAAATATGATCTTATGCTCACTGAATTGCACCGCATCGGCTATGATAATGTCTTCGGGTATCTGGCCGGGGGAATGGCCGCATGGATAAATCACGGCTTGCCCATAGACAATCTGTCCCCGATTTCCGTGCAGGACCTTAAAATCAAGATGGATACGGGCGATTTCGAGCACATAGTCGATGTCCGCACTCCGGCGGAACGCGAATCAGGCTATGTCCCCAAAACCTCGTTCGCCCCCATGACCGATATACTGGAAAAAGGTCTGGATTTGCCCGTAAAGGAGGAAGTGATCCTTGTTTGCGGAAGCGGATACCGCTCCAATATCGTGGCCAGCAAGCTGAAGCAAAACGGGTTTACCCATGTGCACAGTCTGGCCGGGGGCATGCATGCCTGGTCCAGCGCCGGATTTGAGCTTGCCGGGCAGTCCTGATCCACTGCCTTTAAGATTGCTTGTGCCCGGCAAAGGCATCCGGGATGATCAGGCGGAAAGAATCCATATCCAATGCCCGAGACCCGAATGCATTCCGGGTTTAACTATGGGGAGGCAAGTTGCAGACAGAATAGAGGGAGGTTTTTTACGGGAGTGAACATGTAACCGGCCTGGATGCCGGAGATTGCCGCAGGCAAAGGGAGGGCGGGGTATGGCCAGAAAATTTTTGGTCGCTGTTTTTTTGTTTGTTCTGGGGGTCGGTTTTGCCTTTCCGCTTTACGCGGCCAAGGGACCTCTTAATCTGTCTCTTTGCTTCGTGGTGGACGCCTCGGGCAGCATGCGCGGGAACAAGCTCTCCGCGGCCAAGGGCGCGGTGCGGACCACAGTGGGGACTCTGCGTTCGGATCTGGGGATAGAAACGGCGCTGTTCGCCTTTGGTGGGTGCAACTCCTGCAGGCTTATGCAGGATTTTACCCAAAACCCGAAGTCGATACTAAACAGCCTGGGATTTAACGCGGGCGGGGATACCCCGCTGGCCTTTTCCATGAAAAAAGGGGCTGACTATCTGGAGAAAAGCGGCCAAGGCCCGCGCGGGGTATTGATTGTCCTAAGCGACGGCAAGGAAACCTGCGGTGGTAATCCGGGGAAAGTGGCCCGGGAAATAGCCGGCAGGCAAATGCGTATAAGAATCGAGGTGATCGGGTTTGATATACCCCCGGGCTCCAAAACGGAAAATCAGCTAAAGGAAATGGCTGTAAACGGCGGGGGTGGGTATTATCCGGCAAAGAATGTGGGTGATCTGGCCAATGTATTCAAGCAGGTGGTGGACAGTTCCATTAA
>CAZTKE010000060.1:0-3679 GCA_964614055.1 uncultured Desulfovibrionales bacterium | reverse complement strand
AGAATGTGGGTGATCTGGCCAATGTATTCAAGCAGGTGGTGGACAGTTCCATTAAAAGCAGCCTGCCTCCGGCCAAGAAGGATCAACCTCTGCGTTTTGAGCAGCTCGGTCCTTCGGACTGGGATGATCCCGGGCAGGGGCCGGACAAAGAAAAGGACCCTTACGCTCCGGACTATGAGCAGTACGATCTGAATTAGTTCTTGTCCGCAAATAAAAAAACGGGCCGGGTTTTCCCGGCCTTTTTTTGTGCGCAAGCATGGAGCAAAGTGAGCAAGGGGATGGCCAAAAGTTGACATGTATTTCTCGGCAGGTTTTTCCATAAAGGGTTCCAGGCTTGCCCGGCACCATACCTCCTGCTAGTACTTATGACAAAAATCAAAATAATACCCCAGCCATTTGCGGTAAAAAGATCTTAACCGCTCTGGGATGAACCCATGAACCAGAGACCTTTCAAACTTGACCCGGATATCGTCAGGAATTTTAATCATAGCCTCTGAATACAAAAAGTGATTGATGATTTGCCTGTTTTGGGGTTATAATGGTAGGAAACAAACAATGAAGTGCCCATGCTTATAGACAAGGGCAGGAATTTACGGAGTTATCTGGAAACAGGAGCACAAAGGGACAGGCTAAAAGTTTTATTAGAAGTGCCAAGAGTGCGATTGTTTAGATGTGGAGGGACTAATGGTAGTGGTAGAGAAGATATCGGATGTCGCTCAGCTGTTGGTTGACGCTGCGCACCAGAAAGACGTCGTCGGTTTTAGAAGCCTTCATTCACTATTTGACGAAGAAACCCATGAGAATGACGTGTACGATACTTTAGAGGCCGCGAGTCGCGCCCTGTGCCCGTCTTCTTTGGTAATCTATGGCGCAGTGATGGCTAAGAAAGCAGATGGGTGCCCCGGGAGCGGATTCTACGACATTATTAATAATCTCCGCAGGGAAGAGTTCAGGGAGGTAACAGGCCACAACGATGTGCATCGGCTCACAAAGGAGAACAGACAAGATATCGCTGAGATCGAGCGTGATCGTGTGTACCGACACGCTGAAGCGCACTTCTAACAAGGTGCTTTTGGTTGTGACAATCGAAAATTGACCACCGCCCAGGCGGTTGGTTAATGGGAAGACCCTGCTTCCCCCGGGAGAGGCAGGGCGGACCTCAGTTGTTGTTTGTGGTCATCGCTCCTGCAGCCTGTAGCTCTCCCAGGGACATTCAATGATATACGCCTTATGGGTTAGCCGGTCCAAGAGCAACAGTGAGCAAAGGGATAGGCTAAAAATTGGTTCATGCTGATGGCAAATTTTACACTGGTTATACAAAAAATCTCAAGCTAAGATTTGAGCAGCATGAAAATGGATTGGTTTCATCAACAAAGAACAGAAGACCATCACGACTCGTATATTATGAGGCCTTTTTGAACCAAGACGATGCTACACAAAGAGAAAAATACTTCAAAACCTATAAAGGCAGAATGTTTATTAAGAATAGGCTTAAATCTTATTTCACTGGGTGAACATGGTCAGGTCCGGAGTTGTAGATCATTCCCGGGAATGGAAGCATGGTGGATGGCATGAAATAGTTGATCCGCCCCGGCGGTATAGAATAATTGCCCGGAATCGCTTGAAACAATTATTGGGTGCTGACGAAAAGACATTGACTGACAGCTATGAGCATTGGGTGGAGGCTTACATTCAGAAAGGGACAAAACAGGAAAAGATCTGGACCGAAGCCATAGCAGCCGGATCCGACGAATTTGTTGAGAGTATCAAAGCCAGGCTTGGGATAAAGGCCAGCATCGACGAACCCACAGAAAGGAAAGTGCTCAAAAGGATACTGTGTATGCGTTACAGGAGTCCTTGCTGCTTACAGCGCTGATTTTGGCGGCGAAATTGCGACTCTAAAGGATGGAAACAAGCTTCTGTGGGATGTGTTTAATGATATTTTAGTAACTTATGCGGGTCCGGCCTCCATAACATAAAAAATTTTCACTGCGCTCCAAATTTTGCGGTAAACTTGGCGTTAGCCTACTGCTATTAATAGAACATAAATATATCATTTGAAGAGAGGGCCTATGAAAGCGGTCACAACTTTACTGTCTGTATTTTTGACTATGGCAATGGGTGCAATGGCTGCAACTATAGCTAAATTGATTACGGATGATTTTTCTTTTAATAACTGGGCATTTGTGGTATTTTTTATATCACTGAGAATAAAAATATATCTTAATGATCTTTCTCTTTGTTATGAGGCAGATAGAACTTCCTTTGAATTTAAGCGTGATTTTTTAGTAGGAATGGTAGTTTGGTTTATGTGGATCGTTTCCGCTATTGTACTTTCAAACAGTTTTTTTGTGGCCTGCTTACTATTAGCAATCGCTATTTTTATCGCAACGGTTCTTCTCCAAATCTCAAAAACGGCAAACACCGAGAAAAAATTTTGGATCAAAATTAACATCGCATATATTATCCTTATTATTCTTTCTGGCTCGTTGTCGTGGGTGAATGAATATGTTAGTATTCTTTCGATGCTGATTGCCATAGCACTGGTTATGTATGATTATTGGTATCAAACGCCATTTAAAGTATTCGAGGAACAAGACTGTTGAACTTAGATTAATCGATTTTAGTGCATAACAGAATGAGTAAGGGGACAGGCTAATAGTTTACTCAAAGAGTAAAAATGGGTAACTAAATTTAGTTCAATATGGTGTTGATTGTCAGGTCATAAAAAAGTTTTAAGCTAGCGCAACCCGCTGAGCAATGTATTTCGGAACTAAAGGGAGAAGTTTAGATGACTGGATCTACATTTAAGCAAATATCAAGTGAATCACAGCAATCTCATAGGCTGAGAGCTCCACTTCTAAATAAAATTGGCGAGCATTATGACAGACGAGCCTTAGCATTTTATACTAGTTTCGGGGTTAGGCAAGGAGCTATTACTGACGAAGATGTGGAAATGCTGAAAGATATATTGATATCCCTGCCAAAAAACGAAGAAAAACTCCTTTTAATAATAAATTCACCAGGCGGAGATCCCCTTGCAGCGGAAAGGATAGTTAAAGTTTGCCGAGAATTTTCTGGACACGACTATTGGGTATTAGTCCCGGGACGCTCGAAATCGGCGGCCACCATGATAACTCTGGGGGCAAGTAAAATCATAATGACAGCTACAGCTGAACTCGGGCCGATAGACATTCAAATCCCGTGGAAAGATAAACTGGTCCCTGCTCACGTGGTTGTTTCCTCCTACGAGGAGCTTATGGAAAAGGGAATAAACTTGCCAAAAGATCAAAGAATGGAACCTATTTTGCAACAGCTTCAAGAGTTTAACGCCCCGGAAATAGAGCATTTAAAAAATGCTAGAGATCTTTCAATGGAGATCGCCGATAAAGTTCTCAAAGAGGGCATGCTTGCTGGCGTTAGAAAAAAAGAACTTGATCACATCATGCACGAATTTATTATTCCTAAAAAACTAAAAAACCATGGGCGTCCTATCTTTTTTTCTGATCTTAAACAGATTGACACCCAAGAAAGGCTTAGTATAGAGCTTTTATCAAACGAAGATGAAATATACTCTACAGTACATGAGTATCACATGAGGTTAATGTGTGGCATGTCTTCTGCGGGGATGGCGAAGACTATTGAGACCCCGGAAGATGAGTTTTCAATCCAAGTTAAC
>CAZTKE010000059.1:0-8960 GCA_964614055.1 uncultured Desulfovibrionales bacterium | reverse complement strand
GTTCGGTATATTTCTCTCCGGACAAACTTTTTATAGACAGCAGATAATGAAATTTCTGGCAATTTTAATCTTTTGTCCAGGGAGTGGTCTTGGAGGTTCGATGGCCTATCCGCAATCGATGGTTGGGCCCTTTGGTTATTGGGCCCGGGGGAGAAAAGTGGAGAGGAAGCATGGCTCTTTTGATTTTTTAAGTTTTTAAAGGGTGTTAGATGTTATCGCTTGTTGTCCAATAGATTTTTGGGAGTCCGTCGGGAAAGTCTCGGCTGCAATGCTATGCGGTATAAGTATCTGTTTTATCTGTTATTTATATGTCGGGCTCGCCGTTTCCCGGGGAGGGCGGACAAGATCGGTTTTGTGTCACGAATTTGCGTGAGCGTATTGTCCATCTTGGATCGCTGTAAGGTTTATTTGGTGCATCTTGTATGTTCTTTATTTATTTATATTTTGAGAAATGTTTTTCATAAGTCCCAGGAGTACCTGTTCCGAGCCGATTTTATGTTTTTGTTGTATTTGAATACGGATTTGAGCCAAAGACGGTTTTGTATATTTTATGAATTTTTTTGCGAAAATAGATGCGGATTCGTTAGTCTAGTCAGGAATGCTAGCCAAGTGTATATCCTGTATTTTTGCGGCTAAATACGATTCGGCATTCTTTCGGATTACTATTTTGTTTTATACTGTATTTCTGGATTACTGCGAAGTTTGCTTTGTTTTTTGCTCCGCTTGACACGAATTTAAATCATTGATTATAAATAGTGTATATTATGAATTTGATAGAGGATGGACAAAGTTGATTTGAAGTCTGTTCGGCGGACAAAAATTGAGTCAATAATGCCGGTTGCGAATTCAGTGAGTAACCCAGTGAAATTAAATCAGATCAACAAAAGTGCATGATGAGGAGAGGATATGACTAAAAATAGCGATGTAACCCGGGTAAAGGTGGAAAACCTGTACAAGATTTTCGGGTCTGGAAATCGGGATGAGGCCTATGAGCTGGTTAACAAGGGTAAGGGCAAGGACGAAATCTTTGAAGAGACCGGCCTTACTATCGGCGTTAAGGACGCCTGTTTTGAAGTCCAGGGCAACGAAATATTCGTGGTCATGGGGCTTTCCGGGTCCGGCAAATCCACGCTTGTGCGCATGCTGAACAGATTGATAAATCCCACCAGCGGGACTGTTTTGATCGAGGGCAACGACATAAGCAATTTAAACAAAGATGAACTTGTCAAACTCAGACGGGATTACATGAGCATGGTTTTTCAGTCCTTTGCCCTTTTGCCGCATCTGACGGTGGCCGAAAACGCGGCTCTGGGATTGTCAATGGCCGGGAAATCCCCTGAGGAGCAGGAAAAAAGGGCCATGGAGGTCCTGGAGATGGTCGGGCTCAAGGCCAATGCCAATAGTTATCCGGGGGAACTTTCCGGGGGAATGCAGCAGAGAGTGGGCTTGGCCCGGGGCCTGGCCACGGACCCGGATATAATGCTCATGGATGAGGCGTTTTCCGCACTCGATCCCCTGATCCGCTCCCAGATGCAGGACGAACTTTTGCGTATTCAGGAGGATGATCCGCGGACAATCATTTTTATTTCCCATGACCTGGATGAAGCCATACGCATCGGGGATCGGATTGCCATTATGGATGCCGGGGAGATAGTGCAGATCGGCACTCCGGAGGATATTTTAAAGGTGCCGGCCAATGATTATGTACGCTCCTTTTTCCGCGGCGTGGACCCGACAATGGTCTTTACCGCCAAGGAAATCGCCAGGGACCATTATGAGACCATTATCCAGCACAAAGGTGTCGGTCCCAGAACCGCTCTGGAGCAGCTGTATAACAGTGATGCCCATGTGGGTTACATCCTGAATTCCAAAAAACAGTACCAGGGGATGGTTACCGCCAGAAAGCTCAAGGAAGTCGTGGAAAGCGGCGGAGCCCTGGAGGAAGCCTATATGGACAATGTAACCCCGGTCGGCAGCCAGGAGTATCTTCAGGATGTCCTGGAAAAGATTACCGAATCCGAATATCCGGCGCCGGTGGTGGATGAGAACAATGTGTATCAGGGAGCAATTTCCAGACGCCGTTTTCTGAAGACATTGGTCAAGACCGAGGCTTAAAGGCGGTTTTTTTGCCTCCGGCGGACCCTTGCGGCGCCGGAGTTATACCGAATAAAATATTTTGTCGGAGCAGGCGGGTTGGTCTTAACATGCTGCACAGCCCGGCATTTTGTTCAAACGCTAGTTAAGGAGGATTGAGATGCTGGATATATTTAGCTGGTTTACCCTGCCCCTGGAAAGCTGGGTGGAAGACGGCGTGGATTGGCTGGTGGTCAATTACCGCTTTATCTTCCAGGCCATAAAATGGCCTATTGACAAAGTACTTATGGGCATACGGGATTTTCTGCTCTGGGTGCATCCCCTGATCGTAATCGCGGCCATGGTGGCCCTGGCCTGGAGATACGCCTCCCGGGGAGTGGCCGTGTTTACTTTGATTGCCCTTTTATTGCTCGGGTATACCGGGGTATGGGAAGAATCCATGATCACCCTGTCCATGATTCTGGCTTCGGTTATTTTTTGCATCGTTGTGGGGATTCCATTGGGCATCCTTTTGTCCCAAAGCGACAGATTGGCCGGTGTGATCCGCCCGGTTCTGGATATCATGCAGAGTACCCCCGCATTCGTCTATCTGGTACCGGTGGTAATGCTTTTCAGCATTGGTACGGTGGCCGGAGTTATCGCCACCATTGTCTTTGCCATACCCCCGACCATCAAGCTCACCAATCTGGGTATTCGCCAGGTCCATCCGGAACTTATCGAGGCCGGATTGGCCTGCGGGGCTACTCAGAAACAGATTTTGCTCCGCATACAGCTTCCCCTGGCCAAACAGACCATTATGGCCGGTTTGAACCAGACCATCATGCTTTCTTTGGCCATGGTTGTTATTGCTTCGCTTATCGGAGCGGGCGGTCTCGGTGTGCTGGTTTTCGAGGGAGTGAACAGCATGCGTGTTGGCCTGGCCGTGATCGGTGGATTGGGCATTGTCCTTATCGCCATCGTCTTGGACCGTATTACCCAGTCCATGGCCGGCCAAAAGTAAGTCTTACCGGATTCTTCTTTTACTCGGCATGCAGCTGATTGGGTGCCGGGAAGGAGATGGATCCGCAAATATAACATAATCCAAAATATGCGGGTTATATCTGCCACGGACTGTTTTATTTACAGGCAGTCCGTGGCAGATTTTTTTGTAATTCGAATAAAAATATTAAAGTGCAAAAAGTAAGGAGGCTAATTATGAGCGCCAAGGAATCCATTCTGGAAAAGGTCTACAATCCCGCGGACAGCCGGGAACTGATGTCCGCCTACGGTGACTGGGCCGCGGAATATGACCGGGATACGGTGGAGGAATTCGGGTATGTCGGCTTTAAGATCTGCGCCGATCTTTTGGACAAGCATTTAAACGGGGATTTTAAGGCCCGTATCCTGGATGCCGGATGCGGAACCGGGCTTGTGGCCGAGATCCTGCATCCCCGGGGATATATCCGGCAGGACGGCCTGGATTATTCCCGGGAGATGCTGGATCAGGCCGAAAAAAAAGGGGTGTATGAGGATCTTTTCCAGATGGATCTGACCCGGCCCCTGGATATAAAAGACAATACTTATGACGCGCTTGTCTGCGCCGGAACTCTTACCTACGGCCACGTCGGTCCGCGGGTTTTTTCCGAATTCGTCCGCATCACCAAGCCCGGGGGAATCCTGTGCTTTACCATACGCGAAGGGGCTTACGAGGATTACGATTACCGCAAGGAAATGTTGCGCATGGAAAGTGAAGGCGTCTGGGAACTGGTGGAGATGCTGGACGAGGATTATTACCGGGATAAGGTAAAGGGCAAGATGTGTGTGTACAGGGGGCTTTAACAGGCTGGCCTTAAATTTCCCAATGGCTGCGTTGCGGCAAATAAGTTTAAATTATTACGTACGGATAAGTATGCTGCGACCTTGAATTCTTGGGGCCTTGACGTTTGATGTGGATTTTTTCCGCCTGAACTTTCTGGTTCGTCTCAAGATCCTGGATTACCCGGTCCGTCATTCCTGCCCCCGAGCAGGAACGGGTAATGACGAATAGTAGATAGCCCGTATTTCGAGGTCAGAACCAAGTTGTGCGGAATTTCCACCCCGTCATCCGGCACTCAAATTTGAAATTTGAGTGCCGGATCCAGGAAACGACAATAATTGGTCAACTCGAGGTATTTTATTAAAAGCCTTTAAATTCAGTTGGTTCAGCATCTTTTGCTGGACTTTGGAAACAAAATTTTGCACAGATTTGTGTGAGGAGCCAAAAATATAAAATGCTTTGCACGGATTCTTGAGACGAACCAAAATAGAAAAGACTTACACGCTGTGTCGGAGAGCCGTAAAGTTAAAATCCCTCCCGGAATTTCATTTTTATTCTAAACTGTCAGCCGGCAGCGATTTTAATGCTTTTTTTAGTTGGAGAGTTCGGGGGTGGATTTAAAATCCAGTTTGCGGGGGCCGGAAGCGCCCAGAAATATTTTCAGCTTGGATAGATTAAGGGGGCGGGAAAAAAGAAATCCCTGTACCGCGTCACATTTGGCGTCGCATATCATGGCCAGTTGTTCCCGCTCTTCTATCCCCTCGGCTATTACCTTGATATTGATGGCCCGGGCCATGCTTACTATGCCTTCCAAAATGGCCTTGTTGTTTTGGGAGTTCTTGCTTTCCGTGATAAAGGACTTGTCCACCTTGATGAAATCAACAGGTATGTTTTTGAGGTGGTTCAGGGAGGAATAGCCGGTACCGAAGTCGTCCAGGGCGAATTTGACTCCCATTTTCTTTATCTTTTTTACCTTGGCCGTGTTTTTGGCATAATCGTCGAAAAGTGTGGATTCGGTTATTTCCAGCAACAGGTTTTCCGGATTGAATTCACAATCCTCCAGGAACTCGGTCAGGTGTTTTATGATTTCATCGTGTTTAAACTGCCTGGGGGACAGGTTTACGCTCAGAAGAAAATTCGGGTCTTGTTCGATGAAAGGCTTTATTTGCGAAAGCGCCCTTTGCAGCACCCATTTCCCTAAGGGGACGATAAGCCCGGTTTCCTCGGCTATGGGTATGAATCTGCTGGGCGGAATATGCGCGGCCGAGGCGTGTTTCCATCTCAAAAGTGCTTCCACGCCGTAAACCCGGGTTGCATCACAGGACAATATGGGCTGGTAAAAGAGTTCGAATTCCGCATTGTCCAGGGCGCGGCCGATCTCAATTTCCATTTCCATGTTTGCCACGGCCTGATCGTGCATGTGCTGGGTAAATACCTTGTAATGTCCTTTTTTGCTTTTCTTGGCTTTGTACATGGCCACGTCCGCATTGCGGATAACATCCTCTTCGTTCTCGTGCCATTTAGTATCCAGGACCACGCCCGTACTCGTGGAGATATAGATTTCCTGGCTGCCGAGCCGAAACGGACGCTGCATCTCCCTGTGCACCCGTTCCACTATCTTGATGGTCTGGGCCCTGTTTTCGATGTTTTCCAAAAGGAGGATGAATTCATCTCCTCCCAGTCGGGCCACGGTATCGTATTCTCGCAAGAGACCGGTCAGTCTGCCGGCAACTTTTTTCAAGAGTTCGTCCCCCATCTGGTGGCCCATGGAATCGTTGATGCGCTTGAAATTGTCCAGATCCAGCATGAGCAGGGCGAAATTCGGCCGCCGTCTCCTGGAGTTTCTTTTTATCGCGTCCTTGAGTTTCTGCATCAAAAAAAAGCGGTTGGGAAGCTGGGTCAAAGAGTCGTGAAAGGCCTGAATGGAAAGCTGTTTTTCCGATTCCTCCAGTTTGCTTATCTTGTCCTGCAGGGTCTGGTACAATTCATAATTTTCAATGCAGTTTGCCCCGCTGAGCATAAGTATTTTAAGTACGGATAGGGCGTAATCGGGTATATTTTTGAAAGGCTCTTCTAAAACTCCGACAAAAAGTCCCCTTACCCGGGAGGAAGTGGCGATTATATGCAGGATGAGTTCAAATCCCTGAGTGGACTTATGCCGCAGGGGTTTTTTATGCAGAATGGACTGAGCCAGCTTTCGGGTCTCGATAATGTTGTCCAGTTCTTTTTGTACGGCAAAGCTTTTAGTCTCGCCTTGTGCAAACTGTAGGACAAATTCATTTTGATCGTCTATAAGGAAGGTGTAGCAGGCGGAAAGAGGGACTGTATTGGAGCATCCTTCGGATATCTTTTCCAGGATAACGTTGATGTTGGCGATTTGGCTGAAGCTGTCCTTGAAATCCCCCAGCTTGGCCACGTTCTCCATTGCGGCCAGGGCGTTTTTGTTCAGTCTGTCCAGATAGTTTATGCGGCTATTGAGGTAGGCAACGGTTGGGTCCCCGTCTTTCTCGGGTCCGTTTTTCGGGCCGGTAGTGCCTTGATTTTTCATCTTCCGCGATCCAGTGTCTTTATTTTTAAATATACGGACTTGAACAAGGAATCCGGGAGGTTAGCTCCGGAGCTCGAAAATTTAAAGGTTGCTGTAGGCATTATAAAAGCGTGCCGATCATTTCCTCGGCCCGGTATTGGGCCTGGGTAAAAATACCGGCTATACTCCGGGGCGATATGCCCGGTTCATCCCATAAGCAGGCGGGTACGCCGGGAATGAAGCTGTTCCCGCTGTAGCCCATGAACATGGCCTGAACCAGACAGTCCGCAAGCTGGATTATGCCGATTTCCTGTTTGTAGTCCGACTTTTCATATCCGTGATGATATCGGGCGGTTTGCACCAGAAAGTCCGGCAGGCTCCACAGTTCCAGAATCCTTTGTCCCACTTCGCAGTGATCAAAACCCCAGATGTCTTTTTCCACGGCATGCAGGGGCAACCTCTTGCTCCTGGCCTTGTGCATGGCGTAGAGGGTTGTCCGGGGATGATTCTTGAGCATGATCAGGCGTCCGATGTCATGCAGCATGCCCGCGACCAGAAGTCTTTCCGAGGAGATGTGCATTTCTTCGGAAATTATTTCCGCTACCAGCCCGCAGCCTATGCAATGACTCCAGAATTTGCGCATATCCATGATTTCTTCGGGAATATCCCTGAACATGGAGATTACGCTGATACTCAGGGCTATTTTGCTTATCTCGTTTATACCGACCAGGGTGACCGCCCGTTCCATGCTTTCGATCTTGCGCATCAATCCATAAACAGGACTGTTTACAAGCTTTAGCAGCTTGGCGCACAGCGCGGGGTCGTTCCCGAGTATCTCCGCCAGGTGATGCGAGGTGCATTTGGGATCGTTAACCGCGGCCATCAGTCGGTTGAATATGTCCGGTAGGGTGGCCAGGTTTTCGTCCTTTTGGATTATATTCTCCAGATCCGGCTTTGCGTCCCCGGGCTGGGGAGAGGGGGCAGTTTGCGGGGAGTTGCTTTCTTTGCCGCTGTCCGGGACATCTATTCCGGTTTGGGCGGTCCACAGGACGATGTTTTTGAAAATTTCTTTGTTCGGGTCCTGCTTGAATTTCCAGGCGGCAAAGAAAGGGAGAATGGCATCTCTTATTTCCTTGACTCCTTCCCTGTCATATCCGTTTTCCTGGAGCGGTTCCCCGGGGTTCTCAGTTACCCGCAAGTGCCAGACTCCCCAGGCTTTGCACTTTTGGATATCCTTGACCGATAGGGTTTGTCCCGGGGGAAAGAGAAATCTGCCTTGGCAGGATTTGACTTCCGTGGCTGTTATTGCCCCGGGGGCGATTTCCTCGATATTTACCAGCGGATATTCGGTCATTTTCTTAATCGGTTTTTTGTATAGTCTCTAGAATAAAACGCCCCGGGAAAGTGGTTACGGATGGTTTTTAATCCCGGAGAAGAAAAAATGGGGCGAGACATGGTGCATCCATTTTTTCCGCTAGAATTTTAAATCGGTTGGTTGCCTCGTCAAAGAAGCCGCCATTCAAATTATATGCGCCCGCGGGACAAATTTCGTCCAAGTGAACGATTCTTTCTTGAACCGACTAGCAGATGCACGTGGAGGGTTGTCAATTTAAAACTTTCTCTCCTCCGCCATTTATTTTGGACACTAATCTCATTTTGGTTGTATGTTGCCCTAAAATTTAAAATGTGTAAATAAAATCCTGGTCTCCTTTTGACTTTTTTGTTCAAGGCAAATAAAGTTTATTTCAATAAATTTGCTAAGATAGAGATAAAATCGTGAACCGGGCACGAGGATCCGGGGGCCGGTTCACCGAGGGTCTCTGGCGCAGCAGGTACGTTTTCGGGTTGTGATCTATCGCGGTTGTTTTTTTGGGATTGAATTTGTCCTTGATATGTGCCTAAATGCCTTGAAAAAGATAGGGATATACAGAGAAAGGAAGGCCTGTGGAGCACGAGAACGGCAAAAAAAGAGTGGTCATCAGCGGAATCGGAGCGATAACTCCCTTGGCCGTGGGAGCGGAAAAGAGCTGGAAATTAATGCGGCAGGGTGCTTCCGGGATAAATTTTGTGCGGAATTTTGACACGAGCAAGATGCGCACGAAAATCGCCGGGGAGGTAAATGATTTCCGGGCGGCCGACTTTATGGACAGCCGTTTGGAAAGACGTCTTGACCGCTCCATTCTCCTGGGGCTTGCCGCGGGCAGGATGGCCCTGGAAGATGCCCGGCTTAATATAGGTGATGATTCGGCCGGTACAACCGCGGTGATAATGGGCAATGCCCTGGGTGGGAGGAATCTTTTGGAGGCGAATTTGGAGCGCATCAATTCCGGCGGTTCCAAGCGGGTTTCTCCGTATTTTATCGCCGGAACCCTGGGCAGCATTATTTCCGGGCAGATGGCCATATCCCTGGGAGCCAGGGGCCCTAATTTGACAGTGAACGCTGCTTGCGCTTCCGGGGTCCAGGCCATTGGCACGGCCCTTAACATGATCCGCAGCGGTGAATGCGAGCAAGCCCTGGCCGGGGGAACCGAGGCCGGCATTACC
>CAZTKE010000058.1:2462-8999 GCA_964614055.1 uncultured Desulfovibrionales bacterium | reverse complement strand
TCCTTGACCGGGATTCCGGCATCCATGAGCGCGAGCGAACCGCCGCATACCGAGGCCATGGAGGAAGAGCCGTTGCTTTCCATGACTTCGGAAACCACGCGCATGGTAAAAGGGAATTCCTCGGCATCCGGAAGGATGGGCTTAAGCGCCCTTTCCGCCAACGCGCCGTGCCCGATTTCCCGTCTGGACGGACCGCGCATCATCTTTACCTCTCCCACGCAATAAGGCGGGAAATTGTAATGGAGCATGAATCTCTTGCTGCTGTCACCGGCCAGGGTTTCGATACGCTGTTCATCCGAAGTGCTGCCCAGGGTGGCGATGCACAGGGACTTGGTCTCGCCCCTGGCGAATATGCACGAACCGTGAGTCCTGGGGAGTACACTTGTTTCCATGCACAGCGGCCTTACTTCCGTGAGTCCGCGTCCGTCTATACGGGTGGAAGTGGAGACAATGCTTTCCCGGACCATATCTTTTTCCAGCTCTTCCAGGGTAGGTTTGACCTTGGCCAGTTTAGGGGAATCTTCCCCGAATTTTTCCGCTGCCCGGGTCATTATCTCTTCCCGGACCCTGGACTTGGCTTCCTTGCGTTTCATCTTTTCCGGGACCTGCAGGCTCTGTGAGAGTTCCTTGCTGCCTGTCTCCCTGATGAATTCCTCCAGTTCGGAATCGCTTTCCTGGGGCTGGATTTCGATTTTCTCCGCTCCGCACTGCCTACGCAGTTCCTCCTGGGCGTCCAGGGAGGGGATTATCTGTTCGTGTCCCCAGGAAATGGCGTCGGCCAGCATGCTTTCCGGTATGAATTGCGCTCCGCCTTCGACCATGACCACGCCTTCGCGGGCCGCGGCAAAGATCATGTCCAGCTTGCTTTCCTGCAGCTGGGAGCAGGTGGGGTTGAATACGAATTTATTGTCTATGTACCCGATGCGTGCTCCGGCTATGGGGCCCATGAAGGGAATGCGCGAGATGTGCAGGGCTGTGGATGCACCGGTCAAGGCCAGGATGTCCGGATCAAAATCCGGCTCCGAGGACAGAACCGTGGCCATTACCTGGACCTCGTCCCGGAATCCTTCCGGAAAAAGAGGCCGGATGGGCCGGTCGATCAGCCTGGAGATAAGGGTTTCCCGCTCGCTGGGCCGTCCAATTTCCCTGCGGAAATAGTTTCCGGGAATGGTCCCGGAAGCGTAGGACATTTCCTGGTAGTTGACCACCAGGGGCATGAAGTTGATTTCCCGCTCCACGGGCTGGGTGACCGCAGTGATAAGGACCACCGTGTCCCCGTAGCGGGCCTGTACCGCTCCATCCGCCTGCAGAGCGAGTTTTCCGGTTTCCAGTTCTATGTTGGAATTACCGGCCTCGGCAGTGACTTTGTGGATATTGAAACTGAATGTCATAAGTCTGATTTCCTCGTAAAGCTTTAGCCCGGTGGAGTGATCCACCGGGCAAGCCGTGTTATTTACGCAATCCAAGCCTCTGAATAAGATTGCGGTATCTGGTGATGTCTTTTTTCTTCAGGTACTTGAGAAGATTTCTTCTTTTCCCCACCAGCTTCAGAAGACCGGTACGGGAATGGTAGTCCTGTTTATGGGTTTTGAAGTGCTCGGTCAGGTACTTGATCCTTTCCGTGAGCAGGGCCACCTGGACTTCCGGCGAACCGGTGTCCCCCTCGTGAGTTTTGAATTCCTCAATAATTTCGGATTTTTTTTCCGGAGTCATCACCACAGCAGTATCCTCCAATACTTTAGTTTGTTTGATTTAAATTCGGCCGGCTAGGTCCAAAGACCGCGCAAAATGGCCCACCTCAATTGTCCATCCGTTTCCCGGGCCTGGACAATAGCCAGGGTTCGGTCTTCCGGGTCGAGCAAAACGGCCTTTTCCCCCTCATTTCCGGAAAATCCGGGAGTGGTGGAAACAGGTAGAGACGCTCCGTTTTCAACCATTCTGGATGATTCGGAGGAGAGTTTGTACTGGGGCCAGTCCGGCAGGCAGTCCCTGAGCCGGATCAGATGTTTGACAACATCCTTCTCCAATACCTCTTCAAGTCCGATACTCTGATCCAGGGTAAACGGATGGGTACATTCCCGGGTAAGGGCCGTAAGCACCGCGCCGCACCCTAAGCGGTTCCCCAGGCTGTGGGCCAGGGACCGTATATAGGTGCCGGGTGAACAGCATACCCGGAATGTGATCCGGGGCAGATCCATTTCAAGGATCCGGGCCCGAAATATGGAAATTTCTTTTGTTTTTTCCGGGACTTCCTGTCCGCTGCGTTTCAGGGCATACAAGGGCTTTCCCTTGTGCTTGGCCGCCGAATATGCCGGGACCTCCTGAGAAGTTAACTTATGCCAGAAATCTATTTCCGAGGCAACTTGTTCCTCGGTGATTGCGGCGGTATCGGCTTCCCGGGTGACCGTACCCTGGATGTCATAGGTGTCCGTGCTTTTCCCGAGCAGGATTTCCCCTTTGTATATCTTGAATCCGGAACCGATATACGGGGCCAGTTTGGTGGCCTTGCCGAATAAAACTGGCAAAATCCCTTCGGCCATAGGGTCCAGGGTCCCGGCGTGGCCGATTTTACGCGGACGAAACTGTCTTTTCAGTTGGTTCAGACAATCCGTGGAAGTCGGCCCGGAGGGTTTGTATAAAACCAGGACCCCGTTTATTGGGTTGCCTTTTTTGGCCATGTTCCGGATCGTTTTATTCCTGCCCGGTAAGATTTTCCCGGATTGTGTTTATAAGCGTATCCCGGGCCCGGGCCATGTCCATATCCAGCGTCCCGCCGGAGGCGTTTTTGTGCCCGCCGCCCCCCAGGGCGGAGGCGATTGCCTGTACGTCAGTATCTCCGCTGGAGCGCAGGCTGAACTTGATTTTATCCCCATCTTCCTCGCGAATGCTAAGGGCGATTTCCACCCCGGATACATTGCGCAGATAATTGACCAGCCCCTCGCAGTCCTCGATAGAGGTCCCGGTACGGGCAAAGTCCTCCGCGCTTATACTTATAAGTCCCACTTTTCCGGAGCAGCAGAGCTCGGCCCTTGAAAGCACGAGTCCGTGCAGATGCAGCTTTTTAAGGCTCCACTGATTTTTTATCCGGGTATTTATTTCGGCAACGTCCAGTCCGTTTCGAAGCAGGCGGGCGGTCATTTCCAGCACTTCGGCAGTGGTGTTGTCATAGGTGAAAAATCCGGTGTCGCTGGCCATGGCCAGATACACGGCCTCGGCCAGTTCGTCGGTGAGGCCTATACCCGTTTCCTCGGCAATAAGCCCGATCATTTCCCCCACTGAGGAGCGGCCGGGTTCCACCCAATTGATGTCCCCGAATTCCGGATTGCCCAGGTGGTGATCTATATTTATCGTCTTGTGTTTTTCCAGCAGAGGGGCCAGCTTGTCTCCGGGACGTTTAACGTCCCCGCTGTCCAGGACAATAATCCAGTCGAAGCGCTCTTCCGGGGGCTCCGTATATAGCCGGTCCGGGAGTTTCAGCCAGGCGAACTTATCGGGAACGCCGCTTTCATTGTACAGCTTGAAATGTTTATCCAGTTTACCAAGGATAAAACCGAGTGCGGCCATGGAGCCCAGGGCATCCCCGTCCGGGTTGACATGCGCGGTGATAAGGAACTTGTCTTCTTTTTTCAAGACATCAATTATTCGGGCTTGGCTCCTAGTCATAGACCATTTTCTCCAGAAACTCGTCCCAGATGAATCTGAGTTCGGGGACGTATTTGAGCTTCAGCCTGTGCCCGAGCTCGGAGCGCAGAAAACCCTTGGCCCCTTCCAGGGCCTCTTCCAGATCCGGAGTGCGGCCGTTTATATGCGTATACAAAACCTCGGCCACATTCAGATCGCTGTTCATGCGCACCCCGGTTATATTCAGAAATTCCAGGCGGGGATCGCGCATATCCTTGACCACTATTTCGGCCAGTTCACGCATGATTTGATCGCCCAGCCGGTGCGATCTCCTGGTTGTGCCTTTGCGCATGAGTATTACGCTCCGAATATTTCCGTGTTTACCCCGGCAATTTCCTGGTCGGTCATGGCTTCCACGGTTGCCAGGGCCTTGCTCAGGGTGGAATCGATTCTTTTTTGTTCGTTGCAGACCATGGATATGGCCAGGTTAAGCATTGTTTTATCGTCCATATTGTCGATTTCAGCCACGGATACGTTGAATTTGTTGCGTATCTTCTGCCGGATGCTGTTGCTCAGTTTCCTCTTTTCCTTGAGCGAATGCACTGCGTGCAGGCGTATTTCCAGGCTCAAAACCCCGATAAACATGGTCTAGTCCTCGGCCGTCCGTATCCGGGATCCGAAGTTATTACAACTTGGCCTTTTCCTCGGTTTCCAAAAAGGCTTCCAGAACGTCCCCGGCCTTGATGTCATTGAAACGCTCCAGTCCGACGCCGCATTCAAAGCCCTTGCCCGCTTCCTTGACGTCGTCCTTGAATCTTTTAAGTGAGTCCAGGGCTCCGGTATAGATGACCACTCCGTCCCGGAGCAAACGCACGCGGGCGTTTCTCTGCAGTTTCCCGTCCGTTACCTTGCATCCGGCCACAGTGCCGATCTTGGGGACGCTGAATGTCTGCAGGACTTCCGCCTGGCCCAGGTATTCCTCTTTTATCACCGGAGCGAGCATGCCGGCCATGGCATCCCTGATATCGTTCACCATATTGTAGATTATGTCGTAAAATCGGACCTCCACCTTTTCTTTTTCCGCTGTATCTCGGATCTTGGCCGTGGGGCGGACATTGAATCCGATGATAATCGCGGAGGAGGCCGAGGCGAGCATGATGTCCGACTCGGAAATGGCTCCGGTTCCGCCGTGAATTACATTCACCTTTACTTCCTTGGTGGACAGTTTGTTCAGGGCGTCGGTTATGGCCTCCAGGGATCCCTGGACGTCGGCCTTGAGAACCAGGTTCAGGTTCTGGGCCTCGCCGTCCTGTTTGGCCGCCAAAAAGCTTTCCAGAGTGATCTTGGATTCCTTGGCCAGTTCCTTTTCCCGCTGCTTGGTCTGTCTGGACTCGGAGATCTTTCGGGCAGTCTTGTCATCCTTGACCACGGTGAATTCGTCCCCGGCTTCAGGCACGCCGCTGAAGCCCTGGATCTCCACCGGAGTGGCCGGACCGGCTTTTTTCATTGTTTTGCCCTGGTCATTGAACATGGCCCGCACTTTTCCGTGATGCACCCCGCAGACAAAAGGCTCGCCCTGATTCAGGGTTCCGCCTTCGATAAGCACGGTGGCCATCGGGCCCCGCCCCTTGTCCAGTCTGGCCTCGACAATATGTCCCTGGGCCGGTTTGTTCGGGTTGGCTTTCAGTTCCAGGACTTCGGCCTGCAAAAGGACCATTTCCAGAAGTTCCTCGATTCCGGATTGCTCCTTGGCCGAGACATGGCTGAATATGGTGTCTCCACCCCATTCTTCCGGGACCAGACCCAGTTCGGCCAATTCGCGCTTGACCCGGTCCGGGTTGCTGCCTTCCTTGTCCATCTTGTTCACCGCGACCACCAGGGGAACCCCGGCGGCCTTGGAATGGTTGACCGCTTCCCGGGTCTGATCCATGACCCCGTCGTCCGCGGCCACAACCAGGATGACAATGTCCGTGACCTGGGCGCCTCTGGCCCGCATGGCTGTAAACGCCTCGTGACCCGGCGTATCCAGAAAGACCAGATCACCCCCCGGGGAGGATACGTAATAGGCTCCGATATGCTGGGTTATGCCCCCGGCTTCCTTGCCGATTATGTCCGAATGGCGGATGGCGTCCAAAAGGGAGGTCTTGCCGTGGTCCACATGGCCCATGATGGTCACTACCGGCGGACGGGGAAGCTGATCCTCATCCTTGTCCTCCTCCCGGGAAACCAGGAATTCGTCTTCGGAAAACCCGACTCTTTCCACTTCATATCCGTACTCGGCTGCTACCACCGCAGCGGTTTCAACATCCACGGACTGATTTATGGTGGCCATTACTCCCAGGGTGAGCAGGGTTTTTATGATGTCCTGGGCCTTGATCCCCATCTGTTTGGCCAAATCCGAGACCCGGATGGCCTCGTCTATGCGCAGCTTGCGCTTGGAGGCCTTGACCGGCTGGCTTCCCTGGGGCTGGTCCTCCGGACGGGATTTATCCCTGGGCTTGCGCGGACCGCCTCCGGTTTTGTCCTGGACCGGGGTCTTTTTCTTGTTCTTGTATTCCTTTTTCGTTTTTCCGGATTCCCCTTCTCCGGAGTAGAAATTGGAAACGTCCACGACCCGCTTGTCTTTTTTCTTGTCTTTCTTTTTGGACTTTTTCCCGGTCTTGGTGTCTTTTGATTTTTCTTCTTCGGCCTTTATCTGCTGCAGGGCCATTTCTTCCGGGCTCATTGCCTCTCCGGATTCAGCGGACGGGGGTGCTTCCGGCTGGGGTTCCGGTTTGGATATGACCCGGACCTTGGGTTCGGCCGGTTTTTTCTTTTTCTGGCCGCGCTTTTTCTTTTTGGACTCCTCTTCTCCGGATTCTCCCTCTCGGGGCTTTTCAGCCTTCTTTTCCGGAGGAGCGGCTTCTTCAGGGGCGG
>CAZTKE010000058.1:0-2362 GCA_964614055.1 uncultured Desulfovibrionales bacterium | reverse complement strand
TCCCGGAGCAGCTGAATCATTTCCTTATTGCTCATGTTAAGCTCAGCGGAAAGCTCTCTTACTCGCATTTTGCTAGCCATTTTTTACCCCCTTGCATTTTTTTCGCCAGCCCCTGAACTTGGCCATCTTTTCCTGGCAGGATTCGCTGCCGCAGAGATAAAATCCCCTTCCGGGCATTTTGTGTTCGGGATCCGGGATTAGACCGTCATCATCCTTGTCCGGACAGACAAAGCGCAGTAGATCATGCTTGAAAAATTTCCTGCGGCAAATAATACAGGTCCTGATGGGCGTGTGCCCGGATCTATTCGTCCTCTTCATCCACTTTTGTTTCTTCGTCTTCCCCGGAGGAGGTTTCTTCCTCTGCTTCTTCGGGTTCTGATTCTTCAGTCTCCGGGTGCTCGTATTCCGCTTCCTCCGCGCCGGAGGTATCTTCATACTGCAGAAAATTTATTGCCGCCCGGACGTCGTCGATTTTTTGTTCCGTCATTCCGTTTATCTGCATGAGCTCTTCGTCCGAGGCTTCCCTAACTTGCTCTATATGATCGTATCCCGCGGATATGAATGCCTCCGTGGGCAGTTCGGCAGTGCTTGCCACCTGGCGCAGGAGCTTTTTGTGTTCGTAAAGCTCTCCGTATTTGGATTCGGTAAACACATCTATGGACCAGCCCAGGAGCTTGGAGGCCAGCTTGACGTTCTGGCCCTTGCGGCCGATGGCCGGGGTGAGTTGATCGTCGGGCACGATCACTTCCAAGGATTTCTCCTCCTCGTCCACGGTAATCTGGGATATGCGGGCCGGAGACAGGGCGCTCACCGCATAGGTGGCTATATCCGGATTCCAGATGACGATATCGATTCTTTCCCCGCGCAGCTCTTGAACGATATTGTGTATCCTGGAGCCTTTGACCCCGACGCAGGCCCCGACCGGATCCACGTTGCTTTCGCTGGAGACCACGGCCACCTTGGCCCGCCGTCCCGGATCCCGGGCCACGCCCATGATTTTGACCGTGCCGTCGGATATTTCCGGTACTTCCCGGCGGAACAGGGCGGCCATGTATTCCGGATGGGAGCGGGAAACAATGATCTGCGGCCCCCGGCCTTCCTTTTTGACCTCGATCAGGTAGGCCTGAACCCGGTCTCCGCGGCGGAATCTCTCCTTGGGGATCTGTTCCTCGCGGGGCAAAAGAGCCTCGGTGCGGCCCAGGTTGATTATCCAGCCGCCCCTGTCCCGTCTCTGGACAATGCCGCTGATGATTTCCCCCACCCGTTCCTTGTATTCCTCGTAGATTATCTCCTGTTCAGCATCCCGCATCCTCTGGATAATGACCTGCTTTGCGGATTGGGCGGCAATCCTTCCCAGATCCTCTACATTGACCTTGAATCCGACTTCATCTTCCATGTCCACGTTCGGGTCGTGCTCTTTGGCTTCTTCCAGAGTGATTTCCGTATCCGGGTCCTGGACTTCGTCCACCACAATTTTAAATTGATAGACCTCCATTTCGCCGCTGTCTTCGTTGAAAGTGACCTCAATATCCAGGTCGCGGTCGAATTTTTTCTGTACGGAAGAGCGTACTGCATCTTCCAGGGTGTCTACCAGGAGATCCCGGTCGATGCCCTTGTCTTTACTGATCTGGTCTATGGCTTTTTTAAGCTCCAGTCCCATGCAAACCTCCGGGGAAACTGAACAATATAATTGACGGTTAAAAATTGATCCTGGAAAATATCGGTTCCAGGAAATCTAGCCTCTGAACAAAAGTTTTATTTTCTTGGCCGTATGAAAATCAAAGCAGAATTCTTCCCCGGACCCTTCCAGCTCGATGCGGATTTGCTCCTCGGAAACGGATTTGAGGATACCGGTGAATTTTTTGCGTCCCTCCACGGGCTGGCTGAACATGATCCGGACCTCACGGTCCAGGTAATCCTGCATTTGCTCCGGAGCAAAGAAAGTCCGATCCAGCCCGGGGGAGGAAACTTCCAGGGTATAGGAACCGTGGAGTATATCCTCCACGTCCAAGAGGTTCCCCGCCTCCCGGCTGAGTTGAGTGCATTGCTCCAAAGTGACCCCCTGCGGGGTATCTATATATATCCGGACCAGGCCCCGCCGGCCGGAAAACGAGGTCTGCACGCCCCAGAGATTCACGCCCATGGCCGAGCAGATGGGCCGGATGAGTTCCTGTATATTATCCTTAATGTCCTGCATGTCTTGCATTCCCGGTTTCAAAAAAAGGAGTGGACCGCAAGGCCCACTCCTTGAATTAATACGGCCACGGCCGAATTCAATCGGAGTGGAGCGGGTGACGGGGATCGAACCCGCGACACCAAGCTTGGGAAGCTTGTACTCTACCATCTGAGCTACACCCGCTCT
>CAZTKE010000057.1:7390-9032 GCA_964614055.1 uncultured Desulfovibrionales bacterium | reverse complement strand
GGCAAGCTGACTGTCCAGTTCCTTTTGCACCGCGCGGTAGTCCTGTTCCCGGAAATATCCCCGGCCGATTCCGCTCTGGTTGGTGGCCACGAAAAGCTTTAGGCCTTTTTTATTCAGTTTGGCTAGGGCTTCTGCGGATCCGGGCAAGAGTTCCACCTCATCCGGATCATGCAGGTAGTGCTTATCCCTTATGATTGTTCCGTCCCTGTCCAGGACTATATTCTTGATGTTCACAGGCATCGTCGCTGCTATTTGGAGTTCTCCCGGTTCAAGGATACGCTGCCGGGAAGAAGTTTAAAACTATAGGAATCCCTTGGTTTGGGCCAAAACGCGAGATATTCTTTTTCTTTCGGTTAAAGCGATGTTTCTTATCCTCAATCCCGGATGCATCTACCTATAGAACAATCCGGTGCGGGGTCAACAGGAAGTTTTAGTTGCGCAGCCTGTGGTGTTTTGCTAGTTTTCGCGCATGTTGGAACTCATTTTGGCCGTGCTTCTGGCTACGGGTGTTTCCGCCTTTTGTTCGGTGGCGGAAGCAGTAATATACTCCGTATCCTGGACCTATATCGAACGGTTGAAAAGAAAGGGGAAAAAAAGCGGTGCCTTGCTTTCCGCGCTGCGGCACAAGGTGGACGAGCCGATCACGGCTGTGTTGACCCTGAATACAGTGGCCCATACGGTGGGCGCGGCCGTGGCCGGGGCGGCGGCGGCCAAGCTGTGGGGCGAAGGCAACCTCATCTATTTTTCCATCCTGTTTACCCTGATTATCCTTATTTTCTCCGAGATCATTCCCAAGACCATCGGAGTGGTTTACTGCCGCACCCTGGCCCCGGTATTCGCCGTTCCCCTCACCCTGCTGGTGCTCTTTTTCAGGCCGGTCATTTTTGTCTGCCGCATTCTGGTCGGTTTCCTGGAGAAGAAAAACACCGGGCCGCAGGCCTCGGAGGAGGATCTTCTGGCCACCATTAGCCTGTCCCGCAAAACAGGGGCCATTGAGATGAACGAGGAGGTCTCCCTGCAGAACATACTGCTTTTGGACAAAAAGATTGTCCGGGACATCATGACCCCGCGCATGGTGGTTTTTTCCCTCCCGGCCAAGTATACCGTGTCCGAGGCCAAGGAGGCCAAGCATATCTGGCCGCACAGCCGGATCCCGGTGTATGAAAACGACGACAGCGAAGAGGTGGTCGGGGTTGTCTACCGCCGGGAAGTGCTCGAGGCCCTGGCCAACGACCAGGACGATCTGACCCTGGAAGAGCTGATGAAGCCGGTACAATTCGTCCTGGAAACCCTGACCCTGGACAAGCTGCTTGTTCAATTTCTGGAGTCCCGCCTGCATCTTTTTGTTGTCCTGGACGAGTACGGCGGGGTGGCCGGGGTGGTTACCCTGGAGGATGTCCTGGAGGAGATTCTGGGCCGGGAGATCGTGGATGAAACGGATGAAGTCGCTGATTTGCGCGAACTGGCCCGCAAGAGGAGAAGGAGTCTTTTGGAGGACAGGTAATGAAGGTGTTGCGCATCTTGACACAATGCTTATTATGCCTGAAAAGGGCCCCGTTTTCAGGGGAGTTTGAAGGAGTTTAATATGGCCCGGGAAAAGAAAAATCAAAAATGGATTTATGCCCTGGCTCTGGCTCTGATT
>CAZTKE010000057.1:5288-7290 GCA_964614055.1 uncultured Desulfovibrionales bacterium | reverse complement strand
TCCTGACCCCCGGCCAGGCAATCCGGCTTTTAGTCTTATTTAAGGATGGGGGCGCCCATCCTGTTTTTTTATACATCGACCCTTCCTGTCCGGCGGGCGGGAACATCTAAAAGGTAGGCGGTATGCATTACATAGCCTTTGCGGCGTTGGTTCTGACCATGGTCATTCTTACCGGCAGCACCGGTTACGGTCTTTTTTGTCTGCTTAACCGGGATTCCCGGCTGCAAAAACTTTCCCGGGCCCTGCCCTGGGTCCAGCTCACGGCCTTTATCCTTATAACCATTTCCGCCCTTATACTCTTGTGGGCGCTTGGCACCCGGGATTTTTCCTTTGCCTATGTCCGGGACTATACCGATCGTTTCCTGCCCATGTTTTACGCCCTGACCGCCTTTTGGGCCGGGCAGGACGGGTCTTTTCTCTTCTGGCTGTGGTGTTTGTCCATTTTGGGAATAATCTTTCCCCTGTCCCCGACCTACAAGTCCCTTGAGGACCGCAATCGAGTATTTTTCTGGTCCTTTTTCTCTCTGGTCCAGCTCTTTTTTCTGCTCATGCTCACCGGTCCGAGTAATCCCTTTGTTCGGCTCGATCCGGTTCCGGGCAGCGGCAACGGCCTAAATCCCCTCTTGCAGAACCCGGGGATGATATTCCATCCGCCTCTTTTGTTTATCGGGTATGCCGGGTTCAGTGTTCCCTGCTGCCTGGCCTTTTCCTCCTGGCTGCAGGGGCATGAATTCCATTGGATGAAGATTACCCGCAACTGGCTCCTTTTCGCCTGGATAACCCTTACCGCCGGAATTATTCTCGGGGCGTGGTGGTCGTACATGGAGCTCGGATGGGGCGGATACTGGGCCTGGGACCCGGTGGAAAACGCTTCCCTTATTCCCTGGCTCACCGCAACCGCGTTCATGCATACCGCGATCATGGGCCGCAGACAAAAGGCCCTGCCCAGATTCAATCTGTTTTTAATGGCCCTTACCCTTGTCTCCTGTTTTCTGGGTACTTTTCTGACCAGAAGCGGGATAATCGATTCCCTGCATGCCTTTGGGAACAAGGGCGTAGGGGTTCCTCTTTTGTGGCTGATGTTTTTTGTCCTGGTTTTTGCCGTTTTCGTGGTCCTGTCCGGGAAACCGGGCAAAAAATCCCTGGATGGCATAGTCAGCAGGCATGGGTTGATGCTGATCGCGGCCTGGATATTTTTGTGCCTGGGTCTGATTGTCACGGTGGGGACTCTCTGGCCGGTTTTGTCCAAGCCGTTTGTGCCCAATCCGGTCGGTCTGGATGCCGGTTTTTACAATCGGGTATGTCTGCCCCTTTTTGTGTTTATAAGCATTTTGTTTTTCCTCTGCCCCTGGCTTAAATGGAGGCAGGGAATAAGCGACCGCATGGGTTTCTATCTGACGCTGGGCGTTTTTGCCCTAAGTTGCGCCGGGTATGTCCTGTGGGGAATGCGCGATGTCTGGCCTGTTCTGGGGGCGGCTGCGGCCACCGCCGGGATCTTTACCGTGCTTTTCCTTTTTGCCCGGAACAAGGGGTTGCGCTCCAGCCGCATGCATTGGGGAATATACGGGATTCATCTGGGAATAGCGGTCATGGTCCTGGGTATTTCCTTTTCCGGTCCGTACAGCATGGAAAAAGAGGTCATTCTTGCCCCGGGTAAGGAAGTCAGCATGGGCGGCTACGAATTCTCCTATGTGGATTTTAAGCAGAAACAGACCCCGGGCATGCAGATATATCAAACGGATATTGCGGTGAGCAAAAAGGGGAAGGACGTGGGTGTTCTCCATCCCCAGAAACGCTTGTATCGCAATTTTGATCGTCCCTTTGCCGAGGTCTCGGTTATTCCCTCCCTGGGCAACGAACTGTATTCCACTCTGCTCGGGTTTACCGAGGACAAGGTGGGCACTTTCAAGCTGAGAATAAATCCCCTGGTGAACTGGATATGGATCGGGGGGACACTAGTCTGCCTGATAGGTTTTCTGGCCATGGACAGGAGGTTTTCCGG
>CAZTKE010000057.1:3490-5188 GCA_964614055.1 uncultured Desulfovibrionales bacterium | reverse complement strand
CGGGTTGGTCTGGAGCGCTCGGCCTGGGAACAGGCCGGGAGTTTTTCCCGGGGCATGTCTCAGAGGCTCAGCCTGGCCCGCATACTTCTCCTTTCTCCGGGGGTATTGCTTCTGGACGAGCCGGGCAGCGGGCTGGACGCGGATTCCAAAAAGATACTCCTCCGGGAGATTTCCCGGGCCCGGGAGCGTGGCGCGGGGATAGTCTGGGTCAGTCACGATTTCCGCACTGATGCGCACAGGGCGGACAGGGTCCTGGCCCTGAATAACGGCAGGCAGGATTTCTTGGGCACACCTGCTGATTTTTTTCAGGAGCCCGGCCATGTTTAGGTCTTTGTTTTATTTGGTGAAAAAGGATATCCGCCTGGTCCTTTCCGGGGGCGGCGGGCCTGTCCAGGCTGTTTTGCTCGGTCTTTTGCTGGTTTTCATGTTCAGCCTGGGTTCTCCAGTGGGCAGCGAGGTATCCGCCAGGTCAGCAGCCACGGTCTTCTGGCTGGCTAGTGCTTTTTCCCTGATTCTGATATACAATAATCTTTATTTGCTGGAGGAGGAGAACCGCTCCAGGGTGGGTCTTATTTTGGGCGCGGGCGCGGTCCAGGTGGTTTATCTGGGCAAGGCGGTGGCCGGTTTTATCCTTTTGCTGTTGACCCAGATATTTTTCTTCCCGGCTATTTTTGTTTTTCTGGGCCAGGAGTTTTTGGGTAGCCCGGCTCTTCTTGCGGCGGTTTTCGGGGTGGACGCGGGCATGGTTTTTATCGGAAGTCTTTTGGGTGCTGCGGCCCAGGGAACCGGAGTGCGCGACTCCCTTTTGAGCATAATCATTTTCCCTTTGCTCATGCCCGTGCTCCTGGCCGGGATCAGGCTTTTATCCGCCTGCATGCTCCGGGTCCCGTCCGGGGATCTCGGGAGTTGGTTGATGGTGGTCCTGGCCTTTGATGCTGTTTTTGCCGGAGCCGCATTGATCCTGTTTCCGTTTATGTACACCGGGGATTAAGGTGTATTTTCTGAACGGCGGATTTTGGAGTCTGGATTATAACATCCTGGAATAAAGCGAAATGAATGGCTTAATTAAATATATGTGTATTCTGGCCGGGCTGGCCCTGGCTGTTTCCCAGTATTTCATCTGGGAGTATGCTCCGCGCGAGGCAACCATGGGAGAAGTCCAGCGCATATTTTATTTCCATCTCCCTTTTGCCTGGTGGGCATTTGTCTGCTTTTTCCTGCTCTTTGTCTCCAGCATAGGAGTTCTGGCCGGAAAGGCAGTGTTTTGGGATCATCTGGCCGGGGCCTGCGCAGAGGTCGGGGTTTTGTTCACCACTTTGAACCTGATTTCCGGAGCGGCCTGGGCCAAGGGGGCCTGGAATACGTGGTGGACATGGGATCCCCGCCTTAGCACCGCTCTTATCATGTGGTTTGTTTACTGCGCCTATCTGGTGCTACGTTCAGGTGCGGCCGGATCGCTAAAAATGCGCCGCATAAGCGCGGTAGTGGGAATAGTCGCTTTTCTGGACGTACCGTTGGTTTTTTTCTCCGCCCGCTTGTGGCGGAGCATCCATCCGGCTGTTTTTGCCTCCAAGGGCGGCGGACTGGCTCCGGAGATGTGGCATGCGGTTGCGGTTTCCGTTTTCGCCTGGGGGGTTATGGCCCTTGTTCTTTTGTATCTGCGTACAAATCAGATGCGGGCCATGGAAAGAATTAGGC
>CAZTKE010000057.1:0-3390 GCA_964614055.1 uncultured Desulfovibrionales bacterium | reverse complement strand
CAGGCAACAAGGAGTTTGGTTTATGAACAAGGTTACGCAGACTGGGCTTACTTTTGACGATATACTTCTTTTACCCGCGTATTCCGAGGTTATGCCGGACAAGGCCGACCTTCGGACCCGGCTAACCCGGGAGATAGAGCTGAATGTTCCGCTTTTGAGCGCGGCCATGGATACCGTAACCGAATCCCGCATGGCCATATCCATGGCCCGTGTGGGCGGCGCCGGGGTTGTGCACAAGAATATGACCATTGAAGAGCAGCAGCTGGAGGTGGAAAAGGTCAAGAAATCGGAAAGCGGCATGATTGTTGACCCGGTGACCATTCACCCCGGGGATTCCGTGGAGCATGTCCTGGAGATGATGGCCGAATACCGCATCTCCGGCCTGCCGGTGGTGGAGGGTGACAGGCTGCGGGGGATCGTTACCAACCGCGATGTCCGGTTCGTGACCGATATGAAGACCAGGGCCAGCGATGTCATGACCTCGGAAGGTCTGGTTACAGTGCCGGTGGGCACTACCTTGAGCGAGGCCAAGAAGATCCTGCACAAAAACAGGATCGAAAAGCTTTTGGTGGTGGATGAAACGGAAAAACTGCAGGGCCTTATCACCATAAAGGATATAGAAAAGGTCCGGAAATACCCCAATGCGTGCAAGGACGATATCGGACGCCTGCGGGTGGGAGCGGCCGTTGGAGTGGGCGAAGACCGGGACGCCAGGGTGGAAAAGCTTTTGCGGGCCGGGGCCGACTTTGTGGTTTTGGATTCTGCGCACGGCCATTCCGGAAACATTATTCGTTCCGTGGAAGCGATTAAATCCGCTTTCCCCAATTGCCAGCTTATTGCCGGCAACGTGGCCACCTACGACGGGACCGCGGCTCTGCTCAAGGCGGGAGCGGACGCGGTAAAGGTGGGCATCGGTCCCGGGTCCATATGCACTACCCGGGTGGTGGCCGGAGTGGGCGTGCCCCAGGTGACCGCGATAATGGAATCCCTCAAGGCCTGCCGCGAACTGGGAGGTTTCCTGATTGCCGACGGCGGAATCAAGTTTTCCGGGGACGTGGTCAAGGCACTTTCCTCCGGAGCGGACTCGGTGATGATGGGCAGCATGTTGGCCGGAACCGAGGAGAGCCCCGGAGAGACGGTTTTGTATCAGGGACGGACCTATAAGATATACCGGGGAATGGGCTCTATTGACGCCATGAAGGACGGCAGTTCGGACCGCTACTTTCAGGAAAAGGCCAGCAAGCACGTTCCGGAGGGGATTGTCGGCCGGGTGCCTTTCAAGGGGGCGGTCATGGACACGGTTTATCAGTTGCTCGGCGGTCTGCGTTCCGGTATGGGATACGTGGGTTGCTCGAATATCCCCGAACTCAAGGAAAAGGCCAGGTTTGTGCAGATATCCCCGGCCGGCCTGCGGGAAAGCCATGTGCACGACGTAATAATAACCAAGGAAGCCCCGAACTATCGGGTGGAAAATTATTAATCCAGGAAACGGGGGCGGGATGAGCGCAGAAAACAGGGTCGTGGTAATAGATTTCGGCTCGCAGTATACTCAGCTGATCGCCAGGCGGATTCGGGAATCCGGCGTGTATTCGGAAATCCATCCGTGCAATACGGATGTGGGATTGATAAAGGAAATGAATCCCGGGGCGATAGTGCTTTCCGGTGGGCCGGCAAGCGTTTGTTCTCCAGAATCCCCGGGGATCGATCCGGTCATATTCGAGTGGGGCGTTCCCATTCTGGGGATTTGCTACGGAATGCAGCTTGCGGCCAAGATAATGGGCGCCGAGGTCCACCCGGCCCAAAACCGGGAATACGGCCGCTCCGAGCTGGAGATAAGCGCGGACAGTCCCTTGTGGAAGGGGCTGGACCCGGATGAGGGCCTGACCGTTTGGATGTCGCACGGGGATACTGTGAGCTCCTTGCCCCGGGGGTTTTCTGCCCTGGCCCGCACCGGGGATATCCAGATAGCGGCCATGGGCAACCCGGAAAAAAAGATATACACTCTGCAGTTTCATCCCGAGGTGGCCCACACCGATCAGGGGCAGAAGATCCTGGACAATTTTTTGTTTGAGGTTGCCGCTCTGGAGCCGACCTGGTCCATGGCTTCCTATGTGGACACAGTGGTAAAGGAATTGCGGGAAAAGATAGGAAATGACCATGTGGTCTGCGCCCTCAGCGGAGGGATAGACTCCACAGTGACCGCCGCCCTTTTGCACCGGGCCATAGGCAAGCGGCTGCACTGCATATTCGTGGATAACGGGGTCTTGCGCCACGGTGAGGGAGAGGAAGTGGTCCGCTATCTGCGGCGGCATTTTGATCTCAATCTAAAATATGTCCAGGCCCAGGACAGTTTTCTGCAAAAGCTGCACGGGGTGGAAGACCCCGAGGAAAAGCGGAAGATAATCGGTCACGGGTTTATAGACATATTTGAGAAAGAGGCTCTGTCCATTGAAGGCGTTGAATGGCTGGCCCAGGGCACTTTGTATCCGGACGTGATCGAGAGCGTTTCCTTTAAAGGGCCTTCCGCGGTTATAAAGAGCCATCACAATGTGGGCGGCCTGCCGGAAAAGATGCACTTAAAGCTGGTTGAACCCCTGCGGGAACTTTTCAAGGACGAGGTGCGCAAGGTGGCCGTGGAGCTGGGCATGCCGGATTTTATTGTCTGGCGCCATCCGTTCCCGGGTCCGGGACTGGCCATCCGCATAATCGGGGAGATAACCGCGGAGAGGCTGGAGGTCCTGCGCAAGTCGGACAAAATAGTCCAGGATGAAATGCGGTCTTCGGGCTGGTATTACAAGGTCTGGCAGGCCTTTGCGGTTCTGCTTCCCTTGAAGACGGTGGGGGTTATGGGGGACGAGCGTACCTATGAAAGCGTGGTCGCCCTGCGGGTGGTGGACAGCGTGGATGCCATGACTGCGGATTGGACCAGGCTGCCCCCGGAACTTTTGGCCCGCATCTCAAACAGGATAATAAACGAGGTGCACGGGGTGAACCGGGTGGTTTACGATATCTCTTCCAAACCCCCGAGCACTATAGAATGGGAATGATTTAGGGGCCCTGACCGGTAAGCACTCCCGGGATGGGAGCGTCCGGCGCCCGGTGCCGCTCATTCTCGGCGGCCGTCCTGGCCGCCTCCGAGGTGTCTGCCGCCTCTAACACATCCTGTGACCGGCGGCAGACAAATCCGCTTGCACCGGGAAACCGGACGTCGCAGGCTTAACCAATTAACCCTGTGATAGGTTACTCTGACCGGGCCGTTTAGTGTGCCGAGACTATTTTTTGGGCAAGAAACCGGGAAGCAGGCCCGCGGGATATTAAGACTTGTCCGATTTGGGGCGGAAATATATAAATCAGCGTATTCGGGATTGGGTTTACGGGCAAATCGTTCCC
>CAZTKE010000056.1:3268-9101 GCA_964614055.1 uncultured Desulfovibrionales bacterium | reverse complement strand
AAAATCAGCTAAGCACTTCCTCGGGCAGCTTGCAGGTATTTTCCAGGCCGAAGGCCTCGGATACCGGCTGGCAGGTGAGAGTGCCCTTGTACGTGTTCAACCCGCGCATGAGCACCTTGTCCTGCTTGCAGGCCTTTTCCACTCCCAAGTCGGCCAGCTTGGTCCCGAACTTGATGGTGGCGTTGTTCAGGGCGAAGGTGGAGGTCCGGGCGTACGCCCCGGGCATATTGGCCACGCAGTACATGGTGATGTCGTTGTCCACCTTGAAGGCGGGATTGGAATGGGTGGTCGGACAGGAGACCTCGGTGCACCCGCCCTGGTCAATGGCCACGTCCGCGATTACCGCCCCGGGTTTCATGATCTTAAGGAGCTTTTTGGTGATCAGCTTGGGGGCCTTGGCTCCGGGGATTAGGACCGCGCCGATAACCATGTCCGCCTGCTTGAGTTCACTTTCCAGATTTATGGGGTCGCTGAACTGGGTGAATACATTGGCGGGCATTATATTCCCCAAGTGCTCCATAGTGTTGGCGTTTATATCCAGAATGGTCACCCGGGCCCCGAAGCCGGCGGCGATTCTGGCTGCGTTGCTGCCCACAACCCCACCGCCCAGGACCAGGACATTGGCCGGGAGCACGCCGGGTACGCCGGTGGGCAGAATCCCCCGGCCGCCGTTGAATTTGGCCAGCTGATAGGCGGCCATGAGCGGGGCCATGCGCCCGGCTACTTCGCTCATGGGCTTTAAAAGGGGCAGGTTGCCGTTGTCTTCCTGCACCGTCTCATAGGCCAGGGCGGTAATCTTCCTGTCCAGGCAGGCCTTGGTCAGCTTTTCATCCGCTGCGAAATGAAAATAGGTGTATACGAGCTGCTCCGGCTGCATCAGGTCGTATTCCTCGGGCAGGGGCTCCTTGACCTTGACGATCATCTCCGCCTTTTTCCAGACTTCCTCGGCCGTATCCAGGATCTTGGCCCCGGCATCAATGTATTCCTGGTCCGTAATCCCCGAGCCCTGGCCGGCGCCTTTCTGCATGTACACGGTATGTCCCCGGTCGCAGTAAACATGTACCGCCGCCGGGATCAGTCCCACCCTGAATTCGTTGTTTTTTACTTCTGCTGGACAGCCGATTATCATTAAAATGACCTCCTCAATTTGGCTATTAAAAATAGGTTTAACCCGAAAACCATTATTTACTGCTACTAAAATCTGGTTTTTGCAAGTATAGATATAAAACCAGTTTTTTCAGTAGCTTGTGCGTGAAATCCCCAAAAACGTAAATTATTCTTAAAAGAGATTTGTATGTTTATTGTTCCCGGGAACTGATTGTTCTCAACAGGCAGATGCTTATATGGAACAAAATCCTTGACAATGGATTTTCCTGGAACTAGATATGCGGCTTCGTGAGTTATGTAGGCGCGTAGCTCAGGGGGAGAGCACTTGCTTGACGCGCAAGGGGTCAGGAGTTCAAATCTCCTCGCGCCTACCACGGCAAGCAAACCAGGGAGGCTTTGCCTCCCTTATCTGTTTTTGAGAGGAAGAGAAAGTGTTGGTCAAAGTTTTGGGTCAGCAGGGTGAACAGGAAGTCGAGGCCGGAGAGGATCTGGGTTCTACCCTGGCCCCTGCCCTGTCCAACAAAAAGTTGAAGGAGCTGGCCGCAGCCCGGTGCAATGATACGGTTTTGGATCTTTCCCAGCCTGTGCCTCAGGGTTGCGAGAGCGTGGAGCCGGTTTTCCTGTCCTCTTCGGAAGGGCTGGAAATCCTGCGCCATTCTGCGGCTCATGTCATGGCCCAGGCGGTAAAGGATCTTTTCCCGTCCGCAAAGGTGGCCATCGGCCCGGCGGTGGAGAACGGCTTTTACTACGACTTTGACTTTGAACGTTCCTTTACTCCCGAGGACATGGAGAAAATAGAGGCCGGCATGGCCAGGAGCATCGGGGCGGATATCCCCTTTGTCCGCGAGGAAGTCTCCCTGGAGGAGGCCAAGAAGCTTTTTCTGGAAAAAAACGAGACCTATAAGTTAGAGCTTCTGGAAGAGATGGACGGGGACACGGTATCCCTTTACCGGCACGGCGATTTTGTTGATCTCTGCCGCGGTCCGCACTTGCCTCGCACCGGCATGATCAAGGCCTTCAAGCTGACATCAGTAGCCGGGGCCTATTGGCGCGGGGACGAGAACCGGACCATGCTGCAGCGTATTTATGGCACGGCCTTTGCCTCGGACAAGGAACTCAAGAAGTACCTGAATTTTTTGGAAGAGGCCAAGAAGCGGGATCACCGCAAGCTCGGGGTTCAACTGGGTCTTTTCAGTTTTTCCGACGAGGCCGGCCCGGGCATGCCCCTGTGGCACCCCAAGGGCGCTTTGCTCCGGACTATCCTGGAGGATCTGTCCCGCAAGGAACACCTGAGGCGCGGATACGATCTGGTCCAGGGTCCGACTCTCCTGCGCAGCGAGTTGTGGAAGAAGTCCGGACATTACGACAATTACCGGGAAAACATGTATTTCTCGGAAATAGAAGGCCAGTCTTACGGGATCAAGCCCATGAACTGCCTGGCCCATATGCTCATTTACAAAGCCCGCATGCACAGTTACCGTGATTTGCCGATTCGGTATTTTGAACTGGGCACCGTGCACAGGCACGAAAAATCCGGAGTCCTGCACGGACTTTTGCGCGTGCGGCAGTTCACCCAGGATGACGCGCACATCCTGTGCCGCCCGGATCAGCTCCAGGGCGAGATCGTGGACATAATCCGCTTTGTTCAGGATATCCTGGGCATTTTCGGTTTTGACTACGAAATAGAGATTTCCACCCGGCCGGAAAAATCAATCGGTTCGGACGAGGCCTGGGATCGGGCCACTGTCGCGTTGACCGCGGCCCTGGAAAGCCAGGATCTGGATTTTGCGGTCAACAGTGGTGACGGCGCCTTTTATGGCCCGAAAATAGATATAAAGCTGAAAGACGCCCTGGGCCGCAGCTGGCAGTGCACCACCATACAATGCGATTTTACTTTGCCGGAGCGGTTTGACCTTACATATATAGGTGAGGACGGGGAGAAGCACCGTCCGGTTATGCTGCACCGGGCCATGCTCGGGGCCATAGAGCGCTTTCTGGGCGTGGTTATCGAGCATTTTGCCGGTGCGTTTCCTACTTGGCTGGCTCCGGTTCAGGCCCGGATACTGAATATCACCGATGACCAGGCCGAATTCGCCCGGGAGTGTCACCGTGAACTCAGGTCGAACGGCATACGCTGCGAACTCGACCTGCGCAACGAGAAACTGGGATACAAGGTCCGCGAGGCCCAAATGGAAAAAATTCCCTACATTTTGGTGATAGGGGATAAAGAAGTGGAAGAGGGCGGTATAAATGTCCGCTTGCGAAACGGAAAAAATTTGGGCATGAAGTCTCCGCAGGAGGTTGCGGATATAATAATAGAAGATGGTGACCAACCATTTAAAAACGGAGGAATGAGCTATAGGTACGTCTACTAAGGCCCGCAAGAACAATGAGATCAGGGCCAGGGAAGTGCGTGTAATTGGTCCTGACGGAGAGCAGGTGGGCGTTATGGGACTGAGCGAAGCCTTGGAAAATGCCCAGAATCAGGGAATGGACCTGGTGGAAGTTGCGCCGAATGCCAAGCCGCCCGTATGCAAGGTGATGGATTACGGCAAATATCTTTACCAGGAACAGAAGAAAAAGCAGGAAGCCAAGAAAAAGCAGTCCAAGGTGCAGGTTAAGGAAATCAAGGTCCGACCCAAGACCGATGATAATGATCTGCAGACCAAGATCAAGCACATCCGCCGTTTTATTGCCAACGGTGACCGCTGCAAGGTAACAGTATTTTTCCGCGGCCGGGAAATGGCCCACAAGGACCGCGGCGCGGAGCTTTTGCAGCGCATTGTGGAGATGATGTCCGACGAGGCCCGGGTGGAGCAGGAGCCCCGTTTTGAGGGCAGGACCATGAATCTGGTCTTGGCTCCGCATTCGGCCAAGAAAACCTAAAACTTGAGTCCTGAGTCCGACCGGATATTTTAAAAGCCGGCGGCTGACTATATTTATTCAGGAGGTTTACATGCCCAAGATAAAGACCAACCGTAGCGCGGCCAAGCGTTTTTCTTTGACCGGCTCGGGTAAAGTGAAGAGAAGAAGACAGAATCTGCGCCATATTCTGACCAAAAAGAATGCCAAGCGCAAAAGACGCCTGGGCCAGCCGACTTTGGTGGATTCCGCCAACATGAAGTCGGTAAAAAAGCTCATGCCCAATTCATTCTAGTTATTTAAGGAGGACGGAAAATGCGCGTCAAGCGTGGGAAAACAGCCCATAAGAGACACAAGAAATATTTGAAGATGGCCAAGGGATACCGCGGGGGCAGGAGCAAGCTATATCGTTCCGCCCGCGAGGCCGCGGAGCGCGGCCTCAAATACGCGTATCGGGACAGGCGGCAGAAAAAGCGTGAATTCAGAAAACTCTGGATCGTGCGCATAAATGCCGCCGCCAAGGAAAACGGCCTGTCCTACAGCCGGATGATGAACGGCTTGTCCAAGGCCGGTGTGGAAATCAACCGCAAGACCCTCGCGGACATGGCGGTCAATGAGAAGCCGGCGTTCGCCAAGCTGGCGGAAGTGGCCAAATCCGGGATAAATTAATGAGCAACGTTTCCGAGCTTGTGCACAAGCTTGAAGGCCTGGTCCGGGAGATGAAGGAAAATCTGGGCCAGGCTTCTTCTTTCCAGGAGCTGGAGGATCTGCGTATACAGTTTCTGGGTCGCAAGGGACGGCTGGCCGGGGTCATGTCCGAACTCAGCGGGCTTACCCCGGAGGAGCGCCCGGAGGCCGGGAAGAAGGCGAACGAAGTCAAAAATTCCCTGCAGAATCTGTGGGAGGAGAGAAAGTCCGAGCTCAAAAAAGCCGAGGACAGACAGGCCCGGCAGACATTTGATCCCACCCTGCCCGGAAGGAAGCCGGACGTGGGCGGCCTGCATCCCATAACCCACGTCATTCGGGAGATATGTTCCGTTTTTAAGGGCATGGGCTATGAGGTGGTGGCCGGCCCGGAGGTGGAAAACGATTTCTACAATTTCGAGGCCCTGAATCTCCCCCCGGACCATCCGGCCCGGGACATGCAGGATACCCTGTACATAAACGAAAACATCCTTTTACGCACCCATACCTCTCCTTTGCAGGTGCGGACCATGCTCAGGACCGAACCACCGGTGGCTGCTGTCGCCCCCGGCAAAGTGTACCGCCGGGATTCGGATTTGACGCACACCCCCATGTTCAATCAGATAGAGGGATTTTTGGTGGACGAGCACGTGACCATGGCTGATCTGCGGGGTACCCTGACCGCTTTTTTGCATCGCATTTTCGGTCCGGAGACCAGGGTCCGCTTTCGGCCCAGCTTTTTTCCCTTCACCGAACCCAGCGCGGAAGTGGATATGAGCTGTGTAATGTGCGGGGGCACCGGCCGGGATGAAAACGGCGCGGCCTGCCGGGTGTGCAAGGAAACCGGGTGGGTGGAGATACTGGGCTGCGGGATGATCGACCCCGAGGTCTTTGCCAAGGTGGGCTATGATGCCGAGAAATACAGCGGATTCGCTTTCGGACTGGGAGTGGAGCGGGTGGCCATGCTCAAGTACGGCATCGGGGATCTGCGCATGTTTTTTGAAAATGATATCCGTTTTTTGAGCCAGTTCGGTTAGATCATTTTTCCATCCCTTTTGCCGGGAGATTTAGGCCGGATCCGGGCCCCGCACCTCCGCCTTTCCCTTCGGAGCTTTCCGCCCGGCCTGCTACTGCACCCATGCCGCTTGGTCCTGCTTAAAAATGCCGGGCGGAGCGGCAA
>CAZTKE010000056.1:0-3168 GCA_964614055.1 uncultured Desulfovibrionales bacterium | reverse complement strand
TGCTACTGCACCCATGCCGCTTGGTCCTGCTTAAAAATGCCGGGCGGAGCGGCAATAAATATATCCATAAATAAAATCAGCCGCTTGCGACGGAATTTTGCCTGAACGGGGATTAAACAGCCCTGAAGATCAATACGCGGTTGAATAAAACCGGGCCGGCTTAAAAGCGGCCGCCTGCGAGGAAGAAGATTCCATGCTGCTCAGTTTAGACTGGTTAAAAGAGCTTACCCCATACGAGGGCGAAACAGAGGTTTTGGCGGAGAGGCTTACCATGCTCGGCCTGGAAGTGGAGGAGATTTTTGATCCCTTTGCCCATGTCCGGGATATTGTCGCCGGCTATGTTGCCGAATGCGGGCCGCATCCGGACGCGGACAAGCTTTCCGTGTGCCGGGTGGATATCGGCGCAGATGAACTCTTGCCCATAGTCTGCGGCGCGCCTAATGTCCGCACAGGGCAGAAGGTGGCCGTGGCCCCTGTGGGAACTATCCTGCCCGGGGGAATGAAGATCAAGAAGGCCAAGCTCAGGGGGCAGAGGTCAGCGGGCATGATCTGCTCCGAGACCGAACTGGATCTGGGTCAGGACTCCTCGGGAATCATGGTTCTCCCGGATGATGCGGTCCCCGGAGCTCCTCTCGCGGAGTGTCTGGGACTGGAAAATACGGTTTTTGACGTGAGCATTACCCCCAATCGGGCGGACTGCCTGAGCATGCTCGGACTGGCCCGGGAAGTGGCCACCGCCTTCAAACTTCCCCTGCGCGTTCCCGGGGCTCCCCTTTCCGAGGATCCGGACAAGGACGCAAGGGAAGACATGAACATAGAAATAGCCGATCCGGAACTTTGCCCCCTGTATCAGGCCCGGCTTATAAGCGGCTGCAAGGTGGTAGGTAGCCCGGAATGGCTTAAATACAGGCTTATGGCCGTGGGTGTGCGCCCGGTGAACAACCTGGTGGATGTGACCAACTATGTTTTGATGGAGCTCGGGCATCCCTTGCACGCCTTTGACCGCGATCTGCTGGAAAAGGATACGATCCGCGTCGCTCCCGCCCGGGAAGGGCAGAAGATGACCACTCTGGACGGGGTGGAGCGGACTCTTAATAGTTCGGACCTTTTAATTCTGGACGGGGTCAAGCCGGTGGCCCTGGCCGGGGTCATGGGCGGGGCCAATTCGGAAATAAGCGATGCCAGCCAGAACGTACTTCTGGAGTGCGCGGTATTCAATCCGCCAACGGTGCGCAAGACAGCCCGCAGACTGGCCCTTTCCAGCGAGGCCTCCTTCCGTTTTGAGCGCGGTGTGGACCAGATGGGAGCGGATCTGGCCGTGAACCGGGCCGCGGCAATGATGGCCGAGCTGTCCGGGGGCAGGGTGGCCAGAAATATAGTGAAAGCCGAGCCCAACCCTTTTTGCTACTGGCAGGTAGCCTTCCGTCCGGAGCGGGCCAATGATCTGCTGGCCCTGGATACGGACCGGGATTTCTGCCGCGAGACCCTGACTTCGCTCGGATGCGAGATACAGGAAAATGACAGCCAGAGTTGGGAGGTCACTCCACCGAGCTTTCGCCAGGACCTTATGCGGGAAGTGGATCTCATAGAGGAAGTGGGGCGCGTTTATGGTCTGGACCGCATCCCGGTGCATCTGCCCCGGGTGAACCAGAAGCTGGCTTCCCAGCTGGACGACCGCACCTATGAGCTGGAGCAGATGGTCCGGGACTGGGCCCGCGGCGTGGGGCTGAACGAGGCGGTTAACTACAGCTTTGTCGGGGGCACGGATCTGGACTGCCTGAAATACCCCAGAGAAGGCCGGGTGTGCATCTTCAATCCCTTGAGCGAGGAGCAGGATGTATTGCGCACCAATCTTTTGCCCGGTATGCTCCAGACCCTGCGGGTAAACGTGGGTCAGGGAGTGGGCAGGCTCAGGCTCTTTGAAGTCGCGCATACATTCTGCCAGGATCCGGAATCAGAGACAAGCACCCGGGAGCAAAACCGGCTGGCGGTCATGCTCTACGGGGAGAGAAATGCCCGGCAATGGCCTTACCCGCAGGAAGATGTCGACTATCTGGATATAAAGGGCGTAATCGAGCACCTTTTGCACAGTTTTTACCTCCGGGACTGGGAATTTGTCTTTGAAGAGGGCCATCCCTGCCTTGATCCCTGTGTGCGTATACGGGCGCAAGGTGAGGATCTCGGGGTCATGGGCATGGTCGGCCCGGAGCAGGCCCGGGAGTACAAGGCCAGAGGCCCGGTGTGGTATTCCGGAGTGGACCTGGACCGGCTGCAGGAACTTTATTTTTCGCAGGAAATAGGCTTTGCCGAATTGCCCAAATTCCCTTTTGTCAAACGGGACATGACCGTGGTCGCCCCGCTTTGGATGCAGTACGGCCGGATAAGGGAGACCATTATGGATATGGACTGCCGGGTGCTGGAAAGCGTGCACCTGGTGGATGTGTATCTCCCGGAGGGAGGGGAAGAGAAAAACCTCACCCTGCGCCTGACTTATCGCGATCCGGAAAAAACGCTCAAGGACAAGGAAGTGGACAAGCTGCACAACAGTATAGCCAGGCATGTCCTGGATAATCTGGAAGTCAGGTTCCCCTGATTTTCCCGGAAGATGGGGATAATTTCCGGCAATCTTACAAGGTAATGCTTATATCCGGAACGGGCAGGCCGAAGTCTTGAAAGGATACGATGGAAAAGGCGCGGGAGGAAAAGCGATACAGGATCGGAGAAGCGGCCCAAATGGTGGGGGTGGAACCGTACGTCCTGCGCTATTGGGAATCCGAATTCCCGGAGCTTAAGCCGGAGCGCACCGCCAAGGGGCAGCGCCTGTACGCAAAGCAGCACCTGGATCTTTTAAAGAGGATAAAAACGCTTTTGCACGAGAAGCGGGTAACCATTGAAGGCGCCCGCATCCGTTTGCGGGAAGAGGAAAAATGGTCCGGTGTCTTTAGGGAGATAACGCAGGAATTAAGGGAAATGCGGGAAATTCTAAAGAAATAGCCGGGCGGGCTCGCGTTTATATTTTTAAAAGCCTCCGAATAAAAGCTCCGCATTCAACAAATATTGGGTAACGGACCTGGCGGGCACGAAAAAATCCTGCCATCCCGGTTCAATCCGTCCTTTCTCAACTCGCCCCTTATATCTGCTTACCTCATTCTGACTCTCCTACACAGC
>CAZTKE010000055.1:0-9348 GCA_964614055.1 uncultured Desulfovibrionales bacterium | reverse complement strand
TTTGACGGGGAAAAATACTGCACAAGTTTTCCCGAGCCGGAAGCCAAGTGGTCCAGCGGGGCGTGCAATTTCGCCACGCATGTAAAGGCCAGCTACGATCACGGTGAAGTAAAGATCAATCCGCTCAAGGCCTCCAAAAGGGCGGCCCGCGGACGCTAAGAGAAACCGGCAGGCAACTGCCGGTTTTTTTGATTGCCGGGACTGCGGCCGCCGGTGCTGAAAGGCATGAACATGTCGCTTTCAAATCGCATCATGGCTGCAGTGTGGTAATCCAAATCGAAACCGAAATCGCTATCGAAATCGAAAGAATATGTCAGTCGGTGCAGGAAAAACCCTCGGCTTATGGATTCGATTTTGAACCCGATTACTTATTCGGAGCCTTGCTATGAAAGAAGCCCATGATTTTTTGCTGTCCCAGAGGGAATATGTCCTTGAAATCCAGAAGAACCTGGTCTCCCGGCCGGCCCTGGGCCCGGACAACGGCGGGGACGGGGAGATGGACAAGGCCGAGTATGTCCTTTCCTGTCTGGAGGATATCGGCGTGGACCGCGTGGTCAGCCTGGACGCGCCGGACGAGCGAGTTCCCGCGGGAAAGCGGCCCAATGTTGCGGCAATAATTGATGGTCGGGACACAACCCGGACCATGTGGATTATTTCCCATCTGGACGTGGTCCCGGCCGGGGATATTAAGACCTGGGAGAGCGATCCCTTTACCCTGCGGGTTGACGGCGATTTTATCTACGGCCGGGGAGTCGAGGACAACCATCAGGCCGTTGTGTCCTCGCTTCTGAGTGCCAAAGCCCTGCGCAGGTTCGATTTGTTGCCCGCGGTGAATCTGGGGCTCCTTTTCGTTTCCGACGAGGAGACTGGCAATGATTACGGGCTTAAATACGTTTTAAATGAACACGGGGACATGTTCGGGGAAAGGGACCTGTTTCTGGTTCCGGATTTCGGCCGTCCGGATTCCGCGATGCTGGAAATAGCCGAAAAAAGCATGCTCTGGATGCAGGTCCGGGTAAACGGGGTGCAGACCCACGCCTCCAGACCGGATCAGGGCAGAAATTCCCTGGTGGCGGCCGCGGACATGATTACCCGCGTAAATTCCCTGGAGGAAGTTTTTGGGGCTGTGGATCCTTTGTTTTTTCCATCCCGGTCCACTTTCAATCCGACCAAGATGGAGGCCAATGTCCCGAATATAAATACCATACCCGGCGCGGATTGCTTTTATATTGATTGCCGTGTTTTGCCGGACTACGATTTAAAGGAAGTGGTCGCGGAAATAGAGAAACTGGGGAAAAGCGTCGGGGAGAAGCACGGAGTGGATATAAAATGCCGTCCGGTTCACTACGAGCAGGCCGCTCCGGCTACGGACAGGGAAAGCGAGGTTGTCCGACTGACGCGCAAGGCCATAAAGGCGGTTTACGCAATCGAGCCCGAAATACAGGGCGTGGGAGGCGGAACCGTGGCTGTATATATCCGCAAGCGGGGTTATCCGGCCGCGGTATGGTCCACCCTCATGAACCAGGCCCACCAGGCCAATGAATGTTCTTCCGTTTCCAATACCATAAATGACGCCCGGGTCTTTATTGAGACCTTGACCGGCTGACTCAGACTACGGCCCTAATCCTGTGAACGGAGTGATTCCTTTTTCCGATAAATTTGATGTCATAGTCGTCGGCGGGGGCCATGCCGGGTGCGAGGCGGCCATGGCCTGCGCCCGTCTGCGTCTAAAAACCCTTCTTTTGACCATTAATGTGGATCGGCTGGGGCATCTGTCCTGCAATCCGGCCATTGGCGGCCTGGCCAAGGGACATATGGTCCGGGAAATAGACGCTCTCGGCGGATGCATGGGGCTGTGGGCGGACAAATCCGGAATCCAGTTCCGGACCCTGAATACGCGCAAGGGGCCGGCAGTGCGCTCCACCCGGGCCCAGATCGACCGCGACAGATACATGCGGGTAGTGCGCGAAGATGTTTTCAGCCAGGAAAACCTCTGGGTGCGCGAGGCCATGGTGGATGAGGTCCTGTTCCGCGAGGGCCGGGTGCGCGGGGTGAAGACCAGTTTGGATGAATGTTTTGAGGCCGGTTTTGTCTTGCTCACCACCGGGACATTCATGCGCGGGTTGGTTCATGTGGGGCTTAAGAACTATCCGGCGGGCAGATTCGGGGATCCGGCCAGCATGGGGCTCTCCCGTTCCCTGGAGAGTCTGGGGTTAAGTCTGGGCCGGCTCAAGACCGGCACCGTGCCCAGGCTGCACAAGGGTTCCGTGGATTATTCCCTTTTGCAGGAGCAGCCCGGGGATGAACCCCGTCCGGGTTTCAGTTTTCACGCCGCTTGTGAATCCGCCCTGCCCCAGGTTTCCTGTTATATTACCCATACCAATTCCCGTACCCATGAGGCCATAAAACAGGGCTTTGAGCGCTCCCCTCTTTTCCAGGGCGTTATCCAGGGCGTGGGCGCCAGGTATTGCCCGTCCATTGAGGACAAGGTGGCCAGGTTTCCGGAAAAGGACAGGCACCAGATATTTGTCGAGCCCGAGGGATTGGACATCCCCGAGGTCTATCCCAACGGTATCCCCACAAGCCTTCCCCTGGATATCCAGAAGAAAATGCTGGCCACAATTCCCGGTCTGGAAAACTCCTGGATCGTTCGTCCCGGATACGCCATTGAATACGATTACGCATATCCCACCCAGTTGAAGCCCACCCTGGAGACAAAGACGGTTCCCGGCCTGTATCTGGCCGGACAGATAAACGGCACCTCCGGTTATGAAGAGGCCGCGGCCCAGGGGATGTGGGCGGCCCTGAATATTTATTGCGGCATAAATGGCCTCCCGCCTTTTATACTGGACCGCAGTCATGCGTATATGGCCGTATTAGTTGATGATCTGGTCACCAAGGGTACCCTGGAGCCGTACCGCATGTTTACTTCCAGGGCGGAACACCGTCTCCTTTTGCGCGAGGACAATGCGGACCAAAGGCTCACTCCCATAGGCCGGGATCTGGGTCTGGTTGGAGACGGGCAATGGGATATTTATACCCGTAAAGTCCGGCGATTGGGACAGGTCATGCATGGGCTAAAAAGTACGATCCTCCGGCCGGATGCCGCAGTCAGGGACAAGCTCCAAGAGATCGGGGCGGCTGTTCCCAAGAAGAGTTTTTCCCTGGCCCGGCTTTTGCGCCAGCCGGATCTGGAAATAGAGGACCTTTTTTGCTTCTGGCCGGAATTAAAGGATTTTGATCCGGAGGTTTTGGGGCAGGCAAGGATACAAGTCAAATATGAAGGCTACCTTTCCCGCCAGGAAGAGCTTGCCGCCAGATCCAAGAAGGAAGAGAACATAAAAATACCCGCGGAGATAAATTTTGCCGATATCCCCGGTCTGTCCCGGGAAATCGTGGAAAAACTGGAGAATATCCGCCCCGCCTCCCTGGGGCAGGCCGGGCGCATTTCCGGGGTGACTCCGGCCGCCCTTGCAAATATCCAGATATACCTCAAGAAAAACGGCTGGATTTGAGATAAGGGCCGGGGATTTAACCCTGTTTTTTGGGGCGGTTAACACTTGAACGCAGCTTACGAGTTATTGGCCAAAAAGGAAACCCGGACCATCTCCCGGAAGCCAAGTCGGGATTAAAAGGAGAGTAAATGCAGTTTCCCCCTTTCGGTCTGGAGCGCTATCTGGACCGCTATGAATTCAAGGCCCCGTATCTTTTGTGCTGCTCGGACTGCGAATCATTGAGCATCGGCAATCTGTTGGCCCGGGAGCCGGGTTCGGAAAAGCGGTTTCTCGAGCTTAATCTGGGATATACGGAGTCACCCGGAGATCCGGAGTTAAGGGCGCTGGCCGCGAATCTGCACGGCGAGTCCGATCCGGACCGGGCCCTTCTTTTTGCCGGGGCCGAAGAAGGCATTTATAATTTCATGCATGTCCTTCTTGAGCCGGGGGACGAGGTCGTGGTCCAGTGGCCGTGTTACCAATCCCTTTTTCAGATCGCGGAGAATATCGGCTGCCGGGTCAAAAAATGGCCGGTTTCCTTTGCCGGAGAATGGCGGGCCGATATTGATCAGCTGCGGGACATGACCGGCTCCAAGACCCGCCTGGTAGTCATAAACAATCCGCACAACCCCACCGGGGCCTTGATGCACCCTTCCCAGCTGCGGGAAGTGGTTTCCATTTGCGAAAAACACGGCGCCCATCTCTTTTCCGACGAGGTTTACCGCGGCCTGGAGCATGAGCAGGCTCCCTTGCCCGCGGCCGCCGCGATTTACGAGCGGGGTGTTTCCCTGGGGGTCATGTCCAAAACCTACGGTCTGGCCGGGCTGCGCATCGGCTGGGTGGTAAGCAGAGACAAGGATCTCTTGGGCCGGATGCAGTCCTTTAAGGATTATACCAGCATTTGCAACAGTGCCCCGAGCGAGTTTCTGGCCAGAGTGGCCCTGAAAAACGCCGGGGCGATTGCGGAGAGGAATCTGGAAATAATCCGCTCCAATTTGGGCCTTTTAAAGGATTTTTTTGCCAGGCATGAGGATCTTTTTGAGTGGCTCCCGCCCCGGGCCGGTCCGATTGCTTTCCCCCGCCTGGTTTCCGGTGAGGCGGATTCCTTTTGCCGAAAACTGGTCCAGGAAGCCGGGGTGCTTCTCCTTCCCGGGTCCGTCTATGGCCGGGAATATGCAAATCATTTGCGCATCGGTTTCGGCCGGGCCAACATGCCGGAGTGTCTGGAAGTACTTGAGAAGTATCTGGGATAAGTCTTCTGTATGCAAAAAGCATCCGTGCAGCAGAGCAAGCCGAGCAAAGAGTAATTTGGCGCGGGTGCCGCAGTTGCGGCACACGCAGGCGGCCTGCGGCCGCTCACTGCCGGCAGAATGTGACTAAGTGTTAAGTGGTTAGGTGGTTAAGGAGGGAATGCAATTTCTTAAATCAAGCTTTCTTGAATCCCGGGCAGATAGCCACCTGTTTCTTCATCACATAACCACTTAACACTTAATAACATAATCACAATCCGAAGCCGACAATTCCCTTTGCTTTTTTATCCGTTACCGTTGTATGGATGTTTATCCGTAATTTAAACCGGCTTTGTCCAAAAGCGCCTGTAAGTGAATTCAAACCGGCGGGCCGCGGTGATTTTAGAGGGCTTTTGGGGATTCAATCCGCGGACAACGGCCGGACACAGTATTTCCCACGGAAAGGGCATGTCTGATACTTTTGTGCATATAATAGGCCGAAGAGTTTTGACCCGGCTGGCTTCCTGGCGGCTTATCCTGCATCTGTTTCTGCAGGCCGCGGGTGCTTTCCTGCGTTTTCCGCTTCTTAACCACGCAGTATTTCGCGTTTTTATCCGCCAGGTTTATTTCACCGGTGTACAGGCGTTGCCCCTGGTGTGCATAGCCGCCCTGGTTATCGGGTCCATTCTGGTCAATTATCTGTTGTCTTTTCTGACCAGCCTGAACGCCTACGACCGGGTGGGGGAGTTTCTGGTGTATGTGGTCGTCCAGGAAGTGGGTCCGATTGTCTGCACCTTGATCATCCTGCTTCGTTCCGGAACCGCGGTTATTTCCGAGGTGGCGCTTATGAAGATAAGCCGGGAATTCGATTCCCTGCATTTCATGGATATAAATCTCCTTGACTATATCCATCTCCCGCGCATAGCCGCCTTTGTTATCTGCGGGCCATGCCTGACGTTTGTCTTTTCCGCCGTTGCCCTGGTAGGCGGCTACCTGGTTCTGGGATTCGTGCACAATATTACCTTTGACAATTATGTCTATCAGCTGATTTCCGCCCTTAATTTTTCCGATCTTATTCTGCTTATTTTAAAGCCTGCGGTCATGGCTTTGATAATCGTCCTGGTTGGGCTGCAAAAGGGTATTGAGGTGCGCACTTCCATCACCGAGGTACCCATCCACCTGATCCAGGGGATGATCAATATTGTTATTTTGCTTATCTTTGTGGAACTGATTTTCGGGATATTTTAATGCAGGTACATGATTTGCTAGACTCGAATGCCCACCTGGCTCTGGTATTCAGTTACCACGGGCGGGAGAACCTGCTTATCCATTCCATAAGTCAGTCCCAGGGGCATATCGGGATTATAAGCGACAGACTGGCCCCGTTTATCTCCAATATTAACCTGGTGGAGAACATTACCCTGCCCATGCTGTATCACAAAAATATATCCCAGAACGCGGCCCTGAAAAGGATGTCCCCCTTGTTCGATGCCCTGGATATTCGGGACTCCCTGCATGAAAGAAAGGAGCACCTGGGGCGCAAGCAGATTCTGGCCGGGTATCTGCTGCGGGCCGTGGCCAGCGGAAATAGATCCGTGTTCGTGGATTGGCCCCGTATGTGGGAGGTCGATTTTTTCCTTGACTGTCTGGGCAGAATGGATAGCAAGATTCAGTTATGGATTCCAAGCGAAAAGGAATCCCTACGGGAATTCGAAAAGCGCGGATTCGAGGTCCGCGATATGCATCAGGATTGATAATGGAAGATTTCAGGAAAAAGGAATTCAGGGCGGGGCTTTTTGTCCTGGCTGTTGTCGGCGCGGGTCTGGCTGTTTTAATCTATGTGGGGGTGGAGAAGGATATCTTTGCCGAGCGTATGGATTTCATTATTCTCAGTTCCACAGGCGAAAACATTGAGCGGGGCATTCCGGTCCGGCTTTCCGGGTTCAAGGTGGGGCAGGTGGAAAAGGTGGAGCTGGCCAGCGTGGACGCGGTGCACATAAGGATCCGAATTCTGGAAAGATATCATAAATGGTTTCGGGAGGATACCCGCATAATCCTGGATCAGGAAGGGGTTATCGGCAACAATTATTTAAAGGTGGTTCCAGGCTCGGAAAAATCCCCGATTCTGGACGAGGGAGCGACCATTACCCTGAGCAAGATTGCCGGGGTCAAGGAGCTTTTGGCGGAATTGGACCCGGTCCTGGAAGATCTCAAGGTTATAGTGGGCAATGTGCGCAATATAACCGATCAATTTCTGGATCCGAACGGGACCATGCAGACTGTCTTGACCAATATGCAGGGGATTACGGACAAGGTAATGCAGAACGAGGGTCTTCTTTATTATCTGACCGAGGATCCGCGGCCGGTTAAAAAGGTTGACCGCATGCTCACCCGTATCGATTCTCTTATGTTCAGTGTCCAGGGGCTGGTGGACAATGCCACGGCCCGGGTGGGGGATATGGCCCCCATAGAGGAGGAATTTCTGGGGATAACCAGGGATGCCCGGGAGCTGGTTCAGGAGTTCCAGGGCATAAGAGAGGATTTGTCCCCTTCCCTGGAGAATATAAAGCAGATAACCGAGGATATCCGGCGTACAAGCAAGGATTTGTACCGGGTACGGCAGCAGACCGAGTATACAATACGCCTGGGGACCGAGCTTCTGCAGGATATGCGTGACAGCTGGATATTTCTGGAGGAAAAGGAACTGGATCAAAAGTTAAGCTATCCCGATCCGTAAAAAGGAAACAATCCAAACGGAAAATTGTATGCAGGCAAAAGGTTTCGTTTAAGCGACTTATTTTGTCGAGGAAATCCATGCATAATAAAAAGCAAGATATATTTTTACCCCTATCGGTAATTCCGCTAGTGGCTTTGCTGGGGCTGTTTTTTTTCTTGTCCGGCTGCCTGGGCGGTAAACAGGAAGCCTATCCGGTTCCGGATAATATCCACAAGGCCCCGGTTCAGCGGCAGGAATTCGTGGGTCTTTTTCTGCGCGGCTGGTGGGGCGAGGCCGAGGCGGTATTTCAGCTGAGCGTGGAAAATTTCCTGAGTCAGGATGATTTTTGCTCCGCCGCCCGCAATTATGTACTTGCTCACCGCCTTCTTCGATATGCCGGATACGAGAATCCTGATCTTCTGCAAAAGGCCCGGGATATGGAAAATACCGGCCAGAGATGCCCGGATGTTCTGGACGAAGATGGGGACCCGGTTTCCGCGCCCAAAAGCCGGGAGTTAAATGCCCGGCTGAATGATGTGCAAAGGATGTATGATTTCCTTAAAAAGGAAGAGGACCCGTTGTATGCATCGGTTTACGCCCGCAAGGCGGCAAAAAGGGCGGTGGACAAGGGTCTTGAGGATCTGGCCGCGCGGTTTTTGCATCTGGCCCGGGAAGTGGACGGCCGGCAGGGATGGGTTGTGTTTTTGGTCCGGGATTGGCAGGGTCTTTTATCCTTGCAGGAAAACGAAAAAAAGAAACAGGAAATCAAAAACCGTATTGACTATCTCCGCTCCCTTATCTCCCCCGGGGAGGAAATTTTTGAAAACCAAAACTCCGGCTAGAGCATGTTTTTCAGTTTGCATCTGACTATTCAGGAGTCCAGACAGTTTTTCGGGCAGGTATACCGGGATTTTGAGTCATCCGGGGTCACTCCGCTCATGATGTATATTGTCCTGGTCACCCTGGCCCTTATTTTGGTCTCTGTGCTGGCCTATCTAGTGTTCAGCCGGATAAAGGCCAGGCACCAGGATGAAAAGCAGTATTTCGGGGAGATAACCGGACAGGAGACAATATCTTCCATTATTGATCAGGCGGTTATCCAGCGGAGCAAGATTTCGGCCAGGTTCGGCCCCAGAAACAAGCCGTTTGACTGCGCTATATATCGCGCGGAAAAAGGGGAAATAGTCCTGGAGCCCCCGTATTTTGTAAAGCCTACCCGCAAATGGTTAAAACGGGATCTGGAATGCAGTTTCCGCGTGGGTCTGGATAGAAGCAATTTCCTTTTCTACACCTTTGTTTCTCCCATAATCGGGTTCGAGGATATGCAGGATATCCGCATGCTGCGCCTGACATACCCGAGAAGTCTTCTTTTGGGTCAAAAGAGAAGACATTTGCGCCTGGAGCCGCCCACCCGGTGGATAAAAGGTCTGGTCCTGTGGCCGGCTGCAGGCAGCGGCAGAAATGATTTTGAGCCCGGCATGGATGCCTGGGGAAAACCGGTGGCCCGCATGGGCGGAAATAAAGCCCAGATTCCGGAACTGGGCCTTATTGATATCTCCGCGGGAGGAGCGCGTCTGCGGCTTTCCCGCGAAGTTTCTTCCCGCTTGGAGGAAATGCGCGAGGACTTTCCCTATGTATTTCTGTATATTGGGCTTGATCACGAGAGCAAGGGCGTGGATCGTTATCTCCTGGCAGCCAGGATCAAACACAGCCATGTGCAATATGATCAGGATTTTTTTTCCGTGAGTCTGGAATTTGTCCGCAGTGGCCGGATAAAGGACAAGAAAAGCAAACGGGTGGAATGGAAGGAAGTGGATCCTGTTCAGGGAGTTGAAGAATTGGGGAACTGGGTTTTTCAAAGGCACTTAAAGCTCTACCGGGAAAGGGGCACCGGCTGAGCAGGCTGCCC
>CAZTKE010000054.1:0-9370 GCA_964614055.1 uncultured Desulfovibrionales bacterium | reverse complement strand
CCTGTAAAGAATGTGCTGGAGATCACATATTTTTGTGCGAAAAAGAATTTAAATTCAAAAATTCTACAGGTTGTTATTGCAATTTTGGCTTATCTTAGCCCAGTTCAACCTTTTATATTCCTTGGATTTAGCACATATTTAGCCACATAGAATTATACCACTCTTTTATCGAAAACCCGGCCTAGACGGACTTTTTTTTACCCTCCGCCGTCCAGTCCCATATCTATGGGACTGCCGCTAAGCGGAGTTATAGTCTTGACTTTCAGACAGCACTTTCACCTTTTGCTACCAATTTTTCGGATATAAGCAACAATAACAGCGATCTACGCCTTCAATCTTTGTGAGACCCCACCTTCTATTTTGTAGCCGAATACCGCTAGGATCTGCTCCTGCTCAGGAGTAGGGTCCTCGATCATCCGCACAGGTTCCTTTTTGCCGGCATGCCAGCACAGGCAGCTACGAAGACGGCGCATATGCCCCATGGCCGTGTCAATGCTCATCTGCAGCCCGGATCTTTTCAGCCATAGCCTGATCAGGCGGAGATAAGGCAGGGCTATAATACAGCACAGTATGTCTTGACTTTCAGACTTAGCAGTAAAATTTTCCAAAAAACTATTTGATAACAGGATGTTATTATCAAATGGTTTGTAGTACCCCTTTTTATACTTCTTGGATCCAAAAACCTTTACAATTTTGGCTTGGTCGGGGGTGGGTTCTCCTATCATGCGAAACGGCTTTTTCTTATCGCCTTGCCAGCATAGGCAGCTTGAGAGGTTGCGCATGGATTGCATGGCGAAATCTGCTATGAATTCCACACCTGCTCTTTTGAGCCACAGCCTGATCAAACTGAGATAAGTCAGGTCGACTACGCACGCTTTCAACTCTTCTATTTTTTTACCCTTGATAACAAGGACTCCAGCATATATAGCCACCTCATCATGAGCAGAGATCTAATAATAGTCGAATCACCGGCCAAAGTACGGACCATAAGCAAGTTTCTGGGCAAGGATTATCTGGTTGAGGCCTCGGTGGGGCACATCCGGGATCTTCCGGTCAAGGAACTGGGCGTGGACGAGGAAAACGATTTTAAGCCCGAATACCAGACCATCAAGGGCAAGCAGAAAATCGTCACCCAGCTTAAAAAAGCGGCCGCCCAGGCCGATCAGGTCTATCTGGCCCCGGACCCGGACCGGGAGGGCGAAGCCATTGCCTGGCATATCGCCGAGGTTATCCGGGGGGAAAACAAGAATTTAAACCGCATCCAGTTCAACGAGATCACCTCCCGGGCGGTGAAAGAGGCCCTGGAGAACCCCCGCGAGCTGGACGAAAACCTGTTCAATTCCCAGCAGGCCCGAAGGATTCTGGATCGGCTGGTGGGCTACAAGATATCCCCGATTCTGTGGAAAAAGGTCAAAAGGGGCCTTTCCGCGGGCCGGGTGCAGTCCGTGGCCCTGCGCCTGGTTGTGGACCGGGAAAGGGAAAGGCAGGCCTTTGACCCGGAGGAATACTGGGTGTTCAAATCCCTTCTCGGCGGAAGCGGCGGGGATTTCGAGGCCGAGCTGTGGAAAGTGGACGATAAAAAGCCGGCCATAGGCTCCGGGGAGCAGGCCGAGGCCCTGCATTCCGAGATCAAGGACGCCGAGTTCCGGGTGGCGGAGATCCAGGAAAAGGAGAGAAAACGCCAGCCCAAACCCCCGTTTATCACCTCCACCCTGCAGCAGGAAGCAAGCAGCAGACTGCGCTTTTCCGCCAAAAGGACCATGTCCACGGCCCAGCGCCTGTATGAAGGCGTGGAACTGGGGGACAGAGGGACAACCGCGCTCATCACCTACATGCGTACCGATTCGGTGCGGGTGGCCCGGGAAGCCCAGGAATCGGCCCGGGAATGGATCAAGGACAAAATGGGGCCGGACTATTGCCCGCCCAAGATACGCAACTTTCGGGGCAAAAAATCCGCCCAGGACGCGCACGAGGCCATACGCCCGGTGGACCCGACCATAACCCCGGAGGACATCCGCTCCTATCTGCCCGGGGATCAGTTCAAGCTCTACTCCCTTATCTGGTCCAGATTCATCGCCTCCCAGATGGCGGCTGCGGTATTCTGGGACACCGTGGTCACGGTAAAGGCGGGCAAGACCCTGTGGCGGGCCAAGGGAGAACGCATAACCTTTCCCGGATTTCTGGCCGTGTACAAAACCCAGGACGCGGAAAAGGCCACGCAGCTCCCCAGGCTTCAGGAACAGGAAGAGCTGGAACTAAAAAAGCTGAGCAAGGAACAGAAATTCACCCAGCCGCCCCCCAGATTCAGCGAGGCCTCCCTGGTCAGAAAGCTGGAGGAACTGGGAATCGGCCGGCCGTCCACATACGCGACCATTATCTCCACCATCGCCGACCGCAACTACGTGCACATCGAACAAAGGCAGTTCGCTCCCACGGAACTGGGATGCGCGGTAAACGATCTTCTGGTCAATCACTTCCCGCACCTCATGGATGCCGGTTTCACGGCCAACCTGGAGAACGACCTGGACACCGTGGCCTACGGGAAAAAGGACTGGGGCGAACTGTTGCGCGAATTCGCCGCCTATCTGTACCCCTCCCTGGAAAAAGCCAAGGAGAACATGGCTGAAATCAAGGCCGGGATAGAAACGGATATAAAATGCCAGGAATGCGGCCGGACCATGCTCGTAAAATTCGGCAGAAACGGGGCCTTTCTGGCCTGCTCCGGGTATCCGGACTGCAAATACACCTCGGATTTCGTCCGGGACGAAAAAGGAAATATCCAGGCGGTGGAACGCAAGGAGCAGGAACTGGAAAAGGTGGGCACATGCCCCAAATGCGGCAAGGACCTGGTGGTCAAGAAGGCGCGCACCGGGAGCCGGTTCATTGCCTGCACCGGATATCCGGACTGCAAATATACCCAGTCCTTTTCCACCGGGGTGAAATGCCCCCGGGAAGGCTGCTCCGGGGAACTGGTGGAAAGAGGGTCCAAGAAAGGCAAGGTTTTCTACGGCTGCAGTAAGTACCCGGACTGCACCTATGCCCTGTGGGATCTTCCGGTGAACAAGAAATGCCCGGAATGCGGCTCCCCGATCCTGGTGCGCAAAAACACCAAGGCCAGGGGGGAGCATTTGGCCTGTCCGGAAAAAGGCTGCAACTACCGGGACGAGGAAGAAGAGGAATAATTTTATTTTTATCTCGCCCGCTCGAAGACTCGCTCGAGGCGCGGAGACGCGGAGAAGAAGTATTTTTTTATGATTTCTCCGAGTCGGAGAAATCATAAAGGTCATCCGCCCCTGGCGGGGAACACCCGGTCATAGCCTCCGATTTAGGGGGAAATGAGCATGTAGTTTCTCTTTGTTGCCTTCCTTCCCCTGCGCACTTCCAAGCTTGCAATGCTGGGTCCGGCTAGATCCTGACCTCGTATTTACGGCAGAAATCCGAGGGCAGATAGGAGTTCTTGGCCTTGCGCAGGCCGGGATCGCCCAGGTCCTGTTCCCGGTTTACAAACTTGTATCCGGACGCGGAATTTTCAAGAAAAATCTGGTTTATGGCCTGGTAAACCCCTTTGTGCTGGGGGCAGCCCTTCTCGAAATGGATGACCAGCATCTCCGGGCTCAGCTCCTCGGCCACGGTATAGGCGATCATGTGCCCTTCCACCAACAGGCCGCCGCCGAAAACACCGCGGATTTCCTCCCAGTCGTGAAAGACCCGGATTATGGCCTTGTTTTCCGCCTCCAGGGCCTCGGAGTCCTCGCATTCCTTCCACAGACACCATTCCGACTGCAGGGTCAGCGCCTTTTCCACGAACTCGGAATCAAGCTCCACATATTCATAATCATACTTGCGCAAAAACTGATTCAAGAGATTCTTTTTCTTGTGCAGCTTGTTGCCCTTGAGCTCGATCAACTGTTCCACCGGATATATATAATCCCAGTGATCCTCGGCGTCGTTCACCTCGATCGGGCCGCGCTGCTTCGTCCAAATCCGGGCCAGCTCCCCGGGCACCCGGGTAAAACGGGTTCCGGAGGGAATTCCGGACATCAGTTTTTTCCAGTCCTGATCCCAGCTCCCAACCGGAGCCCAGTATATTTCCTCCGGAATGTTCTGTTTTATCCACACCAGGCCGTTTTCCCGGTCAAAAGCCCAGGTCAGGCCGTATTCCTCGGCCCAGCCCCACAGGTTGGCAAAGCTGTAGTCCGAGGCGGTGCACCCGCAATGACGCAAAATATTCAAATATTCTTCCTGCCCGGGCAGGGAAATCGGTTCAAAATCCATTTTTTCCCTCTCAAATAAAATTTATCCCGCAAGCTTAAAAACATGCGGCAATAAAAATATAATAAACATTCCTTGCCGGGCTGTCGACTGCCAAACCGGGATCCCCGGCTGTTGACCTTTGACCGGCTGTGACATAACCATTCCCGGAACATGAACAGCTTTCCTTCTTTTCAAGAAGGACAATCAAGGACTCTTGAATGCACCCCAAAATCGGATTTTTTTTGAAACTAAAGGAATGGACATTCTCCCCGTTGTGGAACATGGGGCTTTTGACCATAGGCGCGGTTATTATCGCCGTGGCGGTCAAGGGCATCGGCCTGCCCCACCAATTCATCGCCGGAGGGGTCTCCGGGATAAGCCTTATCCTGGTTTATACGACTGACATTTTTTCCCTGACCACCTGGTTTCTGATCCTTAACCTGCCCCTTTTTGTGATCGGGTTTATGTTCGTAAGCCCCAGGTTTGTCATCTACAGCCTGTACGGGATGCTGGCCATCTCCTTTTTTTACGGTGTCATTGACCTGACCCTGCCCATCGACGACACATTCCTGGCAGCGCTCAGCTACGGCACTCTTCTGGGCGCGGGCATGGGCCTCGGATTTCGCACCCTGGGCTCCACCGGGGGGACGGACATCCTGGCCGTGCTCTTGCAGCAGAAATACAATATCCGCATCGGGCAGACCATTTTTGTCTTGACCCTGGCCATTTTCGGGGCCGGTTTTCTTTTTCTGGACACGGACGCGGTACTCTACTCCCTGACCGCCGTATTCGTGGCCTCCGTGGTTTCCGAATATTTCATGGGCATGTTCAACCAGCGCAAAATGGCCCTTATCATCACCGAGAACCCGGACCCCATAGCCGAAGCAATCACCCAGGACCTGCACAGGGGATCCACCTTTCTGTATGGAAAAGGGGCGTATACGGGCCGGGAAAAAAGGATGCTCATGACCGTAATCAACAATTATCAACTGAAAAGGCTGGAGGAACTGGTCTTTAATCTCGACCCGCACGCCTTTGTAATCTTTGAGAACACCTTTAATGTAATCGGCCAGGGATTTTCCAGGCGCAAAATATATTGAGTTTTAAGGCTCTACGGCATATCATTTTATTTTTTATACTTCCTCCGGCTGATCCTTTTGGATGCTTTTAACGAGAGGCTCGTGCGTTTTCTTGACCCCGCCAAAAGGGGGAAATCCGGCACTCAAATCAAAAATTTGAGTGCCGGAAGGGGGCAAGCATCCCCCTTTGGCGGGGGCTAGAAAACTCCGGGCCGGAAGTTTGGCATCAAAAAGGATCAGCCGGAGGAAGTCCACCTCAAACTCCAAGGCCCCGGTTTTAAAATGACCATGCAGGAAACACCCCCGCCAATCCTTTTTCTGACCGACTTCGGTTTAAGCGACCCCTATGCGGGACAGATGAAAGCAGCCGTGCTCCGGGCCTTCCCCCGGGCGCGCATGCTGGATCTGACCCACGGAGTGCAGCCGTTCAACACCCGGCAGGCCGGCTTTTTCCTGTATTCCAGCTTGACGCACGCCCCGGAGGAAAGCGTATTCACCTGCGTGGTGGACCCGGGGGTGGGCTCGAACAGGCGCATCGTGCTTTTGCGCATGAAAAACCGCTGGGTGCTGGCCCCAGACAACGGCCTTGTCTCCCTGGCCCTCGCCCGGACAAAGGCCCAGGAATGCCTGCAAATAAGAACTCCCCCGGGAGTGAGCTCCACCTTTCATGGCCGGGACATTTTCGCCCCGGCCGCGGCCGCCCTGGCCGCCGGCACCGACCCGGCCGAACTGGGAAAATCTCTGAATCCGGAAGAACTGGTAATCGACCGCCGGATGACCCCGGATATCCGGGAGAACCAGATTAACTGCCTGGTTTTGCACGTGGACCGTTTCGGAAACGCTGTTTTAAACCTTGGACCTGGAGATGAGCGGTTACAATCCGTGGATTTTACCCGGTACAAACTGGCCGGGCGGAATATTTCCCCGGCGAACTTCTACGGGGAACTAAGCGGGGATGAACTGGGAATCCTGGCTGGCAGCCAGGGATTTCTGGAACTGGCCCTGAACCAGAAAAACGCCGCCCGGGAGCTGGGGCTTGAGCCCGGGCAGGAAATAGTATTTACCCCCTGCGCATGAAACACATACACAATCTGCGTATCTGCCTGTCTTTTTTGACCCGGCTGGGTCCGGTCCCGGAAATGAGGGACCCGGATTTCTCCGGGACGCTTGCCTGGTTTGTGCCCTGCGGACTGGTCTTGGGATTTTTCTTGAGCCTCCCTTTGTGCATTTTGCCGGATGCAGTACCCCCGCTGGTTTTGGCCTGGATGGTAATCATCCTGGAGGTGTACCTGACCCGGGGGCTGCACTGGGACGGCTGGGCCGACCTCTGGGACGCGGTGGGCAGCAATGCCCGGGGGGAGAAATTCTGGGAGATACTCAAGGACAGCCGCATCGGCGTGTTCGGGACCGTAGGCATTGTCCTGGGCATAAGCGGGGAAATCATCCTTTTTTCCGCCGGGGGTGCGGTTTGGACCGCGGTTGTCTGGGCCATGATCCTGGGCCGGCTCGTGCCCGTGATTCTGGTCTTTACCGGCCGGGAGCTGGCCCGGCCGGGAATGGGACGGATGTTCGTGCGCGGGGCCGGACTCAAACTGACCGTCCTTGCCTGCGCTGGCACCGCCCTTTTGGGGCTCTTTCTGGTCGGAGCGGCAAGCGTTATAACCGCCGGGGTAGTCCTTTTTTTCTGCCTGTTCGGACTGCAGGCCACCGCTAGAAAACAAGATGGTATAAACGGGGACTTTCTCGGAGCGGGAATAATAGCCGGTCAGATCACCGGTTTTTTGTCCACCGCCCTTTTTTGATCCCCGACACTCAATAGGTGTTGAGTGCCGGATTTAATATAATGTTCTGCACAGGTTCTTGAGACTAACCCCTATTCGGAAAGCCCCTGCCCGGGCCGCATTTCCCGGCCGGTAAGCCCGGTCTCATATCCTCCCAGGTCCTCGATCTTTTGCTTTATCCGGTCCTTTTGCAAAAGATCCAGAAGGGTGCGCACCTTGAAATCATTTACCACTTCCTCGCTTACAAGCAGATCATAGCGCTCCCGGGCCAGGGGGAGGAAATCCAGGTCCAGGGCCTTGGCAGCCGCGCTTATGCCCAGGCCGCAGTCGGCAATGCCGCTTAAGACATTCACGGCCACGGCCATGTGCGTAAACTCCTCGTTTTTATACCCCTGGACCTCGTCCGGACTTATGCCGCTTTTCTTAAGATGATAATCCAGCAATATCCTGGTCCCGGCTCCCCTCTGGCGGTTTATAAACGAGACATCCTCCCTTTGCAGGTCGGCGATTCCCTTTATCTTTTTCGGATTGCCCCGGGGCACGATAAGCCCCTGATGGCGCACTGCCAGATTGAAAAGGCGCACCGCGACCCCGGGGAGATAGCGATCCAGAAAGGTGAAATTGAAATCCTCGGCCTGGGGGTCAAAGAGATGGGTCCCGGCCACATGGGCGTTGCCCTCCTTTATGGCCACCAGTCCGCCCAGGCTGCCCACGTGCGTTGAGCTGGTCCGGATGGGCTCTTCCCGGCCCATGAGTTCGTTGGCCAAGAGGTCCAGGGTATTGTCGTGGCTGCCCACCACCACCAGGGTGCGCTCGATTTCCTTCTGCGGGACCAAAAGCTCGGCCCCCACCCGGGTGTGTTCCTCCAGACCCTCGGCATCGGCAGGAACCGAAACCATGCCCTGGGCCTGGGTCATGGAAGTTATCATCCCCGCCCCCCGGGGCAGAGGCGTGGCCACGAACCTGTCCTTTACCCGGCCCAAGGCGACCCGGACAAACTCCTCCATGCCCGGGCGGGAAGCCACCCTGCGGGTCAAAACCGCCTCCACCCGGTCCCGCTCCGGAGCCACCCGGCGCTGCAGCTTGAATACAAGCGGGCGCAGGATGCGCTCAAAGCATATAATGGAGCTCACCGGATAACCCGGGGCCCCGATCAGGATATTTTCCGTGCTGCACCCGAGTACAGTGGGCTTGCCGGGCATGGCCTTTATCCCGTGCACTACGACCTGGCCCTTTTTTTCCATGACCTTGCGGGTAAAATCCTTGCTTCCGGCCGATGAGCCCGCGCCAAGGACAACTATATGCGCCCCCTCCCGCGCGGCCCGGTCCACGGCTTCGCCGATTCTGTTTTCATCATCTGGCACCGGGGAATAGCGCCTGAAGTCCGCTCCCCAGTCCCGGGCCATTGAAGCCAGGACCTGGGAATTGCTCTCCACCACCTGCCCGGCCTCCGGGATGGGCTTTTTCACGAAATCCACCACCTCGTCCCCGGTGGGGATAAAGGCGATGCACACTTTTTCCAGAACCGGTATTTCCCATATCCCGGCGGTTAGAAGCGCGCCCACGTCATAGGCGGTTATTTCATGGTTCTGGGGGAAAAGGAGTTCCGAGGCCACGATATCCTCGCCGATCCTGCGCACGTGCTGCCAGGGAAAGGCCGGCTTCTCCAGGGCGATTTCCCCGGAATCCAGGATGTGCACGTGTTCGATCATGACTACCGCGTCGGTGTCCCGCGGAAGGGGAGCCCCGGTATTCACCCACTTGAAATCCCGGTCCGGGGAGAGGGTTACCGGCCGCCCCTCCCGGGCCTTGAAGGTGTCCTCGGCCCGCAGGGCCACTCCGTCCATGGCCGCGCTGTGATAAGTCGGAGAGGACAGTTTGGCCCACACCGGCTCCGCGGTCACCCGATGCGCCGCGGATTGGGCCGGGATAAGCTCGGTTTTGACCAGGCCCTGGAGATCAATGCTCTCCTCCACCCGGGCCAAGGCCTTTTCAATCTCCACAACCTGCAGATACACGTTTCTATCCTCGGACATATATTCTCCTTTAATCTGTGTGGGCTGGACAAAAAAGCAAACTCACTAAAGCAACCCAAAACACGCCGGGAAATTCAGTAATTTTCCCCAAAAATTGAAAACCAATTTATCAGCGTGTTGAAAAAGTCCTTATCAAGCAGGCTGTTCAAAAATTCCAAGTGCAAGGAGCAAAAAAAGTTCAAGGTCGCAGCGTATTTAGACATACGTTAGAGTTTGAACT
>CAZTKE010000053.1:7160-9401 GCA_964614055.1 uncultured Desulfovibrionales bacterium | reverse complement strand
GGGCCGGCTTGTTTTTCTGCAGACCAGACCCCTTTCCAGGCGGGAAGCCCCCGGGGAGGACCTGCAGCTCTCCACCGACCCCCTGGTTAGCGGAGGCCTGAGCGCCAGTCCGGGCGTGGGCTACGGAACCGTGGTTCAGGTGGAGGAAGACGACGATCTTATGTCCTTTCCGGAAAACGGCATCCTGGTTTCCTCCAAGTCACTGCCCAAATGGGCCTCGGTACTGGCCCGGGCCGGGGGGGGTGATCGCAGAGCACGGGAGCGTTGCCGGACATCTGGCCAATATAGCCCGGGAGTTCGGAGTCCCGGCTATTTTCGGACTGGAGAAGGCCACGGAGATGCTGCCCGGGGGGAAGGATATCACGGTGGACGCGGACAGATGCCGCATATTTGAGGGCAAAATAGAAGAACTTTTGCTGGGCCGGCCGGCAAAGCCATGCCCGATTAAGGGAACGCCCGTTTACAATCTCCTGCAGGAAATGAGCAAGCACATTCTGCCCCTGTACCTGCTCGATCCGGACTCTGAGGATTTTAAGGCCCCCAATTGCCGCACCCTGCATGATATCACCCGTTTCGCGCATGAAAAATCAGTGCAGGAAATGTTTGAATTCGGGATGAAACACCAGTTCTCCCCCAGGGCGGGAAAGCAATTGAAAACCACCGTGCCCATGCAGTGGTGGGTCCTGGATCTGGACAACGGCCTGCGCGAGGAGCACACCGGGGACTATGTACACCTGGATGACATCCAGTCCCCGCCCATGCTCGCCCTGTGGCGGGGAATAACCGCTGTCCCCTGGCAAGGACCTCCGGGAATGGACCGCAAAGGGCTGGCCTCGGTGTTCTACCAGGCGACAATCAATCCGGAACTGAACGAAACAGCAGCCACCAATCTCAAGGCCAAAAACTACTTTATGATCTCCGACGAGTTCTGCAATCTATTTTCCCGTTTCGGTTTTCATTTCTCCACTGTGGAAGCGCTCACCGGAGAAAGGATCCGGGAAAACTACATCCGCTTCCAGTTCAAGGGAGGGGCAGCGGATCATTTCCGCCGCGTTAGCCGGGCTCAACTCATAAGTCGGCTTCTGGAAAAGCAGGGATTCCAGACACGTCTGGACGGGGATTCATTAACGGCCAGGATGGACAACTACAGTGCGGAGCATCTGCTGCAGCGCCTGAGGATCCTGGGCCATCTCATAATACATACCCGGCAGCTGGACATGATCATGCAAAACAGCAACCTGGCCTCAGGGTATCAAAAACGTCTGGAGGAGGAGATCGAAGAGGTAAAAAGCCTGCCGCTTTAAATCCGGCGGTCAACAACCGCCACTATTCCGGGGATTCTACCCGCCAAACGGATTTTAAGAAACCCGTACCCCAAAAATTCGCTTGGGAGCGAATGCGGCCAGGAAATGAAGCCGGCAGCCGGTCAAGCCCCAACTGCTTCTTTTAGTTTGAGGATAAAAGTTTCTATATTCAAGGGTTTTAGAAGATAGTCCGCGGCTCCGAGCTGCATGCCCTTGATGCCCTCCTGGGTGGATCCATAGCCGGTCAGAAGAAGGACCGGGAGCTCCGGATACATGGACTTTATCCGCTTCAAAAGTTCTATCCCTCCCTGACCGGGCATTTTCAGATCCAGAACAGCCACGTCCGGAAGGTCGTTTTCCAGGAGCTGCAAGGCCTCTTCACCGTTATCCGCGGCCTGCACTTCATAGCCGCGCAGGCTGAGTCTCTCGGACAAGGTCCCTGTAAATTCCTGTTCATCATCAACAAGCAGTATTTTCATTTAAACTTTATGCTCCGGTTTTATTATGCGTTAATCGGTAAATAGATGCTAAAGGCCGAACCCTGGCCCTCTTCGCTGCTTACTTTAATCTCTCCGCCCAGTTTGGAAACAATGCCGTAGGTGATGGAAAGCCCCAGACCTGTGCCGTATTCCTTTTTGGTGGTAAAAAAGGGCTCGAAAATGTGCCTCTGGATTTCCTCGCACATCCCGCATCCGTTATCCTCAATAGTCACGGCAATATATTGATCGTCCGACTGGCAGGTATGTATTTCCACCTGCCCTGTATTGTCCTCAACCGCGTTAAGGGCGTTGCTGAGCAGATTCAAGAAAACCTGCTCCAGCTGACCCAGGTCGGAATGTATCTTGGGCAGATCCTCGGCCAGATTCAGCTCAATCCGGACATTGCGGTCTTCAGCCTCTTTTTCCAAAAACCCCAAAACTTCCTTCAAAACATGATT
>CAZTKE010000053.1:0-7060 GCA_964614055.1 uncultured Desulfovibrionales bacterium | reverse complement strand
ACTTTATTTTGCGGACCATGAACCCGGTCAAGCGGAATATGACCACGGCTATGACTATCACGCTAAAAAGAAAAACAGCCAGCATCTTGCCCTTTAAGGCGTACCAGGACTGCAGGAGCTGCCCCCGCTCCCTGACTATAAAAAGGACAAACTCCAGCTTGGAAAAATATACATAGCAAAGGATGACCTTCCGCCCCTCCGGATCTGTCAACTCTTGAATCCTGGGCTGGAAGGACATGGGAGGCATATCCAGCGGGCAAGGGTCCAGGACATTGCCGTAAAACTTGGATGGAGTCTGGAGAACGCCTTTTTTGTTCAGCAAAAAGGCATCGCTGTTGGCCTCCAGGCCCATGGAAGCAATGATTTCATTGAAGGTCTTGATATCGATTGAGGTCCGCAAAACCCAGTTCTGTCCACTGGGATCCTTGCGCTCCACGGTTATGACCAGATGCGGGAATTTCCGGAATCCGAGGAAAACATCGCTTATATATGTCCCGTGAATACGTACTTCCTGATAGGATTCAGTATCCGCATAATTTTTTCCTTCCAGATCGTACGGACCCACATAGTTTACCTGAGTGCCTCCGGGACTGATAAGGCCGAGATCGACAAATCCCCCAAAATTCTGCTGCATGGTATAAAAAATGCTGCGCAGCTTGGATTTGTCCTGGAGTTCTCCCACTGTATAGGCGTTGGCAATATACTTAACAGCACTGAGACGCTCCTGCAAAAAAAGCTCAAAGGAATGCTTGGCCTTGTTTTCCAAAACACAAAGTTGGTTGACCACTTCGTTTTTTATGGTGCTTTTGTATTGATAATAATTTATGAGAAGCATAATGCTCAGAGGAACCACAGCAACCAAAAACATGCCCAAAGCCATGTTCCGGCGCAACTTGCCGTAGCGATCCTCCGCCATTTGCTCCGGAAGGGAATATATTTTTTCTAATATTTTCATTTCATTTGGGTTATCATACTATTCCCTTGGAAAAATCTGGGCCTCAAAATTCAATATGCATCTTAACCATCTGATTTCAGCTCTTCGACACGGCGCGTAAATTTTTTATTTTTTCTCCGCATGATCTTTCTCTGGGATAGGGGATAATATATATCCAGACGCCACAGACACTCCTATAAGCTTGGCTATCCGGCTACTCACGAAAAAGGATACTCCCCGGAACCAGCTCATCCCGGGCGAATGCGATCAGGGCCTGCTGCATGGTGGCAATAACCGAATCTATCACCCTTACTTTCTTCCATTGCAGATAATCAAAATATTGGTCCTCGATTGCGTTGCAGATCACGGCTTCTATGTTTTCGCTTATAACCAGCTGGCACATTTCCTCGGCCGAGCTTTGGGCCAGTAACAGAATCCTCTCCTTTTTCACCCTGCCCCTATCTTCAACCCATCCAACCCAGGCCTCGGTAGCCTGATCAAAACGCGGGGCCACTTCTTCTCCATATAAGGGTATCAAAATCTTTGCCATATTTTCCCCTCTTTAGACCCAAAGATTTAGCCATTATTTATAGGCACTTAAAAAACAAAGCCTTTTTACTGAGTCTATTAATCCAAAATTGCGTTTTATTTTGTCTCTTTAACTTATCCCATATTGTTTCATTTTGCGCCACAAGGTACTACGCCCCCAGCCCAGGATCTCCGCAGCCCTATTTTTGCGGCCGCCGGAATTGTACAAGGCATTCACGATCATCTGCCTTTCAATCTCCGGCCAGGAGGCATCCGGAGAGGGTGGTGGAGCAAGGTTGTGCTCGGCCCTCCCCGGACCTTCCTCTTCATGCCGCGGCTTTTCCAAATCCGGGAGACGTTCGAATATGTAAACCGGGAGATGATCCGGTTCTATCATCGCTCCCCGGCAGATATTGACCGCGAACTCAACAATATTGCGCAATTCACGCACATTACCGGGATAAGGATATCTAAGCAGAAAATCGCGGCATTCCCGGCTGAATTTCTTTATCTCTTTTTGAAATCTCTGGGAAAAAACCGCCAGGAAATGGTCCAAAAGCAGATCCACATCCCCTTCCCGCTCCCGCAGAGGAGGCAAGCGCATGCGCACCACATTGAGCCGGAAATACAGATCCTGGCGGAACCTGCCCTCCTGGACCATGGCCTGCAGATTGCAATGCGTGGCCGCAATGATTCGGGCGTCAACATACACTCCTTTGGTGCTGCCCAGGGGATAGACTATGTGATCGTCCAGAAAAGAAAGGAGTTTCACCTGCAGGGTTAAGGGCAGATCCCCTATTTCGGTCAAAAACAAGGTCCCGTTGTGGGCCAGTTTAAACCTGCCCGGCTTGTTTTCCGTGGCCCCGGTAAAGGCCCCCTTGCGGTGCCCGAACAGCTCCGACTCCAGAAGGCTTTCCGGCAGGGCCCCGCAATTCACCTTCACAAAGGACCCCTTGGTCCGTTCCGAATGCTGATGGACCATTTCCGCCAAAACGTCTTTTCCGGTTCCGGTTTCTCCGGTAATAAGCACGGAGGAATCAGTATGGGCTATCCCCGGAAGCATCTGAAAAATATGCTCCATTTGCGGGCTGTGTCCGATCAAGGGACCGAAACTGTAGGCATCGCCGCTTATTGATTCCCCGCCCCGGGCACTTCTCAGGTCCTCGAAACATTCCATCCACCCGGCCAGATCACCCTGTTCATCCTTTACCGGAGAGAAGCTGATCCGCAGGGGGACTCGCTCCCTGTTGCGTTCGATTATATCCCCTTCCCGGCATACTGGTTCCGTATCCACATGCATGTCCCGCAACGGGCACTTCTGCCCGCACAGACTGCTGCGAAAAACATGTCTGCAGGGCAGGCCCTGCACGTCCTGCAGGGAGAAGCCGCTCAGGGCCTCCATGGCCCGGTTCATGAAAACCACCCGCCTGGAAGTATTCAGCAGGGCCACGCTGTAGGGGATCCTGTTTACAAGGTGGGCAAAGGGAACAGGATGAGAAGAAAAGCCGTGCAAAAACAATTGCCTGGATTCAGTTGTATCGCTCATAATTTACGCCCGCTAGGCCCCGCTTTAAAAAAACGGGGTGCCGCATTTTGACCTGTACGGAAACAGCACCCGGACAGGTTTTGATTTTCATTTTAGTTCATTTTGTTTCGATAGCAAATACTCCCCCTGCTGGCAAGAAACAACCCGCCCCTTGCCTCTTGCCACATGCAAGAGCAGGAGTTATGCATTCCTTTATGAATGAGAGCAAACCGGATTTAAACTCCATAGCCCGCTGGCTGTTCTGGGCCCTGCTTATCTGGGCCGGGATACGGGTCCTGGGCTACTTGAGCGATGTGCTCATCCCCTTTGTGATCGCCTTTCTTCTGGCCTACCTGATAAACCCCCTGGTTTTGTTCGCCCAGAAAAAAATTAAAAACAGGCCGGCCGCAGTATTGCTCACCCTGCTTGTACTAAGCGGCCTGGGGACCTTTATTCTATATTTGGTGATTCCGCTCATAATCCAGGAAATAAACCATATAACCGCGCTTCTGGCCAAATTTGTCCAGGACACCGACTTTCAGGCCCGGGCCAGAGAACAAATTCCGGCCGAGATATGGGGAATCGCCCGGGATTATCTGACTCAGGAAAAAATCACCTCTTTTCTGCGGGAGCAGGATACATGGAAAATGATGCAACAGGCGGCGCAAAAGATCCTGCCCGGCATGTGGCAGCTCTTAACCGGCACAGCCAACCTGCTCTTAGGCATAATAGGGCTGTTTATAATCATCCTTTATCTAATTTTCCTGCTTCTGGACTATGAAAAACTGCGCAACTCCTGGCAGAACATGCTTCCCCGCAAAAACAGGGAAGAAGTGGTCAATTTCATCCAGGACTTCAACCGGCATATGAACCGCTACTTCCGCAGTCAGGCCCTGATCGCCTTCATTGTCGGGGTAATATTCGCGGTGGGGTTTTCCATCATCGGCCTGCCCATGGCCATTATACTCGGCCTTTTTATCGGGCTTTTGAACATGGTTCCCTATCTGCAGCTTCTGGGAGCCATCCCCACACTCCTAGTTATTGTTCTGCACTGCCTGGAAACCGGGGCCGGCTTCTGGTTCGTCCTCGGGGCGACCGGCATTGTTTTTGCCGTGGCCCAGGTTGCCCAGGACGGATTTTTGATTCCCAAAATCATGGGCAAAAGCATGGGGCTCAACCCGGCCATGATCCTTTTATCCCTTTCCGTTTGGGGAAAGCTTCTGGGCATACTCGGCCTTTTGATCGCCCTGCCCATGACCTGCCTGCTTCTGGCCTATTACAACAAGTTCGTGGCCGGGCCGATAAAAACAACCGCAACCTGATCCCTTAAAAACCGGGAAAGTATAAAAATGTTTTGCATCCACAACACCATAACCGATCCTTATTTCAACCTGGCAGCCGAGGAATACCTGCTCAAAAATGAAGACCGGGAATACTTTCTTTTGTGGCGCAACCCACCCTCGGTAATAATCGGCCGCAACCAAAACGCCCGGGCGGAAATAAACGAGGAATACATCCGGGATTACGAGATTCCTGTAGTCCGCCGCCTTTCCGGAGGCGGAGCGGTTTTCCACGATCTGGGCAATATCAATTTCACTTTGATTTCCCGCAACCGGACCTCGTCCAGCCTGGATTTTGAACACTTTGCCCGCCCCGTGCTCCGGGCCCTGAACGAAATGGGCGTGCCCGCCGAATTCGACGGCCGCAACGACCTGGCCATAAAAGGCCAGAAAATATCCGGTAACGCCCAGCATATCTGGAAAGACAACATCCTGCACCACGGCACCCTGCTTTTTGATTCCAACGTAGACGATCTGAGTAAAGCCCTCCGGCCGGACGAGCTAAAGTTCCGGGACAAGGCGGTCAAATCGGTGCGCAGGCGGGTAACGAATATAAAGCCTCACCTGCCGACTCCCATGACCGCGGAGGAATTTATATCCAGGCTCTTAAAAACAGTCGGGGAAGTAAATGAAAAAAGCCGGACAGCCGAGCTATCCGGGGAGCAGGAAAAAGCTATCTACACCCTGCGCGAAGAAAAATATTCCACCTGGGAATGGAACTTCGGCACCACCCCGCCCTACACCCACTGCCAAAAAATTCGCACCAGCGGAGGAACCGTGGAACTGGTGCTTAACGTCCGCCGGGGAATTATCCAAAAAGCCCTGTTTTACGGGGATTTTTTCGGCAAACGGGATATATCCGAGCTCTCCAGCCGCCTGCAGGGGGTAAGGCACAACAAAGAAGAGGTGTCTGCCGTGCTTGAATCCATTGATATAGACCAATACCTATGGGGGATATCCTCTGCGGACATCCTGGATCTGATCTCCTGAAAACAAACACACAAGCATACTGCAAAAATCACATCTGCTTTGCCCTGCCCGGGGAACCTTATGATACCGGTGCGTATTATCTACGGACCATTTACCTCCCCTCCTCCTTAAACTACTATGGCTACAAAGACATAACAACCCGCATTGCATTTTTTGCAGATTGCACTATTTGATTTAAAGAATGTAAGTTAGAATTACTATCATACCTGTAAAATTTTTTTATAAGGAGGCGTTTATGGCCAGGATATTGCGCATCAATACTCGAGAAAAGACTTCCTCGTTTGAGGAGGCTGACGGAGATTACGCCGGACTCGGCGGCCGGGCCCTGACATCCAGGATTATCCGCAACGAAGTACCTCCCACCTGTCACCCCTTGAGCGGGGACAACAAGCTGATCGCCGCAGCCGGCCTCTTGACCGGAACAATCGCGGCCAATTCCGGCCGTATCTCTGTGGGCGGCAAGTCTCCCCTGACCAAGGGTATCAAGGAATCCAATTCCGGGGGAGTTTTCTCCCAGAAAATGGCCAAACTGGATATTTTGGGACTAATCTTGGAGGACAAGCCGGAAGAGGACGCCGATCCCGCGGTCATCTTTATCAACAAGGACACGGTCAAAATCGAGTCCGCTCCGGAACTGGCCGGGCTGGGCACCTACGATTCCGTGGACAAACTGACCCAGAAATACGGCTCCGACGCCGGGATAATGGTCGTGGGCCCGGCCGGGGAGAACCTCCTTCTCGGGGCCTCGATCCAGTTCACCGATCCCAGGGGAAGACCCTCTAGGGCGGCCGGACGCGGCGGTTTGGGTGCGCTCATGGGCTCCAAGAAAATCAAGGCCGTGGTCGTGGACGACAGCGGATGCAAGGCCCCGGAAATGGCGGACAAGGACGCCTTCCGGGATGCGGCCAAACGCTGGGCCAAAATACTTACCGATCATCCGGTCACCGGACAGGGACTGCCCAGCTACGGCACTTCCATTCTGATCAATATCATAAACGAAGCCGGGGCCCTGCCCACCAAAAACTTCCGCGAAGGCCGCTTTGAATTCGCCCAGGACATAAGCGGCGAGCACATGGTGGAGCTCATAAACGAAAGAGGCGGCGTGGCCAAGGAAGGCTGTCATCCGGGCTGCGTTATCCAGTGCTCCCAGGAATTCCGCGACAAGGAGGGTAAGTACGTAACTTCCGGCTTTGAATACGAGACAATCTGGGCCTTCGGGGCCAACACCACCATCAAGGATCTGGATGTAATCTCCCAGATGGACCGGGCCTGTGACGACATCGGCCTGGACACCATCGAGATGGGCAACACCATTGCCGTGGCCATGGAAAAGGGTGTGGTTGACTGGGGCGACGGTCCCGCCGCCCTGGAGCTCCTCAAAAGGACCGGAGATCCCAAGGACTATCTGGGCCGGATCATCGGCAACGGAGCCGCCTTTACCGGCGAGGCCCTGGGCGTGGACAGAGTTCCCGTGGTCAAGCGCCAGGCCCTGCCCGCCTATGATCCCAGGTCGGTCAAGGGCGTGGGAGTGACTTATGCCACCTCCACCATGGGCGCGGACCACACCGCGGGCTACGCAGTGTGCCAGAACATACTCAAGGTGGGCGGAGACATTGACCCCCTGTGCAAGGGAGGGAATGTGGACACATCCAAGGCCCTGCAGATAGCCACGGCCGCGGTGGACTCCACCGGCCTGTGCCTTTTTGTGGCCTTTGCCGTATTGGATACGGAAGACGCCCTGGA
>CAZTKE010000052.1:0-9457 GCA_964614055.1 uncultured Desulfovibrionales bacterium | reverse complement strand
GGATGAAATGCTGGAATTTCATGGGATCGCGGATAAAGAATACCGGGGTGTTGTTGCCCACCAGGTCGAAGTTGCCTTCGCTGGTATAGAATTTAAGGGCAAAGCCGCGCGGGTCGCGCCAGGTATCCGGACTGCCGCGCTCTCCGGCCACTGTGGAAAAACGAATCAAGGTGTCGGTCGTAACCCCCGGCTGAAAAACAGCCGCCTTGGTATAGGCGCTTACGTCCTTGGTGACCTCAAAATGCCCGAAAGCCCCGGAGCCCTTGGCGTGCGGCTGGCGTTCCGGGATCCTCTCCCGGTTGAAGTTGGCCATCTGCTCGATCAGATAATGATCCTGCAGCAGAATGGGACCGTCCGGTCCAACGGTCAGCGAATATTCGTCGCTGGATACGGGAATTCCCGCATCATTGGTGGTCGGTTTGCGATCGTTGCTTTGCATGGTGTTCTCCTTTGCCTGAAGGTTGCTTGCCGGGCTTATGCACATTGTCATTCGGGCTCGGCAATGAAGACCCCACCCTTTATCGGATGGAGATGGATATTAGGTTCCCTGCCAGTCAACCACTAACAAGAACCATTATCATTATTGATATTATTTCAATCTATTCCTGTCAAGCAAAAAATACTGAACCAACTGAATTTAAAGGTTTTCAATTGCACAGATTCTTGAGACGAACCCATAAATCAGAACCTGCCGCCCTAACAGCGTGTTGAAAAAGTCCTTATTAAGCAGGCTGTTCAAAAATTCCAAGTGCAGGGTTTAGAGTTTGAACTTTTTGCAGCTTTGCCTCCATTGGGAGATTTAGAGCGGCCTGCTAGTTCTTATCCGGAAATTCAAAAATTTTCGGATTTAGAAATGACAGGTTTCCAATTCGGAAATGAGATTTTTTTCTGTTTAACAAGGAAATTGAGTAATTATGAGCGAGCGTATCCCAATACGTGATCGAATAATTACGAAAATTGACGCGGTTAAACCGAAAAAGGGTCATTTACGGATGGAAACCAGCTAGCGCACAAGGGACTGATACAGGACGTAATACTTGTTTATATTGCTCACGTAGCGCACGGTTTCCTGGCCGATATCCCGCAAGGCCGCGAGCTCCACGTTCCTGAACCATTTGTTGGGATCAAGCCCCATCTCTTCGGCCAGAGCCCTCACCCGGCGTATTCTGGCCGGGCCGGCGTTGTAGGCGGCCAGGGCCAGGCGCACCCTGTCCCGGGGCCGGATATCCTCCGCGCTGAAATAACGGTCGCGAAGAAAATCAAGGTACTTCACTCCGGCGTGAATATTGTTTTCCACTTCGCTGATATCCTCAATCCCGACATTCGGATCCCCGGCGGTTGAGGGACGGATCTGCATTACGCCGACAGCTCCGGCATGACTTCTTTTGGAATTGTCCAGCCCGGACTCCTGAAAAGCCAGGGCCAGAATGAGCAGCCAGTCAAAATCATACTTATCCGCGTATTTGCGGATGATATTTTCGTATTTGCGCAGTTTATCCCAATTTTCCAGATCGGTGGGGTCCCTCAAGGCGTCGGCATTCTTATAGTGACGGCGGAAATAGATATTCCCGAGCAGAGTGCCTTCCTTGTGCGTGTGCAGAAACCGGTTCAGACTTTTTTTGAGCTTGGGGTTATCCTTACGAACCATCCAGGCGATCTCGCCCCCTTTGCGCAGCTGCAAATCCTCATGCACCGCGATATTTTCCAGCACCTCTTTCCAGGCCTCGGCGATATGCCCGTCCGCCACCGTGATTTCAAGAGCCCCGGAATTGACCATCTCCAGGATATCCTCGGTTTCCAGCTCCTCGCTCAAGGCAACGATTTCAACCGGGTCCAGATCCTGCTCCCGGAATTCATCGTTCACACGCTTCAGGCTCTGATAATAGCTGCTGCTTTTGCGCACCGCGACTCGTTTGCCGCTCAAGTCCCGGATATCTTTCAGGGGTGAACCCTTGGCCCGGGTAACCACGACCTCGGAAACGCCCCGCAAGTAAGGGTCGGTGAAATCAACCCGCTTTTGCCTGCGCGGGGTTATGGTTAGCCCGGCTGCGGCAATATCCCCGTAGCCGTTTTTTAGCTTGGGAATAAGCTCGTCCCTGGCCACGGGGATGAATTCCAGAACGACCTGCAGATTTTTCTTGTGGATATCGGAGTTGAGAAATTTTTCGTACCCTTTGAGCAGGGAATACTCAAAGCCGACCAGATGCCCGTCGGAGACGAAAAAATTGGTCCGGTTAAGCGTCGTCAAAACCCGAATGTATCTTTTTTGCAAAAGTCCCGGGAGATCATCAGTGTAGGATTCGGTCATGTGCGCGTCCAGCGGAAGGCTGCGTTCGCTAGCCTTTGCTTTTTCCGCGGACTCGGAAACTTGCACGGACTCGGTCCTAAAATGGTAATAGGTGCTTACGGCCAGGACAAAAGCCAGCCCGGCCACGAGGCTCAAGGCAATTTTCTTGTTCACTCTTCCTCCTTTATCTTTGAGATTTTAGTAGCAACCCGAAAGGAAAAGTTCAAATCTCTTGTTTAACCGACCGTTCGCAAATTCCTTTTCTCGGGCGCTTCGGGACTGACCGCATCCGGCATCAGGAAAGGTATAAGCCTAAACTTGCATCCGCAGCACCGCTATGGCAAGGAAGCTCGGCTGTTCATAGCGGTTTCGGATACGGGCAACGGGATGCCGGATAAAAATGATGTTTTTGGAGGTTATTACTATGCAGATACTGCTTTTATATTATTCCAAATCAGGTAACACCCAAAAGCTGGCCCAGGCGATTGCCGGGGCGTGGAATCTGTAAACGGAGCCAGTGCAATACTTAATAAAACCAACATTCAATCGTTATAACAAATTGAGAGGACAATGCGCATTTCAATCTTTTGGAAATTATTGGGTATGGTTGCAGCAAGCGTGCTGCTGCTGGGTATAACGGTGTTTTTCACTACCAAACATTTTGTGAGCAATGGTTTTGATCAAGAGTCTGTAAAGAATATTGAAAATTTCCAGTCGGCCATGAGACATGAGATAAAAGCAAAGGAGGCCTATTATCTGGAAACAACCGCCCGCGCGGCCAAGAACCCCCAGCTTGCTTCAGCCGTCTATTCCGGCAATGCAAAAGAACTTGCCAAATATGCCGAGGAGCTGATGCAGGCCGGAGACATCAATCTCGTGACCTTTACCGACAAAAATGGCGAGGTGATATTCCGGGGGCATTCCGAGGTCAGCGGAGACACCGTCTTGTCCCAACAAAATGTCAGCCGGGCCCTGAAAGGAGAATCCGTTGCCGGGGTGGAAAACCTTGGTGAGGCGGGACTGAGCCTGCTGGCCGGGCATCCTGTAAGGATTTTTGAAAGAGTCGTGGGCGTAATCACCCTGGGAATGAGCTTTGAATCCAATATATTTGTGGATGCTATCCGGAAAAAACTCGGGGTCGAGGCCACCATATTTCAGGGAGATACCAGGCTTTCCACGACCATCAGACGCGACGGACAAAGGGTCGTGGGTACGGAAATGACCAATCCCGAGGTTACGAAAACCGTACTTACCAACTCAAAAACCTTTCTGGACAGAAATAAAATTCTCGGCCGCTGGTATGACACCGCTTACTGGCCCCTTGTTGATCTGCAGGGAGAAACCGCGGGGATGTATTTTCTGGGAACGGACAGGGAAATAATCGAAAGTGCCCAGAATGCGGTCCTTTTCTCCATCCTGTGGGTTACCCTGCTTATTGGCGGCCTTATGCTGCTGGTCGGCTTTTTCCTGGCCAGGACTCTGGCCCGCCGTATAGTTGCGGCCACAACCTTTGCTTCCAGCGTCGCGGATGGGAATCTGGATGAAACCCTGAACATAAAAAGTACCGATGAAACCGGGGTGTTGGCCGAGTCCTTGAATAAGATGGTGGCCAATCTGAAAAAAATGATCAAAGAAAGTGAAGCCAAGACCGCTGAAGCAGTGCGTGAATCGGAAAAAGCAAGCCGGGCTATCAAAGAGGCCAATGAAGCCAGGGAGCAGGCCGAAACGGCCCGGACCGAAGGCCAAACCCAGGCGGCGGCGCAACTTGAAGGCATTGTCGGCAGGGTGGGTTCAGCTTCAGAGGAATTGTCCTCCCAGGTAAAACATTCCACCCAGGGCGCGGAGGATCAAAAGCAGCGGATCACGGAAACAGCCACGGCCATGGAGCAGATGAACGCCACAGTCCTGGAAGTGGCCAAAAATGCTTCCAATGCTGCGGACGGGGCCAACAAAGCCAAGAATGAAGCCGGGGAAGGAGCCAGGATTGTGGATGAGTCAATCAAGTCCATCGCCCGGGTCCAGGAGATGTCCTCTACAGTCAAGGAGAGCCTGGACGGTCTTGGAGACCGGGCCCAACAGATCGACAGCATCATGAATGTTATCGACGACATTGCGGATCAAACCAATCTGCTTGCGCTCAACGCGGCCATTGAAGCCGCCCGCGCCGGGGATGCCGGACGGGGCTTTGCCGTTGTTGCCGATGAAGTGCGCAAACTGGCTGAAAAGACCATGAGCGCCACCAAGGAGGTAGGGGAGTCCATTACTACCATTCAGCAGGGGGCCAAGGATAATATCCAGGGTATGGACAAAGCTGTCCAGGCTGTGGAGGAAGCCACTCAACTGGTTAACAGATCCGGAGAGGCACTGGAAAATATCGTCCAGCTGTCCCAGGAGGTTGCTGACCAGATAAATTCTATCGCCACGTCCACGGAGGAGCAATCCTCCACCAGCGAACAGGTCAATCGGAGCGTTGAAAAAATAAACCGCATTGCCGGTGACACCGCGGACGCGATGGGACAATCCACCCGGGCCATAAATGAGCTGACCGGGCAGGCCGGAGAACTTAAGTCCTTGATAGAGAGGATGAAAAACAGCTAATAATCCGCCGGGAACCGTGAGTAAACACTATTCGGCCGGACGGACAACCTGTGCGGCTTTAAAAGACTTCCGGATCCCGGCTGGAACATCAATGGATTTGGATCGGCTTTAAGCAGCCATCCGACACAATGCGGACAAGGCCCTCTGCTGAGGGCCTTAAAATTACCTTAGAATGATATTTTTGAGGGTAAAAGAGACTTTTAAACGCCGAAAAAGAGCTATTATAAACATTTATGCCGCTTTTAAGAATGATGGGCGAGTCCGCCCCCGTAAAAAGCGTACCCGCTTCACCGTCTCCTCTGAATCCGGCCATGTCTTTCCCAGATTCGGTTTTCCTGGACAAAATCAACACCCGACTTTACTATTAATTTAAGCCATAAATACTTTGCTCCCTCAACTTTTAACATGGGACCCTTCTGGGAGCATTCAGAGGGAAATTCGCTCGCCTGCCCCGATCAATCGGCTCTCCGACGTAGCATATGGATTTTTTATATTTCTCCGCCTGATCCTTTTGGATGCTTTTAAGGAGAGGCTCGCATGTTTTCTTAGCTCCGCCAAAAGGGGGAAATCCGGCACTCAAATCAAAAATTTGAGTGCCGGAAGGGGGCAAACATCCCCATTGGCAGAGTTTAGAAAACACCGGGCCGGAAGTTTGGCATCCAAAAGGGTCGGGCGGAGCAAAGCCACATTAAGCGTCGAGGACCCGATTAATCGAATCCAGCCGACGCCGAAAAACAACTCGTCTAATGCTCGCCGGTCCGCCGCAAAAAACGAGCTTAAGATAAAAACGCAACCACGAGGAAACTTCCATGCCTGGATCAAAAAAGCCGCTTTCTAGTATCGAAGCCCAAACAGAGAGGCATGACCAGGGATATGGCGATCTGACCGAATTGAATCGGGACGGGATCATCCTCAAATCCATCGGCCGCGAACGTCTGGAAGATTTTGCCCATGATTATCTGGAACTTCTCGGGACCTCCTCGGCCATCTACGAGGTTAACGGCGACTATGCCCTGGGCATTTTTTACTCAGGGTGGTGCCGGTTGCTGGACAGCGCATCGCGGCGGCTTTGCGACAGCGCGGATAACACCGAAGCGCTGAACTCCGGCCAATGGCTGTGCCATGAATCGTGTTGGACGGACTGCGCCAAACAGGCGATTGCTGATTGTTCACCAGTGGATATCGCGTGCCACGGCGGCATTCGAATGTACGCGGTTCCGATTTTTGCCCACGGAAATGTCCTGGGGGCGATCAACTTCGGATACGGCGATCCCCCAAAAGATCCGCAAAAGCTGCGAAAGCTGGCTGCAACCTACCATCTTGATTACGATACTCTGCTCCGCGAGGCCAATGCATACGACTCCCGCCCGCAATTCATTATTGAGCTGGCCAAAAAACGGCTGCATTCCACGGCCCGGATCATCGGCTCCATGATTGAAACAAAACAGGCCGAAGAGGCGCTGCGGAAAAGCGAAGCAACCATCAAAAACAAACTCAAGGCCATACTTGAACCCGAAGGGGATATAGAGACACTTAATCTTGCTGATATCCTTGATACCGATGAGTTGCAGACCGTTATGGAGGATTTATTCAAAGCCACGAACGTAGGCGGCGCGATACTTGATATCCATGGAAACGTGCTGGTCGGCTCTGCATGGACGGATATCTGCACAAAATTTCACCGTGTACATCCGGAGACTGCTCAAAACTGTCTGCAGAGCGATCTGGCCCTTGCCACCGGAGTACCGGCGGGAAAGTTCAAGGCATACCGGTGCAGGAATAATATGTGGGATATGGTCAGCCCAATTGAAATCGGAGGAAAACATCTGGGCAACATTTATATAGGGCAGTTCTTTTTCCAGGATGAGCATGTGGATTACGAGCTGTTCAGAAAACAGGCCCGGCAGTATGGCTTCGACGAGACGGAATACCTGGCGGCCCTTGACCGTGTCCCACGCTTGAAACGGGAAACGGTGGAAGCGGCCATGATGTTTTATGCCAGGCTCGCCGGGATGATCTCTTCACTTAGCTACAGCAGAATCAAGCTTTCCCGGGACATTGCAAGGCGCAAACAGACAGAAAAAGTTTTACAAGAAAAAAACGATCTTCTGGAAAGGATTTTTGACAGCAATTTTGACCTGGTTGCCCTGACTGATCTTAAAGGCAACTTTACGCTCGTTGGCAAGTCGCATGAAATACTGGGCTATGACCGGGATTATTTGCTCGGGAAAAATGTAATGGACTTTGTGCATCCCGAAGACATTGATGTTGTTACTAAAGAATTCGCACATTTTTTGCGATCAGGTGAAAACCGAAAGGTTGAATACCGTTATAAACGCCTTGACGGGGAATACCTGTGGTTTGAGACCATTGGTACGATATTGCCGGATGAACAGGGGAATCCGGAACGAATTTTATTCAATACTCGGGACATAACCGAGCGCAAAAAGGCTGAGGAGGCACTGCGCGAGAGCGAAGAGCGATTCAAGACCCTGCATAATGCCTCATTCGGGGGAATCACCATCCACGACAAAGGCGTCATACTGGAATGCAACCAGGGTCTTTCCGATATTACCGGATACGATTACCAGGAACTCATTGGAATGGACGGTCTGCTTCTAATCGCGGAAAAGTCGCGTGAAATGGTGATGAACAACATTCTCACCGGTTATGAGAAGCCCTATGAAGCCTTCGGAATACGCAACAACGGAGAAATATACCCTATTCGCCTGGAGGGCAAAAACATTCCGTACAAAGGGAAGCGGGTCAGAGTGGTCGAGTTCAGGGATATTACTGAACAAAAAACGGCCGAAGAAACATTGCGCAAAAGCGAGGCGCGGTTCAGGTCGCTTTTTGAAAATTCCCCTACAGCCTATCAGTCCTTAAACCGGGAAGGGCGGTACATTGATGTCAATAACAGGCTGTGCGAATTGCTCGGCTATTCCCGCAACGAGCTGCTGGGCAAACATTTTGCCGAATTATGGACTGAGAGCACCAGACACCTGTACCATGAAGCATTTGCAAATTTTTTGAGCAGCGGATGTACCTCCGAAGAATTGGAACTTATGCACAAGGATGGCTCAACCGTGCATGTGCTTCTTGAAGGAAGGATTCAGCACGACCTCCATGGAGAATTTGTACGAACTCATTGCATCTTGTTCAATATCTCGGAACGAAAAGAGTATGAAAATTCCCTGACCGCAGCCAAGGAGCAGGCCGAAGCCGCAAACAACGCCAAGTCCGCATTCCTGGCCAACATGTCCCATGAAATCCGCACACCCATCAACGGCATACTGGGGATGATGCAGCTTTTGCAGAGCACAGACCTGGAAAAGGAGCAAAAGGAATACGTTAATATGGCCACAGTCTCGGCCAACAGACTGACCCGGCTTTTGTCGGACATCCTGGATTTATCCCGTATTGAAGCCGGTCAGATGGAAATCCGGGAAGAAGAGGTGGATATAAAGAAACTGCGTGACTCCGTGGACGAGCTGTTCATGGTCACCAGCCGGGACAAGAATGTATCCCTGCGATTCGTTCTGGATCCGAAACTGCCTGCGGTTATTCTCGGGGACGAGGCCAGGCTGCAGCAGATCCTGTTCAATCTGGTGGGCAATGCATTGAAATTCACGGAAAAAGGACGGATAAGCGTAAACTTGCACCTCCAACACCTCCACGGCAAAGACTTACGGCTGCTCATGGCTGTTTCGGATACGGGTATCGGGATGGCGGACGAAAAGGTGGATGAACTGTTCAAACCCTTCGTCCAGGCCGAGAACTCTTTTACCCGCAAATATCAAGGGGCCGGCCTGGGCCTGTCCATTGTCAGCAGGCTTGTGGAGATGATGAACGGAAATATGTGTGTAGAAAGCGCACCGGGTGAAGGCAGTACTTTCTATATTTCCCTGCCCCTTGGGCTGCCTGAAGGGTCTGAAAAAAACTTAAAAGAGACTGCCGCCGAAACATACAAAAGAACACGCACATTTCGAATCCTTTTGGCTGAGGACGATCCTTCCAACCAGCTGCCCATAAAACTGCTCCTGGAAAAATCCGGGCATGAAGTTGCCCTGGCCGAAGACGGCCGGCAGGCCTTGACCATGCTTGCCCGGCAGGATTTTGACGGTATCCTCATGGACATTCATATGCCGGTCATGGATGGTATGGAGGCGACGAAGACCATTAGATCGACGCAAAACCTGGGAGCGAAACAAGGCATTCCCATCATCGCCCTGACCGCTTACGCCATGGATGGAGACCGGCAGAAGTTTCTTGAGGCGGGCCTGGATGACTACCTGGCCAAGCCGGTACAAAAACAGGACCTGGAACGGATGCTGGCGAAGTATTTCGGGTAGTTGGACCCAAGTTATTATGCCTGCTAGGGGAGAAAGGTCTTCTAAGTCCCGAGGGCAAGCTATTTTAAATATTTATGCCGCTTTTAAGCATGATGGCCGAGTCCCACCCTACAAGCACAAGCTGATAAAAAAATATTTTGTCTCGGCTCCGAGTCATTCCAGGATATTCATACCGCTTATCCTGTTTATTAGAAGTCCGGATTCGTCCACGTCGGAGAGC
>CAZTKE010000051.1:0-9488 GCA_964614055.1 uncultured Desulfovibrionales bacterium | reverse complement strand
CTGGCTGCTGTGGATGCCTATCTGGGAGCCACGCAGCCCGCGGAGGACGATGCCTTGAACAAAGTGTATCCGGGCAAGTTCAAGTACGGAGGGGGGCATGTAATAGAGGATTTGGTAAGCGGTAAATCCGTGCACATGAAGGCATTTGGCTACGGGACTGATTGTTATCCCCGCCTGGAGCTGGAAAAGGATATTACATTAAACGAGCTTAAAAACGCCGTTTTATTGAATCCCAGGAATTGTTATCAGAACTATAATTGTGCGGTGAATAAGACCGGAAAAATAAAATATACCTACATGGGACCGCTCAAGGCCAATCTGGGCAATGTCAATTTCGCCACCTCCGGGAGTTTGAGTCCTTTATTCAATGATCCTTATTTTAAGACCATTGGTCTTGGAACCAGAATATTTTTGGGTGGAGGAACCGGATATGTCCTGGGATCCGGAACACAGCACAATCCTTCTCCGCCCCGGAATAAGCGAGGCGTACCTGTGCAACCGGCCGGCACCCTGATGCTCCGCGGGGAGATGAGTGGTATGCAGGACAGATATCTGCGCGGACTGAGCATTGTCGGCTACGGCTGTTCCATTGCGGTAGGAGTGGGGATTCCCATTCCGGTACTAAACGAGGAAATAGCCTTTTATGCCGGAGTTGGCGACGAGGATATACAGCTGCCGGTCCGGGACTATGGCCATGATTACGGCCAGGGCAAGGATCGGATACTCAAGTATTTGACTTTTGAGGAACTTAGCTCCGGAGAAGTGGAAATAGAGGGTAAAAAAGTGCGTTCGGTTCCGGTCACCAGTCATACCATGTCCCTGGAAGTGGCTGATACCCTGAAAAAATGGATAAAGGCAGGAGATTTTTTACTCACCGAAGCCCAGGACAAAATAGAGTCCGATTGATAAAATTGATCCAATTTCTTGGAAAATTATTTTTATATTCAATAAACCAAAATATTTGAATTACATAACTAATTGGGAAAATTTAAAAAACGTATTTTCCAAAATGACCGGTAAATACGTTCTGGCCTTTTCCGGGGGCATAGACAGCCGCTTTCTTGCATTTGCAGCTAAAAATTCAGGAGTGGATTTTATCGCCTGTACCCTGGATGGACCGCATCTGACCGGTTTTGAGCTGGAAAGAGCAGCTAAGTGGTGTGCAAGCCGGGAAATTGACCACAGTTTCCTTGAATTCGATCCCCTGCGCATTGAAGATATCCGTGAAAACAACAAAAAGCGGTGTTATTTTTGCAAAAAGGAAATGCTAAGGAGGCTCAAGTCTTTTTCCAGGCCCTTGATGGACGGGAGCAATGCAGACGATTTTGCCTCCGATCGCCCGGGTATCAGGGCCTTACAGGAAGCCGGTGTACTTAGCCCGCTTATGCAGGCCGGACTGGACAAGAAAGGCGTACGCTCCTTGGCGGAAAGCTTCGGCCTTGAATATCCAGGTCAGCCCTCGCGTTCCTGTCTTTTAACCCGGTTGGGTAAGGACGCGGAAATGAAAAGGGAGACATTGTCCGCGGTCAGGTATTGCGAGCAGGCTTTTTTTTCTGCCGGGCTCAAGGATTTCCGGGTTTGTGTCTATCCGCAAAAGGTGTTTGTCGTTATCAGCGAAAAGGAAAGAGATGTTTTTTTGCCTCGGAAACAGGAATTTTTAGGTGTTGTGGAAAATAAGTTGCAGAGTGAGGTGGAGCTTATTATTACCGAACGGGTTTCCGGGACTATGGAACGTCTAAAAAATAAGATTTAAGGGATAAAATGGATAAATTTGCAAATCGTCGGCATAAGCTTTTGCAGCGGATGGAGGAAGAAGGCATTGACCATCTTCTTATAACCGGAGCAATCAACAGGTATTACCTGTCCGGATTTGAGCTGGGTGATCCGCAGTGCAATGAAAGTGCTGGTTTTCTTCTCCTGAGTCGTGATTGTGTACAGCTTTTCACCGATCCCAGATATGAACAGGCCGCGGAAAACGCGATAGGCCGGGATAACCTTTCCATTTATCGGCAGAACAAATTCGAGGTGCTGGCGGAATTTTTGGGTAAAAAGAACATCCAAAACCTTTATTTTGAACCGGTGCACCTGAATTTTGAATCCTATTCCAATCTAAGGGATAAGGGGTTAAAATTGTTCCCGGCCGATCGTCTTTTTGTGGAAAAATTGAGGATGATAAAAGAGGATGGTGAGATAGAGGCGCTTGAGGCCTCCTGCGCCCTGAATCACAGGGTTTTTTCCCAGATACAGGAATTTTTGCGCCCGGGCATAAGCGAAAAGGAATTGGCCTGGGAGGTGGAGAGGCTTTACCGTTCCCAGGGCGCTGAGGAACTCAGTTTTTCCACTATTGCCGCGTTCGGCCCCAATGCCGCCCTGCCTCATGCTATTCCGGGAGATGTTCCCCTGAAAGAAAATGATCTGGTTCTTCTGGATATGGGCTGTCGATTGAACGATTATTGCTCGGATCAGACCAGGACATTTCATGTCGGATCCGATGACAGCCGTTTTGATGAGGTAAAGGAAATGGTCCGTGAGGCTCAGGACAGGGCTATTAAGGAAATAAAACCGGGCATGGAATTTCGGGAGGCGTATGCGCTTTCCCGGGATTATTTCCGGGAAAAGGGAGTGGACAGTTATTTTACACATGCCCTGGGCCACGGCATTGGTCTGGAGACACACGAGCCGCCCAGTCTGGCTCCCACAGCCGAGGGCAGTTTTCAGGAGAATATGGTGGTAACAGTGGAGCCCGGTCTTTATTATCCGCAATGGGGAGGGATCCGCTGGGAATATATGATTCATGTTCAGAAACACGGGGCATGTGTTTTATAGACTTAAAACAGAGGTAGTATATGACCAGTTGTGATCGAAATATAGTGGAATACCGCGGAGCGGTAAGAAGAAGACACCGGGAGGATTTAAACGGACACAAAAGCGCCGCCTTCTGGCTTACAGGGCTGTCCGGTTCCGGGAAATCCACCCTGGCGCATATGGTGGAGGAGCGCTTGCACAAAATGGGCATGCGCACATATGTGTTTGACGGGGATAACGTTCGCAAGGGGCTTTGCCGCGATCTGAGCTTCTCCCCGGAAGGGAGAAATGAAAATATCCGGCGCATAGGAGAGATGGTAAGGCTTTTTTTAGACGCCGGGATAACCTGCCTGACCGCCTTTATTTCTCCTTATCGAGAGGACAGGGAAAGGGTGCGGTGCCAGGTGGGACGGAAAGATTTTTTTGAGATATATGTCAAATGTCCCCTTAGTGTCTGCGAGAAAAGGGATGTAAAGGGACTTTATTCCCTGGCCCGGGAAGGAAAGATTAAAAACTATACCGGGATATCTTCCCCGTATGAAGAACCGGAAGACCCGGATCTGATTCTGGAGACGGATAAGTGTTCCCTTGAGGAATGCGTGGACAAATTGACCGATTTTATAATTGCCGGTTTGCAAATGGATAAGGTTGATTTATAAATATTAGTAAGGAGTTTATAGTATGCGTTTATCTGATGAACTCTTTGTCCAGGCCCAGGAGCTCATACCCGGTGGAGTAAACAGTCCGGTGCGCGCCTGCAAAAGCGTGGAGGAAGAGCCTCTTTTTATTGCCCGGGCGGAAGGGTCCAAGATGTACACCGAGGACGGCCGGGAATTTATCGACTATGTTATGTCCTGGGGACCGATGCTTTTGGGACACAATCATCCCCGGGTGGTCGAGGCGCTTAAAAAGGCCATGGAAAACGGGATAACCTTTGGGGCTCCTTGCCGATCGGAAATAGAACTCGCCCGGCAAATTGTGGACGCCCTGCCGGGGGTGGAAATGATCCGCATGGTCAATTCCGGGACCGAGGCGACAATGAGCGCCCTGCGCCTGGCCCGGGCCTATACCGGGAGAAGCAAGGTGCTTAAGTTCGTGGGCGGATACCATGGGCATGTGGATGCCTTTCTGGCCAGCGCGGGTTCGGGAGTGGCTACATTGTCCATACCCGGAACCCCCGGGGTTCCGGAGGAAGTGGTCCAGGATACGCTTTTGGCTGATTACAACAATCTTGATCAGGTCCGGGATATCTTTTCCCGCTACGGAGAAGACATCGCCGCGGTCTTTGTGGAGCCGGTGGCCGGGAACATGGGCTGTATTTTGCCCCGGGAAGGTTTTTTAAGCGGTCTGCGGGATATAACCAGTGACTACGGCAGCCTGCTTGTTTTTGATGAGGTGATCACCGGTTTTCGTGTGGATTTTACCGGAGCGCAGGGTTATTTCGGAGTAACCCCTGATCTTACCTGCCTGGGCAAGATAATTGGCGGAGGCATGCCTGTCGGGGCCTACGGGGGAAAAAGGGAAATAATGGCCCGAATCGCCCCCTGCGGGGAAGTCTATCAGGCCGGAACCCTGGCCGGTAATCCTTTGGCCATGGCCTGCGGCGCGGCCACTTTGGGCACGCTCAAAAACTGCGATTACGAGCGCCTTACCCGGGACACCCAGAAGTTTGCCCGGGAACTCAAGGATATACTGCAGGAAAAAGGCGTACCCGTGCAGCTTAACGCCATAGGATCCATGTTCACCCTGTTTTTTGCCCCGGATCCGGTTCATGATTTTGCCTCGGCACAAAAGGCTGATTCGGATACGTTCAAGTCCTTTTATAAGCAGATGCGGGAGGCGGGGATTTATATCGCACCTTCCGGATTCGAATGCACGTTCAATTCCTTTGCCCATACCGAGACTGATTGGGAAAAAACCCTGGAGGCGGCAAAGTCCGTGCGCTTTTAATTGTCCTCCTTGACAGAGGATATTGTCCTGATTTACTTGAAAAGTAACTTGTGCCTTTTTTTACAAGCAATCACTAATTTTAAGGAGGTGAAATAGAAATGAAAAAGTCTCTTCTCGTTACCTTGGCCTGTGCGGCCCTTGTCGGGGTGTTTCTGCTGCCCAACCTGTACGCGACGGATGTGCCGGACACATTGACCATCAAGCCGCCGGAGGGAGTTCGGGCGCGCAAGTCCCCTGTTGAATTCTCCCACGTCAAGCATAAAGATCTAGACTGCACCAAGTGTCACCATATGTGGGACGGCAAGTCAGAAGCGGAAATTCAGCCGTGCACCGATTCCGGGTGTCACGACGTGTTCAAGCCCAATCCCAAGGAAAGAAGGAGCATCAAGTACTACTACAATGCTTACCACGATCAGTGCTACAAGGGGTGCCACATGGACCTGAAAAAGGCGGGCAAGCCGACCGGTCCGACAGGCTGCAACGGATGCCACCCCAGAAACTAGTTTGAACCTAAAAATGGGGGGCTTAAAGCTCCCCATTTTTTTTCACGGGGATTTTTTATGGCGGAAAAAAACAAAGATCTGGAACCGGAAGAGGACGTCATTGAGCTCACGGACATAGTCGAGGAAGGCGACCTGGAAGGTGCCTCGGATAATGAGGCAGACAGTCCGGCCGGAGTGGAAACCTCCTCGGAGGGCGGCTTTGATGACGATCTGGAGGATCTTTTCAAGGATCTGGACGCTGGGGACGAGGAAGAAAGCGAAGGCCAAGAATCGCCCGGAGCTGAGGCTGAATCCCAAACTGAAGAGGGCTCCGAGTTTGATGACCTGTTTCAGGAGGCGGCTGACTCGAATGCGGACGAACCCTCCGGAGAGGAAAGCGGGGAAAAGGAACCGCAATCTTCTGAGGAGGACATGTTCGGAGACTTAAATATTGATGATCTCTTAAGCGAAGATGCTGAAGATTCCGGGGATGAAAGTTCCGCTAAAGAAAAATCCACCGAGGAAAAAAAGGAAACTCCAGAGACTGCCCCTGAGCCGGAGAGCGATTCCCGGGGTTCGGAGGAGATGCAGGATATAGACGGGGTGGATGAAATAATTTCCGATCTCACGACTGAGCAGGATGAGTCCAAGGAGGCTGAGCCGGAACAGGATAAGGCTGCACAAAAGGAACCGGATACATCCGGAGAGGATATCGCGGCTTTAAGGCAGGAGATTGACTCTTTGCGCGAAGAAAGGGAGGCCAAAATAAACGAGCTTTCCGGCCAGATTCAGGATTTGTCCACCCGCCTGGAAAAAGCGGAGCAAAAAGAGGATGAGGAAGAAAAAAGCACGGCACTAGAGAGCGATATTGCCGGGTTGAAAGAAAAATTTCAGGAAATGGAATCGGAATTTTCCGGGATAAAGGACGATCTGCAAGGCCGGAAATCCGAGGAGGAAATTCGCAGTCTGGTCGAAGAAGTGGCGGATGCGAAAATTCAGGAGCTAAAGGAAAGCGAGAGCGATTCCAATATTGATAGTCAGGAGATAAAGGACCAGGTATTGGCTGAGGTCAAGGAAGCCTTTGCCGAGCAGCTGGAATCCCTTAAAAAGGAGCAATCCCGCCTGGCCGAGGAGATGGAAAACGCGCTCAAATACTGGAGCAAACTGCAGGATAAGCTGGATAGCTTAAACAATCGTGTGGGCGAGATGCAGGAAACCCAGCCGGACGCAGGGCTTGTCCAGAAACTGGAGAATCTCCCGCAGGAATTTGTATCCGGGCAGGATTTGCAGGAAATGGAATCCAGGCTGCGGGAATACATCCAGAAACAGGTTCCGGCGGCAGCGGCAAAGGTTATCCGGGAAGAGATAGCCGCTCTAAGCAAGGAATCATAGTTTCCTTAATTTTAACTTCTTTTTTAGACTCTCGACTACCCCGGACCGAAGTGATAAGGCCCTCCCTAAAAGGGGAGGGCTTTTTGTTTTTCCCTTTTAACCGCCCGGTAAGCGTACCTGGCTGGTCGCGACCATTTCCCGGCCGGGCGGTTTTTTTATTTACCGGGCTTTTTGCGCCGGGCCTTAAAAATCGCCGGAGGTCGGCATGGAACAGATGCAGAAACAGGTTTTGCAGGTAGCCAAGGAAATAGTGGTCAAGTTTATTGAAATCGGCCGTATTTCTCCCAGTAATTTCGGGGAGCATTTCTCCGCCATCTATAAAGATGTTAACCGGGCGGTTATGGAAGCAAACCCGGATGCCGGGGGGGAAGAAGACGACAAGGATACGGATGCAAAATGAACACGGCCATAAGGTGTCCGGATTATTCAACCGGATAGCCGGGTGGTATGATTTTTTGAATCATTTCCTGAGCCTGGGCCAGGATATAATCTGGCGCCAGAGGCTTGTGCGCCATGTGCGAAGCGAAAAAGGCGGGGTTATACTGGATCTGGCCGCCGGGACCCTGGATGTAAGCCGGAAGGTGGGAAAAACCTTTCCTACGGCCAAAATAGTCGGTCTTGATTTTTCCCTGCCCATGCTTGTGCGCGGGAAAAGGAAAATGAATGCCAGCAGGGAACGTTTTTTGCCTCTTTTGGCTGATGTTACTCGTATTCCCATGCCTGACTGCAGCGCGGACTGTGCAACAATTGCCTTTGGCATCCGCAATGTTAAGCCGCGCGCTTCCGCCTACGCAGAGATACTGCGGGTGTTAAAGCCGGGGGGGCGCTTGTGCATCCTGGAATTCGGCAGCGGACGAAACCGGGTGTGGAAAGGGATTTACAATTTCTATCTGAACCGGGTGCTGCCGCTTATCGGCCGTCTTTTTTCCGGAGATCCCGGTGCCTATTCCTATTTGGCCCGCAGCATCGGCGATTTTCCTCCGGCTCCGGATCTGGCCGGAGAAATAGTCTCCGCCGGATTCGGCCGGGTCTTTTATTATCCTCTTTGTTCCGGGATCGTTTATGTGCACGTGGCGGAGAAGCTACAATCTGCGGGCAAAAAAGATGATAACGATCCCGATGATGATGGCGGCCAGCCCCATCTTGCGCAGTCCGCCTGATTCGGATTCGGCCAGCATCAAAAGGATGCGGGGCATTTTTTCCGCCCAGATGAAATAGGGAATGCCCTCGATGACAAAGGCCAGACCAAGGGCGCAAAGAAATAATTGGATATCGAATTGCATGGCCGGACCATTACCTTGCCCGGCCCTGCTTGTCCATGCCCGCGATCAGGAGTTTTGATACACATCAAGGATTCAAGTCAACGCAAAGCAGGTGAAAAATAAAATGTTCAATCTTAAATCAGGATCTTTTTTTAAGGGTTCGGACAAGGTAGCTGTTGTCGGTTTGGGGTATGTAGGTCTGCCCCTGGCCGTAGCCCTGTCCGAGTATTTTTCGGTAACAGGCTTTGATATTTCCCCTTCCCGAGTACAGGAGCTGAACAAGGGTTTGGATCATACCCGGGAAGTGGAGGAAAAAAGACTTAAAGAGTCCGGATGCGAATTTACCGCAGACCCCGGGCGCCTTAAGGAGTGCGGGTTGATTATTGTTGCCGTGCCCACCCCTATTGACGGCCATCGCCGCCCGGACCTGCGGCCCATACTTTCTTCCTGCCAGACCGTGGGGCAAAACATGCCCTCCGGATGCGCCGTTGTCTTTGAGTCCACCGTCTATCCCGGGCTTACCGAAGAAGAGTGTGTACCCAGACTGGAAGAGTACTCCGGGCTTAAATGCGGTCGGGAGTTCTGGGTGGGATATTCCCCGGAGAGGATAAATCCCGGGGACAAAGAAAATACGCTTAAGAGCATAGTCAAGGTTGTTGCCGGGCAGAATTTCGCTGTAACCGATTTTTTGGCCGAGATATACGGCGCGGTTGTCCGGGCCGGTGTGCACAGGGCGCCGGATATCCGCACCGCCGAGGCGGCCAAGGTGATCGAGAACACGCAGCGGGATCTTAATATTGCTCTTATGAACGAGCTTGCGCTTATTTTTGACCAGATGGGCATAGACACCCGGGAGGTTTTAAAGGCCGCGGGCACCAAATGGAATTTCCTGCCTTTTTCCCCCGGTCTTGTGGGCGGACACTGCATTGGAGTGGATCCCTATTACCTCACCTTCAAGGCCGAGGCTCTGGGTTATCATCCCCAGGTTATCCTTTCCGGGAGGCGGATCAACGACTATATGGGCAAGTTCGTGGCCGAACGCACGGTAAAGGAGATGATAAAGCGCAACTGCCGTATACGCGGGGCCAGAATCGGGGTAATGGGCCTTGCGTTCAAGGAAAATGTCCCGGATTTGCGCAACACCCGGGTGGTGGATATAATCCGCGAACTTGAATCCTACTGTGTGGAGGTGCTTGTCCACGATCCCCTGGTTGATGCAGAACAGGCCTTTTTGGAATACGGCCTAAAACTGCGGGAAAAACAAGAGCTCCGAGATCTGGATGCCCTTGTCCTTGCCGTCCCTCATAATGAGTTTGCCCTGAATGCTGAGGAGATAACTGCGATGTTCAAGGACCCCGAAAACGGGGTCCTGGCCGATGTTCGGGGAGGGCTGGACAAAGAAAAAATGCAGGGTCGGGAATTTTGCTACTGGAGACTTTGATATGGGGCCTGTTCCCGGATATCATGTGGACTGCCGCGGACACTGCTGAAACGGATTCATGCAGATGCGGCAGCATCTGAAGCAAATGTCCCCGGGGGATTTAATGCAGGTCCTTTGTACTCCGGACCAGGAGAAAAAAGTGCGCCTTTTGGCCGA
>CAZTKE010000050.1:0-9824 GCA_964614055.1 uncultured Desulfovibrionales bacterium | reverse complement strand
AGGGAAAAAGCCTTTTATCCACTCCAGGTATTTCTCCAGCTTGTCCACGATGGCTTCTTCCCCGTCCGGAAGCTGATCCGGACCTATTTCCAGGGTGATCAATCCAGTATAACCTATGCGGGCAAGATACGAAAGAAAGCAGTCCATGTCCAGCTCCCCGGAGCCGGGCCACATATGCTCCTGAATCCCCCGGCAGTCCGAAAAGTGGATATTGGCAAGGATGTCCCCGGGGGTCCTTTTCAGGCAGTCCAGTATATCCATGCGGCTCACGCCCAAATGGCAGATGTCCATGGTCAGATTGGTTTTTCTTTTGGCGCACAGCTTAAGGTGGGCTGTCCAGGCGTCTCCCTCCATCCCGGTTGTCTCCCCGGCCAGGGGCAGGTTTTCCAAAGACAGGGGCACGGCGGAGCCCAGATCCTGGCTCAAGTCCTTGCTTTTGGTAAACCACCAGAAATGGGGGATCTGTTTCAGGCTTAGGACCGGGGGGTGCAGGGTGATATTTACCGGGTCCCCCAGCTTTTGGGCCAGGGTTGCTGTCTTTTGCCAGGCCCGGAGGTGTCCGCCCCATTTGCCCCAGGATCTGAACGGGGCGTGCAGGCTGTATATTTTTACTTCACCGCAGGCCTTATGCAGGTAATCGGTATCCAGCATGCCCGGATCGTTCAGGATAAGTTCCAGGCCGTCAAAGCCGCTTTTCCCGGCTACTCTGGCGCACAGCTCCAGGCCGGAAGTAAAAAGGCAGCCGGAGGATAGGATGAAGCTCGGGCAACCGGACATGATAGAATTGTCTTATCCAGGTTTCAGGTTTGCTGCAGGTGGACGTTATCCCGGACCCAGTAGAGCATGTCGTAGTTTTCCTGGAGGTATTCGCTGAGCTTGTTCTCTTCCGCCTTTTCCATGTCATGGATGCGGATGAACACCTGGCGGTAGCCCGGAGCGGGATCGTCATAGGAGGATTGGATGCTTATGATCCTGGCCTTGTGCGAGCGCAGATCACCCAGAAGGCTTTTCAGCGAACCGGGTTCGTTGGGCAGCTTGAATCCCATTTGCACTCCGCCGAGATATACCCCGGTAATCTGGATAAGGACCTTGAATATATCCGTGTCCGTGATAATCCCCACCACTTTTTGTTCGTTGTCCACGACCGGCATGCCTTCAATCTTTTTTTCCATCATTTCCACGGCCGCTTTTTCCACTGTGGCTTCTTCGTTTATGGTATGCGGATTGCGGGTCATGATGTCCTTTATCTTGATTTCGGACAGGAGATAATAGAGTTCGTGTACATCCAGGGTAGTGGCCTTGGAAGGAGAGGCGTCCTTGATGTCCCGGTCGGAAACTATCCCCACCAGCTTGCCGTTTTCCTCAACCACGGGAAGGCGGTGGATATTTTGGTCCTTGAGTATCTTGGAAGCCTTCATCATGGATGTTTCCGGGGTTACTGTTATTATCTCGCGGGTCATCCAGTTCTTTAAGAGCATCGGTTCCTCCTTTGACCTGAAAATGATTGGCTGTTTATAAAATCCGGCTGTTTTGCCCCAAGCCCTGTGCATCGAGTCTCGTCATATTATTTGATAATAATCACAAACAAAGAGCAAGGCAATAGAGGAACTTCTTGATTTTAAAAGGTGTTTAAATAAAAAGGCCCCGCGTTCTGGCGGGGCCTTATCCGGTTTTATTCCGGTCCGTGCAAAACAGCCATTACTTCGGTTACGTCTTCCGGGATGGCCTTTTCCTTTTTCTTTGCGTATTCCCACTTGGAGAATATGTATATGGCGGCAAAGGCCAGGATCATCACAAACCCGCCCGGATTCTTGTAGGTAAGGGCGGCCGGGAGGTAGCTCTTGCCCAGGATCATGATGAAAGAGCCGACAATTCCGGTCAGCAGGCCGGCTATGGCTCCGTTTTTGGTCATCCTGGGCCACCAGATGCCCATGGCCAGCACCGGGAAAAAGGTGGAGGCGGCAATGGCAAAGGCCAGTCCGACCAGAACAGCGATCTGCATGTTTTCCGCGGCAAATCCCAGGGGAATGCCCACCAGGCCGATGGCTATGGACGAGGCCCTGGCGATACGCACCCGGTGCAGTTCAGGCATGTTCGGGTTGAAGATGTTCACCACCAGGTCATGCCCGATGGCCCCGGCGCAGGCTATAATCAGTCCGGCCACCGTGGACAGGACCGCGGCAAATGCTCCGGCGACAACTATTCCCAGAAGGATCTGGCCTCCGAAATATGATCCGGCCACGGGCACGGCCAGGTTTTTGCCGTTTTTGGCCAGCCAGTCGGTCAGATGCGGACTGAGTCCCATGCTGTCCGCCTGGAGATAGACAAAACGGACCACGTGCCCGACGTAAGGGGAAAGCACGTAAAATACACCAATGAGCAAAAGGACATAAATAACCGTGTGCCGTGCGGATTTCCCGTTCGGGGTGGTGTAGAAACGGACCAGTATGTGCGGCAGTCCGGCCGTGCCGAACATAAGGGCCAGCAGCAGGGACAGGGTGTCTTTAAGGTTGGTCAGCCAGTATCCGGGTTGAACATAGGCCGCACCCTCAAACACCTCTTTGCTGTGTGGTTCGCTTCCCTGGAAGGACTGCAGGGCCTGGATTATATCCGTGTACGTATATCCCTTGATAACAAAAGGAATGAAGGCCAGAAGGAACATGGATCCGAACATGACCCAGAACTGAACCAGCTGGTTGATGGTGGTCCCCTTCATCCCGCCGATGGCCACATAAGCGGTTATTATCAGGGCGATGACCACGATGGCTGTTTTGTACTCCATGCCCAGAAGCAATCCCATGACCTTGCCCGCTCCGAGCATCTGCGGGGCCATGTAGAAAAGGGATACGAACAAAACGCCGATAACCCCGAGGACCCTGGCCCGCTTGGAATGGAAACGGTCGGAGACAAAATCCGGGACAGTGTATTTCCCGAATTTGCGCAGCGGAGAGGCCAAAAACAGCAGCAGGGCCACATAGCCGACAAAGAAGCCAAATGCGTAAATGATTCCGTCAAATCCCTGCATGAAGGCCACTCCGGCCACGCCCAGAAACGAGGCCGCACTGAGATAGTCGCTGGATATGGCCGAGGCATTGATAAAGCTGTTTACTTTCCGGCCGGCCAGGTAATAGTCGGCCGATGTCTTCTGGATGCGGAACATCCAGGTGGTTATGATCGTAAAGATCAGCATGAGCCCTATGAGAAGAAGGGCGGCGAAAGGAACTTGGTATCCGGCTTCCATGTTTTACCCCGTACTTGTTTCTTGTTTGAGTTTATCTTCCATGCGGTTGGCCAGGCGGACGTAAATAATGAATATCACCCAGGTTATGGGGTAGACCACAAACGCAACCAGGAAGTAATGCAGGGGCATGCTTCCCACTTTTTGCGCGGTCACCCAGTCCTTGGCCAGATAGGTTAGAAGATATATGCCCAGAATAAAGGCGAAATAGGGAATGCCAAAGCCCAGGGCAAATTTGAGTTGTTTTTTGCGTAATTCCTCTACGTTCATGTGTACCTCCCCCGGTTTAGTGATTGAAATAATCGGGCCTGCGTGCCATATTGGGAATAGTAGCAGGGAAAACAGGCACGGCCAGCTTTTTTAGGTGAACGGCGGGCATTTTTCCCTTGTCTCCACTTAACCATTCATGATGCCTTTTACCGCTATTAGCGCGCATTGGCCCGGGGAGCCGGCAATGGATTTTTCAGAAACGGTAGATATTCAGGACTGTATCGCCCGGGGAGAGCTGGGGCTTATCCGGGGATACAGGCGGGATAAGGTCCGGGAACTTGTGCAAAGCGGTTCCGGGGCGGAGGAGATCTGCCGCTGGGTCGCTTGTTTCAACCGGGAAGTGGAAAAGGCGGCTTTGCTTTTTTTTACACATGAGTATCCCTGGCTTGAGGGGTGCACTTTCCTGGAATTCGGTTCCGGGGCCAGGGAAGAGCAGGTGCTTACCTCGGACCAGGACAACGGGCTTTTGTGGAGCACCCGTCCGGACCAGGCCCAGCTCGAGGAAGCCGGACAGCGGGTGGTTATGACCCTGGACGGTTGCGGGCTGAGGCTTTGCCCCGGGGAAGTAATGCTAAGCAACGCGGCCTGGCGCGGTGATTTTCATGAGTGGAGAAAACGGCTGACCAAGTGGCTTTTGACCCCGAAGATCGAAGGGGCCTGGCAGCTGGGAACCATTGTGGATTTCGCTCCTGTTTCCGGTCCGCTTAAAAAGGATGCCCAGGCCCTGCGCGCGGAGCTCAAAGGCCTGGTCCGGGATCACCCGGCCATTTTAAAGAATCTGGCCCAGGAAATCGCCGAGTTCAAGGCCCCGATCACCTTCTGGGGCGGATTTGTCCTGGAGCGGGAGGGGGAACTGAAAGGGATGATGGATATCAAGCACGCCATGCTCTCCCATTTGACCAACGCGGCCAGGCTTTTGTGCCTGAAGCACGGAATAGATGCGGTGCATACCAAAGACCGGATATCGGCCCTGGGAGAGGGCAGGCATATCCCGGGGAAAATGGCCCGGGACCTGGCTGAATTATGGGGCTGGGTGCAGTTTAAGAGGATTGAAAGCAATCTGGATTATCCGGACAGGCTCAAAATCGGGGTCAATCCGTACAGGCTTAAAAAAGAGGAACAAAAGAACCTGCGCCGGCTTTTGCATTCCCTGGACAAATTTATTTCCCTTGTCCGCCAGGGCAGCGGGATCTAGAACTTGAGCATCTGCCCCGCCCTAAGCAGCCAGTCCAGTACCTCCCCGGGAACAATACCCAGATAAATGATCCCCGCGGCCATGAGCAGCCCGATGCCCACAGCGGACCACGAAGGGGAAAAGGTCTGTTTGCCCGTGGCCGGAACGGTATAGGCATGCCGGACCAGATTCAGATAATAATAGATGGCCAGACCGGTGTTCAGGGCGGCGACTATGACTATCCAGTGATGTCCGGTCTTCCAGGCCGAGGTCATGAGAAACAGCTTGCCGGTAAATCCGCCGGTGGGGGGCAGTCCCACCAGGGAAAAGGCGCCTATAGCCAGAACCAGGGCCAAGAGGGGCGAGGTTTTGTGCAGGCCGTTTAAATCGTTTAAGTAGATGTTTTGCCCTCTCCCGGCCAGCCTGGTTATCACCCAGAACACGGCCAGGTTCATGAGCAGGTAGACCAGGGAATAGAACGCGGCCGAAGCAAGCCCGTACGCACCCGCGGCAATCAGTCCGAGCATGATATATCCGGCATGGGACACACTGGAGTAGCCGAGGAGCCTTTTTACGTCCTTTTGGTTCAGGGCGGCCAGATTGGCAATGGTCATGGACAGGGCGGCCAGTATGGACAGGATCGTTTTCAGCTCCTCCGCGGGCATGAAGGATATGACCCGGATGAGGACCGCCACGGCACCCAGCTTGGGCAACGTGGCCGCAAAGGCGGCGGTCTCGTTGCTTGTGCCCTGAAACACATCCGGGCACCAGAAATGAAAGGGGAACAGGGCCAGTTTGTACAAAAAGGCGATCAAGAACAGGGAAAAGCCGATCACGGCCAGGGGTTCATTCTCAAAGGACCAGGACATCCGGCTCAGGGCGTGCAGGAAAGTGGTGTGCTTGACCGCCAGTATGTAGGAAATGCCGTACAGCCCCAGGGCTGTGGCCGCCGCCCCGAACAGGATATATTTGATCCCGGCCTCGGCCGCCCGGGGTTCGTTTCTGCGCAGGGGTATAAGTACATACAGGCTGAATGCGGAGAGTTCCAGGGCGATGAATATGGTGAACATTTCCACGGCGCTGGATAAAAGGACAAGCCCGAAGCAGGAAAGGGCCATGAACATGAAGTAATCCGCCCGGTGCACTTTTTCCTCCAGGGTGTTGTTTCTGGAGGCGTTGGCACTGCATACGGCCAGTCCCAAAAAGACTGCGAATTTGAAGAACTGGGACAGCCCGTCCACCTTAAAGGTGCTGTATAAAAAGCTCCCGTTTTGGCCGAAGGTGAAAAGGGCCAAAAAGACCCCGGCAAATGAGGCATACGGGACCCAGTCAGTCCGTTCCCGAAAGCTTTTGGATATGCTCTGGAAAAAAAGGGCCACTACTATGGCCAGCATGTATATTTCCGGGATGAAAAACTGCAAAGAAAAATTGGGGTTCATATCATATCCGGCTTGTTTGGGTCATTTTACGTATTTGCCGATCTAATTCGGCGCATAAATCAGGGTGTAACCGACTGCTGAGAAATTCCCTGCCGTTGTCTTGCGTTTTTAAAAAAGTTCCCGGCTGTCCGGTTCTTTTTCTGCGGATTTTAGCATTGGCAGACTCTTTTCCGCCAGGCGTTCCTTGTCCGGGTCTTGTTTTTTCTCATAAACAGCCGTGTTTTTCATTATGCTGTTTACTGAATGATCCATGGTCCGGATCAGCCCCCCGGGAGCCAATCCTATATAGATGACCAGTATCGCGCACGGAGCCAGGTACAGCCATTCCCGAATGGATAAATCAGGCCATCCCGCGGCCTTGGCCGGCTCCCCCCAGGCCATTTTCTGCAAAAGCCGGAGCATGTATGCGGCTGCCAGGAGCGCGCCGGGCACGGCCAGAAGTCCGACCAGCATGTTCTTCTGCATGGTCCCGATAAGGACCAAGGCCTCGCCCACAAAGCTGTTTGTCCCGGGGAAGGCCAGGGAGGAGAGGGAGAAAAGCCCGAAAAAGAACATGTATGCCGGCAGGTACTTGCCCATTCCCAGATTGTCCCGGATAAGCCGGCTGTGGCTCCTCTCGTATACCGCCCCGACCATCATGAAAAGCGCGCCGGTGGTGATGCCGTGGTTGACCATCTGCAGCATCGCCCCTTCCAAACCGCGCTGGGTAAAGACAAAAATGCCCAGGGTGACAAATCCCATATGGGCCACCGAGGAGTAGGCGATAAGCTTCTTGATGTCCGTCTGCCCCAGGGCCACCAGCCCGCCGTAGATTATGGAGACAATGGATACGGCGATCATGAGCGGGGCGAAGTATACACTGGCCTCCGGGGTTAGCCCAAGGCAGAAGCGGATGAATCCGTAAGTTCCCATTTTAAGGAGCACCGAGGCCAAAAGCACGGATCCGGCTGCCGGGGCCTGGACATGCGCGGCCGGAAGCCAGGTATGAAAGGGAAACATGGGCACTTTTATGGCAAAGGCCAGGGCCATGGCCAGAAATGTCCAGAACTGGAAGTCAAATCCGTGCTCGGCCTGAAGGAGTTCCGGGATGGAGAAAGTACCCGAGGCGCGGTAAAAGGCGATTATGGCCACCAAAAGCAGGGTGCTTCCGGCCAGGGTATAGACAAAGAATTTTATGGACGCGTATTTGCGCTGTGGTCCGCCCCATACGGCAATGAGCAGGAACATGGGGATGAGCATGGCCTCCCAGAAGACATAGAACAGAACAAGGTCCAGGGCGCAGAACACTCCCACGCAGGCCGCGGTCATGAGCATGAGGCAGATGTGGAATTCCAGGACCCTGGTTTTGATATACGACCAGGAACATAGAACGCACAGGGGCAAAAGAAAGGTGGTCAGGACAATGAGGACGAGACTCATGCCGTCCACGCCCAGGTGATAGTTTATGCCCCATTTGGCGATCCACGGATGCAGTTCCTGGAATTGAAAGGAGGAGTTTTGCGGATCAAAGGCCAAAAGCAGGGGCAGGGAAAAGATGAACTCCACCAGCCCGGCCCCCAGGGCAACCGCCCGGATCTGCCCGGAGGTGCGCAGGGTGCCCATGACCAGTCCGGCCGCCAGGGGCAGGAATATGAGAATGCTTAAAACGGGCCAGTAAGGCATTTTAGAGCACTCCGGTTAAGATTTTTGTCGGTTTTATTCATTTTTTCCGTAATTGTCCTTTGTATTTGAAACCCGGTTACAGAAAATAGGCCAGGGCAAAGATGGCCAAACCTATAAAGGCGGCCATGGCCAGATAATCCTGCAGGTTTCCGGTCTGCAGGAGGTTCAGACGCCTTCCCAGACGCATAAAGCTGAATGCGCTCCCGTCCACCACCCGGTCGATTTCCTCCCGGTCGAATTCGGCCGAACCCTTGGCCAGTCCGGACAGCCCCCGCAGTCCGATGCGGGCGTATACGCCGGACCAGACATTGTCCACGGCTTCAACCGGGCGGCGGCAAAAACGCATGAACCCCCGGCCGATCAACCTGTATACATAGTCGAAATCCAGATTGATTTTGGCTTCCGGCCGGAGTTTTTTGCGCAAAAGATAGAATCCCAATCCGGTAAACCCGAGGAGTAAAAGGGACTGGGTCAGGTGCCAGCCAGTGTACGGCTGGTAACTGACCGGAAAGGGCAGCAGCTTGTAAAGCATTTGCGGATACACGCCGATGGCCAGGCATAAAAGGCTGGCCAGGAACATGGCCACATACATGTTTACAGGCAGGGGTTTTATCTCTTGCTCACTTTTTTTCGGTCCGTAAAAGGCGAAATAGGGCAGCTTTATGCCCACGGACAGGAACGTGCCCACCGCGGCCAGTTCCAGCCCCAGGGCCAGCCAGGTGTGATGGGCCGCGGCCGTGCCGGATATGACCATGGTCTTGCTCACGAACCCGGAGAAAAGCGGGAATCCGGATATGGAGACCGCCCCGACCATATACCCGATGAATACCAGGGGCAGTTTGGATATGAGCCCGCCCATTTGGGTGAGCCTGGAAGTCCCGGTGGCATACAGGAGACAGCCCGCTCCCATGAACAAGAGCCCCTTGTACAGAATATGCGCGTAGGCATGGGCGCAGGCCCCGTTCACGGTCATGGCCGTGCCCACCCCGATCCCGGCGACCATGTATCCCACCTGGGAGACTATGTGATAGGCCAGAATCCTGCGGGCGTTATTTTCAATGGTGGCGTAGAAAACCCCGTAGACAGCCATCACCGTCCCGGCCACGGCCAGCACGGGAAAGCCGGCAAATCCGCGGGCCAGGACATAGACCGCGGTCTTGGTGGTAAAAGCGCTCAAAAAGACCGCCCCGGTTATGGTCGCTTCCGGATAGGCGTCCGGGAGCCAGGCGTGCAAAGGGATGACTGCCGCGTTCACGGCAAAGCCCAAAAGGATCAGGTAATCGGCCCATGCGGCCCCGGAGGGGAGGGCGGGCTGAAAAGCAAAGCTGCCCGTGGCCTTGTATTTAAGGAGTATCCCGGCCAGGAGGAAAAGTCCTCCCAGGGTATGGAACAGGAAATACCTGAACCCGGCGTCCACCGATTTTTTGCGCCGGTTGAGCCAGATAAGGAAGGTGGAGGAAACAGCCATGAGTTCCCAGAATACGAACAGGGTCAAAAAATCCCCGGCGAAAGTGGAGCCGAACGCACCGGCAATATACAGTGCGGCCGCGACATGCTGGCCCCTGTCCCGGATATGCCAGGCATAGATGAAGCCGATTATCGCCTGCAAAGCAAATACGTGGGCAAAGACTATGGACAATTGGTCCACCCGGCCCAGGGTCAGATGCACGCCCAGATAGTCGAGATGCATGTATTGCCCGCTCTGCATGAGCATGACCGCGCAGATGGCGGCAATACCGGGAACCGGGAGCAAAAATTTCCAGTACCTGCCGCGGCAAAAAGGCAAGACCGCGGCCAGAAGCAAAAAGAAAAGCGCGGGATGTATGAAATCAATGCCGATCATAAAAGTCCTCGCCTCGTCCGAGCAGTCTGTGCGCGGCTGCTTTGCTCAAAATAGCCAGGATGATCGCCCCGCCCAGGCCGAACACTGCCCAGAAGCCGGGGATCTTTTCCAGGCCGAAATGGGGATGGTGCGGCCGGATAAAGAAATTGGTCAAAAGAAGCAAAACCAAAAGCCCGAAAAAGGATCTTTTCCAGAACA
>CAZTKE010000049.1:4926-9984 GCA_964614055.1 uncultured Desulfovibrionales bacterium | reverse complement strand
TTAAGCTGATCCACATCCTCCTCATTACCCAAAACGGCCAGGATATCCCCTTCTTCCAGCGCTTCCCTGGCCCGGGGGACAAAACTGAAGGCGGAGGCGCCCTTTCTCTTTATAGCCACCACCTGAATGCTGTATTTATTGGTCAAATCCAGGTCCCGCAGGCTTTTTCCCTTCCATTTGTGCACCTCCACCTCGCGGAGGATGACATCCTCGCCAAAGGGCAGATAGTCAATGAGTCCGGGAACGGCCAGTTTTCTGGCCAGTTGGGCTGCCGCGTATCTCTCCGGAAAGACTATCTCGTCCACGCCGATCTTGTTTAAAACCTTCTCATGGTCCATGCTTATGGCCTTGCACATAAGCCTGCATTCGCCCAGCTCCTTTAAGTGCAGGGCGATGAGGATGCTGGCCTCCATGGACTGTCCCACGCTGATGATTACCTCGTCCAGATCAGCCACTCCCAACTGGGAAAGAGCGGTTTTGTCCGTGGCATCGGCCTCATACACATAGCTGAGTACGTCCTGGGCCCTGCGGATGTTGTCCTGCTTGCGGTCGATCCCCAGAACGGTATGTCCAAGATCCATAAGGGAATGCCCCAAAAAAAATCCGAATTTTCCCAGTCCTATTATCCCGATTTCCTTTTTGGCCATTGTTTACTCCTTGCTTGGCTCATATCCAAAAATTCTTAATTTTATAAAATATTTATGGCAACTACCATCTAGCCGACCATCAGGCTTTCCTCGGCCCGGGAAAAGCGATCCGTCCTCTGCCAGCTCTGCAGAAGGCTCAAAAAGAGAATAAGCCCCAGACGACCGGTAAACATAAGAACAATGATCACCCCCTTGCCCGCGGGACTCAATTCCGGAGTAACCCCGGTGGAAAGCCCTACCGTGGCAAACGCGGAAACGCACTCGAACAAAAGCTCCAGAAAAAGACCGTGCGCCTGCGGATGGGGAACTCCACCGCCCTCGATCAAAAGAAGCAAAAAAACCGCCCCGAATATAAGCACCAGGGAAAAAATAACCAGGGACATGACCTTGTTCACGGTTTCCCGGCTGAGCGCGAATCTGCCCAGAACGATCTGCTGCCTGCCCTTGATGCTGGCCCAGGCAAAGGCCAGCAGGGAACGGAAAGTGGTGGTCTTTATTCCCCCGGCACAGGAAGCCGGGGACCCGCCGATAAACATAAGTAAAATCAGAACAAGCAGAGAGGCATTGGTCATGCCGCCTATTTCCACGGTGTTGAACCCGGCGGTGCGGCTGGTAACGGACTGGAAAAGGGAGGCCAAAACATGAGTTCCCCAACCTGCTCCGGGCCCTTCAATCCTGCCCACGGGCTCGGTGAGCAAAAAAGCCGCCCAGCCGAAAACAATCAAAAACAGGGTGGTCCGGAGGACGATCCGGGAATGCCAGGAAACCCTGCCGGCCTTTTTTATCCTCGGCCTTCCGCGACGAAGTCCGGGGCGGTAAAGACCGCTCACCTCCATTATCACCCCGAAGCCAAGTCCGCCCAGAATAATCAGCAGGATAAAACAGAGATTAACTCCCGGACTGCTCTGAAAACGGACCAGGCTGTCCGCGAACAGGGAAAATCCGGCGTTGCAAAACGCGGAAACCGAATGAAAAAGCGCGGAAAACAAGGGGATCTCCCGGGGAGCAAGCTGATGCATGACGATCGCCCCGATTAGCTCTATCCCGATAACGGCCAGGACCATTTTCTGCAGGAACTTGCCCAGCCTGAATCCGGGATCGTGCAGAAGGGTCTGGCCCACGGCTATATTGTCGGTAAGGGATATTTTTTTCCTCCACAGAAAAAAGATCAGGCTGGCGTAAGTCATGATTCCCAGGCCGCCCAGCTGGATCATGACCAGGATGACACTCTGTCCGAACCGGGAAAAAAAAGACCCGGTATCCACCACTATAAGACCGGTGACGCAGGTGGCCGAGGTCGCGGTAAACAGGGCGTCTATCCAGGATATGCCGTCCCCGGACAGGGAAGCCGGATGGTGCAGGACCAGCGTGCCGGCCAGGATGGTCGCGGCAAACAAAATAACGGGCAGGACAAAAGGATTTAAAATTTTTTTCTTTTTCATTCCGGACCGTAAAAAATTATGGTTCCTCGTACAAATCTGTGCAAAATCTTGTTGTCAAAGTCCTGCAAAAAATTCTGAATCAACTGAATTTAGCGGCTTTTAATGAAATACCTTGAGTTGACTAATTATTGTCGTTTTCTGGATACCTGATCGGGGTCAGGTATGACGGGGGTGGAAATTCCGAGCAATTTGGTTCAGACCTAGAAATATGGGCTATCCACCATTCGTCATTACCCGGCTTGACCGGGTAATCCAGTATCTTGATTCAGCAAAAATATAAAATGCTTTGCACAGATTCTTGAGACGAGCCAAAATTATTACCCGTCGCTTAAATATTCTTTTATCTTTTCCGCTTTTTTGGGACCGATGCCCGGCACGGATTCAAGCTCGGCGATTTCCGCCTTGGCCAGGGCCTGCAGAGTACCGAATCTTTCCCGGAGCAAAGTGGCAGTCTCCGGTCCCACTCCGGGTATGGACTCCATGGAACTTACCGTTTGAGTACTGCTGCGTGAATTGCGCATCCGGCCCAGGACAAAGCGGTGGGCTTCGTCCCGGAGGCGCTGCAAAAACAGGAGTTCCTTGCCGCCCGGGGGGATGTTCAGCGGATTCTTGCGGCCGGGAACAAAAACGCGGTCCTCAAGCTCGCCTTTTCTCCGGCTGGGACCCTTGGCTATCCCGGCCACTGGAAACAGCTCGGGGACACCTTTTTTCCGCATGCATTCATACACCGTATTTACCTGCCCCCGGCCCCCGTCGACCAAAAGCAAATCCGGCCAGGGAGGACCGGAATCAAGGCGGCGAAGGATAAAATCACGCAAGGCCGCGTAATCGTCACCCCCGGCCGCATCCGGAATGTTGTAGACACGGTATTCGTTTTTTTCAAATTCCCCGTCCACCGCAACCACCTTTCCCGCCCGGGGATTTTCCCCGGACTGATGGGAGACGTCCACGCACTCGATATGCCGGGGCTCCTCGTTCAGACCCAAAGGACGGGCCAGGCGAACCCGGTCCCGGTCCCGCTCGCTGCGCAGATGATCCAGCCGGCTGTTTTCCGCGGCCATGCCCACCAGTTCCTTGGTTGCCGTGCTCTGAGCGGGCTCCAGTTTGACCGAATCCCCGCGATAATCCTTTAGCAGAGAATCTATGGCAGTATCGTTTATGACCCCGGGGAGGACGATCCGGGGTGGGATGAAGCTCTCCGGGGTGTAGAACTGACTGAGGAAACTTACCAAAAGATTGGACAGCTCGTCTTCCTCCAGCTTCTGCTCCGGCCAGAAAAAATTGCGGCTGTCCAGCATTTTACCCTCCCGGACGAAGATTATCCCCAGACAGAGTCCGTCCCGCACATAACTCCATCCCAGGACATCCATATCCCCGCCTCCGGGGATGACCACGGCCTGTCTCTCCACCGTATCCCGCACCGCCTTTATCTGATCCCGGAGCGCGGCGGCGGCCTCGAAACGAAGCTCCTCGGCCGCCCGGTGCATGTCTTTTTCCATCTCCTGGATGAGCAGGGAGGATTTGCCGCGCAGAAACATGCTCACCTTACTGATTATATTCCTGTATTTTTCTACGGGCACATCATAAACGCAGGGCGCGAGACATCTGTTCAGATGATACTGCAAACAGGGCCGAACCCGGTTTTTGAAATTGCGATCGCTGCATTTGCGTATGGGAAAAATGCGGTTGATGGCCCGCAGGGTCTGCCTGGCCTTGTCCGCGGAAGCGAACGGCCCGAAATAATCCGCCCTGTCCCGGCCCACTTTCCGGGTAAGCTCAATCCGCGGGTACTTTTTCCGGGTATCGATCTTGAACAAGAGATAGCGCTTATCGTCACGCAGGACTATGTTGTATCTGGGCCTGTGCTTTTTGATCAGGCTTGCTTCCAAAAGAAGGGCCTCTTTTTCCGAAGAGGTGCAGATGGTGTTTACGCTACCGGCCCGGGAAAGCATCACCCTGGTTTTGGGGGTAAGCCTTTCCGGACTTTGAAAATAGGAAGCCAGCCGCTTGCGCAGGACCTTGGCCTTGCCCACGTATATTATCCTGCCCGCCTCGTCCTTGAACAGGTATACCCCGGGCTGATCCGGATATTCGGCCGGATTGTCCCGGAAAAGGGTCGTCTGCTCCTCTTTACTCTCCGCGTTCATCACTCCCCTTGGCGATCTGCTTCATCCTGGAGCGTACTTCCTGCTTGTTCCCGGAATAGACCCGCTTGCAAATTTTTTTCACCCTCCCTTTAAACCCCCTGCTCTCGGGCAGATCCGGAAAGACTGGAATTTCATAATCCTTCATATTCAAACGGCTCATCTTCAAATCTTCATCCAGGCTGTAGGTAAAATCCGCGCCTGCGATTTTTTCCTTTTCCGTTCTCTGCACATCCATTTTCTTGGCGAACTGAAGCACGTCACTGGATTTGTGATAATAATTGAGTTTGTCTATCTTGGCGTTTATCTGGTCCAGCCAGCGGTATATATAGGAATAGCTTATCGTGGCCACCTTTTTGCCGCTAACTTCCGGATGATCAATATATTCGCCGTGATTATAGGCCTTAACCTTTTTGGCCGTCTTTTCATACAGATCCAGCAGCAGTTTGAAGTAGCGGGAAAAGGGTCTTATGGAGAAAGGGACGGATATGGGCAAATCCGGAAAAGAACCCTCATCTTCACGGGAGGCCAATTCCTCCGCTCCGAAAATCTGCCAGAAAAATACACAATGCCTTTCCCGGAGGAGCAAATAATTGATTCCGGAAACCAGCATTTCAATTTCCCGGGACTTATCCTTTAGTTCTTCCACCTTGCTTTCAAACAGCTTGATCTCGTCCTCCACCTTGCGGCGTTTGCCGAAAAAGGTATCTGCGGCCTCCTTCAGGGCTTCGTCCGCTAATTCGTCGGTATACTGGTCTATGGAGCTCATTTTTTTCTCCTTGATATTTTCCCGGCTTGAAACTAAAAGATATCGGTTCAGGGCGG
>CAZTKE010000049.1:2705-4826 GCA_964614055.1 uncultured Desulfovibrionales bacterium | reverse complement strand
TATTGCCGGGGTTGCAATACGAGTTACAGACCGGAGAAGATAATCAATCATTTAAGCGAGGACATCCTTGAACAGCTGGGGGACATAGCCTGTGACCGCATCTAGCAGACATAAAAAAACGGAGCCCGGGACATGCCGGATATAGCCTCCATGCTCCGTGAGCTGGCCATCTTTGCCATACCTCTTTTTCTGGGCATAACCTGCCACGAGGTGGCCCACGGCTATGTGGCCTATCTCCTGGGCGATCCCACGGCCAAAAACGCCGGCAGGCTGACCCTGAATCCCCTCAAACACCTGGATCCCCTGGGCACCCTGGTCCTGGTGGTTACCAGACGCATAGGCTGGGCCAAGCCGGTTCCGATCGAGCCCAGATATTTTAAGAACTACCGCCGGGATATACTCCTGGTTTCCGCGGCCGGTCCGGCGGCCAACTTTATTCTGGGCTTCGGGTTCTACTTCCTTTACCTGATTATAAATCAGATTCTGCCCATGTTTTCCCCGGCAGTGCAACAAAATATACTTACCCCGCTCGGATATATCACCAGTGCCGGAGTACTGGTCAACTTCATTTTGGGCATCTTCAATCTTATTCCCGTTCCCCCGCTGGACGGGAGCAAGATACTGGCCTCGCTACTTCCCCCGCATATGGCCAATCAATATATGCGCATAGAGCGTTTCGGTTTTTTTATAATCCTTATCCTGGTCTTTAGCGGTATTCTGCAGAAAGGGCTGGGCTACGTGGTTAATCTTATCTACAATATTTTCTTTGTATAAGAGGTAATATGCAAAACAACAGAATCGTTTCCGGCATGCGCCCCACCGGGCCCTTGCATCTGGGGCACTATTTCGGCGTACTCAAGAACTGGATAGAATTGCAGAAAGATTATGACTGCTTTTTTTTCGTGGCCGATTGGCACGCACTTACCAGCGAATACGCTGAGCCGCGGAAAATAAAGGGGTTCGTTCCCGAACTGGTCAAGGACTGGGTGGCCGGCGGACTGGATCCCGCCCGCTCCACCTTGTTTTTGCAGTCCGAGCTAAAGGAGCACGCGGAGATGACCCTGATCATGTCCATGCTCACTCCTCTCGGATGGCTGGAGCGCAACCCGACCTACAAGGAAATAAAGCAGGAGCTGGTGGCCAAGGATCTGAACACCTACGGCTTTCTGGGCTATCCGGTGCTCATGGCCACGGACATCCTCATGTACAAGCCGCAGTTCGTGCCCGTGGGTCAGGACCAGCTTCCCCATCTGGAGCTCACCCGGGAAATCGCCCGCAGATTCAATTATCTATACGGGGATTTTTTCCCGGAGCCGGATGCCAAGCTCACGGAATCGGCCAAACTGCCCGGACTGGACGGCCGAAAAATGAGCAAGAGTTACCAGAATTGCATCTACATGAGCGAATCCATGGATACCATAGTCCCCAAAGTAAAAGGCATGCTCACGGACACCAACCGCAAGCGCAAAAACGACCCCGGCGATCCGGATGTGTGCAACATGTATCCCTACCATAAGCTGCTCACGGACGAGGAAACAAGACAGGAAATCCGGGAGAACTGCACCCGGGCCAAATGGGGATGCTTTGACTGCAAGAAGATCCTGCTTGCCAACCTGGAGAAATTTTTGGAACCGATTCTGAAAAAGAGAAGGGAACTGGACAACAACCCGGACATGGTCTGGGACATCCTGCGGCAGGGAAATGCAGCCGCCCGGGAAAAAGCGGAAAAAAACATGCGCAAGGTGCGCGAGCTGATAGGTTTTCAGTACTAAAAAAAGCCCGCTAAGAGCGGGCTTTTTTAATATCTTTTTTATTTGGGGTGAGTGACAGGACTTGAACCTGCGACCACCTGGGCCACAACCAGGGGCTCTACCTACTGAGCTACACTCACCGTGCGAAGGGTCGTTTTTTATCTCAGGCCAAAGCCGGGGTCAACATTTTTTTGGGCGTATAGTGTAAAGAGCCCTAAAAATGAGGGTCGTCTCGAGAATATGTGCAAAACATCTTATATTTTTTCTGAATCATCCCGCACTCAAATCTGAAATTTGAGTGCCGGATGACGAATAGTGGACAGCCTATATTCCGAGTTCCAAACCTAGTTATTGGGATTTTCTTTCTTCG
>CAZTKE010000049.1:0-2605 GCA_964614055.1 uncultured Desulfovibrionales bacterium | reverse complement strand
AATGACATATTCTTTCGATTTCGATAACGATCCCGATTCCGATTTGGATTATCCCAATAAAAAACTATGCACATATTTGAACGAGGAACCAAAAATCAACACTGCCGCCCGGACTCAAACAATAGCCGCCTTTATTTGCCCAGGGCCTTGCCGATCCGCTGCATTGCCTTCTGCACATTCTCCCGGCTGTTAAAGGCGCTTATGCGGATATAGCCCTCTCCGCAACGCCCGAATCCGGTGCCCGGAGTGCAGACCACTCCGGCCTGGTTCAGCAAAAGATCGAACATCTCCCAGGAATCCCCGGCCCCGCTTATCCAGATATACGGGGAATGAACTCCTCCGGTGCATGAATATCCAAGACTGTGCATCTGCTCCCGGATAATGCGGGCGTTTTCCAGATAGAATTCAATATTTTCGGCTACTTGCTTTTGCCCCTCCCGGGAATAAACCGCTGCGGCGGCTTTTTGTATGGGGTAGGCCACACCGTTGAATTTGGTGGTCTGCCTGCGGCTCCACAAAGGATGCAGTTCGATTTTGTTTCCGGAAGCGTCAAAGGCCCGGCATTCCGTGGGAACAACGGTAAAGGCGCACCTGGTGCCGGTAAAGCCGGCTGTTTTGGAGAAACTGCGAAATTCCACGGCCACTTCCCTGGCTCCGGGGATCTCGTATATGGAACGGGGGATGTCCCCATCCTGGATAAAGGCCTCGTAGGCGGCGTCAAACAGGATCAGGGCGCTGTTTTCCCGGGCGAAATCCACCCATTTTTGCAGACCCTCTTTGGTTATGGTCGCGCCGGTGGGATTATTCGGATAACAAAGATAAATCAGATCCACCTTTTCCCGGGGCAGATCAGGGACAAAAGCGTTTTCTTCAGTGGATTCCAGATAAACGATCCCCTCGTACCTGCCCTGGGAATCACCCCCGGTCCTTCCGGCCATGACATTGGTATCCACGTAAACCGGATATACCGGGTCCGGGACAGCTATTACCGTATCCACGGAAAAGAGCTCCTGAAAATTTCCGGTATCGCATTTGGCCCCGTCGCTCACGAATATTTCATCCGCATCTATATCGCAGCCCCGGGAGGCAAAGTCGTTTTCGGCAATCGTTTCCCGCAGGAAGGAATAACCCTGCTCCGGACCATATCCGTGAAAAGTTTTCTCCCGGCCCATCTCGTCCACTGCTTCATGCAGGGCGCGGATGCAGGCATCAGGCAGAGGCAGGGTCACATCCCCGATGCCCAGCTTGATTACATCCATATCCGGATTGCTGTGCTGGAATTTTTCCACGCGTCTGCTTATATCCGCAAACAGATAAGAAGACTTGAGCTTCAGATAATTCTCATTGATTGTGATCATGTCCACTCCTAAATTTGATTTTGCTTTTGTAGCATTTTATACTTGGCTAATTCATGGAATCTTGCGGCAGGTAAAAACAAAAATGCCTCTTTAATGCAAGGCACCACTTATTCTGTTGCTGCACAAAATCCCAACAAAAATGATAATATAAAATAATAAATTACTTAAATCACCACTTCCTGTCAAACGGACTGCTTACCTCTGCGTTTTTGATGCCGCAATGCAGGCCATTGACTTGCAATAAAATTTAAAGCAATGTGCGGAACTTATTTGCCGGCCCACGCTATATCCCTTAAAACCAATCACTTTTCAGTCCCTGCCGGGAAAACCGGCTGAAAAAATCAAGAGACGCTAATGAGCCTGGAAAAGACACACATCTACAAAGCGGATTTTCTGCTCTTGATAACCGCTGCCATATGGGGAGCGGCCTTTGTCGCCCAGCGCATGGGCATGGATCATATGGGGCCGTATATGTTCAACGCCTCCAGATTCGCCCTCGGAGCGCTAAGCCTTGTCCCCCTTATCTGGCTTAGAAGCAAAAAAGGGGTCAAAGAAAATTTCTTGCAGGCCGGGGATTTCAAAAGCGTATTCATGGCCGGTCTTTTGGCCGGAGTACTTTTGTTCGCCGCCAGCACCCTGCAGCAGGTGGGGCTTATCTATACCACGGCGGGCAAGGCAGGGTTCATAACCGGTCTTTATGTGGTTCTGGTGCCCCTGCTGGGCCTCATATGGAAGCAGAATCCGGGCCTTGGCGGCTGGGTCGGGGCTTTTCTCTCCGCCATAGGCTTATACTTTTTAAGCATTACCAGCGAACTGACCATAGCCTACGGCGATTTTCTGGTTTTGTTGTGCGCTATCGGATTTGCCCTGCATGTTCTGGCCATAGGCTGGCTCGCTCCGCGCATCGACTGCATTAAGCTGTCCGCGGCCCAGTTCGCGGTAACCTCGATTTTGAGTTTTGTGGTGGCTGTTTTCCTGGAGGAGATCTCCTGGCAGGCCATACAAGACGCCATTATCCCCATCCTCTACGCCGGGATCGGCTCCTCCGGGATTGCCTACACACTGCAGGTGGTGGCCCAGAAGGAAGCGCCCCCGGCACACGCCTCGATCATCCTGAGCCTGGAATCCGTATTCGCAGCCCTGGCCGGATGGATCATCCTCTCCGAGACAATGGACAACCGCTCCATTCTTGGCTGTTTCCTCATGTTTTCCGGAATGCTGGCCGCACAGCTTTGGCCGCGGAAAAA
>CAZTKE010000048.1:0-10175 GCA_964614055.1 uncultured Desulfovibrionales bacterium | reverse complement strand
ACGAAGACATCCCCACGCTTCGGGTGGAGACCGACTACGGCATGGAGGATGCCGGCCAGCTCAAGACCAGAATCGAAGCCTTTTTGGAAATGCTGGGGTAGCAAACGATGCGCACGGCGGGCATAGACATCGGGTCCAGGAGTATTGAACTGGTCATCCTGGAAAACGGGGAAATCACGGACAGGGCACAAACCGAAACGGGGTTCGATCCCATGCGCGGAGCCACGGATATCCTGGCCGGCAGGGAATACGACCGTATCCTGGCCACGGGCTACGGCCGCAATCTGTTCGAAATTTCCTTTGACGCACCCACTATAACCGAAATCAAGGCCTATGCCCGCGGCGTGAGCCACCTGTTCGGGAACGGACTGACAATCCTGGACATCGGCGGCCAGGACAGCAAGGCCATTGCCCTTACGGAAAAGGGACGGGTCAAGAAATTCGAGATGAATGACCGCTGCGCCGCCGGAACCGGCAAGTTCCTGGAAATAATGGCCTCTGCCCTGGGTTTTTCCCTGGCTAAATTCGGCCCGGAAGCACTCAAGGCCGAAAAGGTTCTCACCATTAACAGCATGTGCACGGTATTCGCCGAATCCGAGGTGACTTCGCTCATCGCCAGGGGCGAAAACCCTCGGGAGATCGCCCTGGGTCTGCATTCCGCCGTAGTCCGCAGGGCGGCGGGAATGCTCAAGAGAGTAAGCGAGGCCCCGAAAAACGTGGTTTTTGCCGGGGGTGTGGCCAACAACCCGTGCATGATCAGCCTTCTTCAACAAAGCCTGAATACGGAAATCAGCATACCGGAAAACCCCCAGATGACCGGAGCCCTGGGCGCAGCGCTTTTGGCCGGCGAAAACCGGGGATAATATCGGCTTAAAGGTCCCCTATCCATTGAACACTTTCCGGATCGGATATACCGTCTACTTAACACTATAACGCTGTCCAGAGTCGTGGGCATGTCCGCGGATTTCTGGCTTGGCCTGCAGCAGGACTGGGATCTCTGGCATGCCATGCACGGCCCGGAAGCAAAACGGATAAATCGCCTGGAACCAATTACCTGGGAGCGAATTTAACCGAATGCATTCCCTATTGAGTTCTTATCCGGAAATTCAAAAATTTTCGGATTTAGAAATATCGGGTTTCGAATTCGGAAATGAGATTTTTTTCTGTTTAACAAGGAAATTGAGTAATAACGAGCGAGCGTATCCTAATACGTGATCGAATAATTACAAAAATTGACGCAGTTAAACTGGAAAAGGGCCATTTCCGTATGGAAACTATTGAGCTATTGTGAATACAGACAATCCCTTGGCTGAATCCACTGGAAAAGGACTCTAAAGGGATCAGAGAAGAGAAGATCAAAAGTTATATTGGGCGATTCTTGAATCAAACCTGCTTGAATTTTTGAACAAATATCTTTTCTTTAAGTATCCTCCATAGATACAAACTACGCTCTGTCATTATTAAATGTTTGATCGTAAAAGGACTTTTTATCCAAAGAGCGTTGCCATTCTCTGTGCCTCTCCACACTCTCTTTTCGAGCAGGTCTAGGCATAGACAAAAAACGAATTGCATCAACGCTGCCTAATTCTTTAAATAATATCTCAGCCCCTTTTGCCATTAACTCTTTATCAGAGATTTCTTTTGTAAGTGTCATTTTATTCCCTCCTCGTCACAAAATTTCACTGGATTACCACTCCAAATATTTATTTTAACCTTTGAGCATTTATTTATCAATTTATCATCACACGATATAAAACAAGCTCCAGCCCTTTCTGAATAAGCAACATGAGCAGCATCAGCAATACCAAAACCTAAATCACAGAGCTCTTCCGCTCTTTTCCTGGTATGCAGACCTGCTTTATCTATTTTTTCTCCAATATTACTAACTAGATACATTAGATCAGTCCGTTCAACTTCATCTGATATCGCTGATATCTCCATTTCATGAATCGGAGAGTAGAGCAAATGATACTTTTTGCTCTCAACAGCTTTTAAGATCAGCTTTATTGCAGTTGTTTCCAAATGAATTCTGGTAAATGTTTGGTCATCGTATGGTCTACATAAAGCACATACGTCTAAATATATTCTTTGCAATATCTTACCTCTAGAATTACAACAAAAGGAAGGTTATCTTTTCAGTTGCGTCTTAACCCAATAAACCGCCTCAAGAATCTGCAAAATATTTTATATTTTTGCTGAATCACCCAGCACTAAAATCTGAAATTTGAGTGCCGGATGACGGCTCAGGGATCGAGGAAGTAACCACGGCCAAGTTCACCGGTGCGAAGAATGAGTGTCCAGTGCTTCCATTTGTTGGAATTTCTTTCTTCGGGATCGAAGTCGCTATCGGGATCGGAATCGACCCCATAAGCTGAGGGGTCCTACTGCACCGAATGTCATACTCTTTCGATTCCGATAGCGATCCCGATTTCGATTTGGATTATCCCAACGGTCATTCAAACTAACAATCTTTAATAAAACCCTTAAATTGAGCAAGTTAAGCGTTGTTTATGAGTTCTTAACCACAATCTTTCGCTATTTAATTTTAGTACAAATCAAAAAAACAGGCAAGAGCAAAAAAATATAGACAATTCTCAAATGCCGCTCTTCCTCGGAGTCCTCCATCCATTACCCGGTCATGCAAACCGTCACCAGTCCTCACCTCCCAGTATTTTAATTTTGACACTTCGACATAACATACTGACTTTTTTTGTGTTTTCTTCGTCTGATCTTTTTGCTTACTTTCAACAAGGAAATTGAGTACTTATGAGCGAGCGTATTTTAATACGTGATCGAATAATTACGAAAATTGACACCGTCAAACTGGACAAGGGTCATTTCCGGGAGGAAAATAATGTACTCTTGACTATCTTTTTTGCTATAGCTATTATAATACTCATAGTTATACACACAAAAGGAGCTAAATATGGCCAAGGATACAGTCAGAGTAAACATAACCCTCCCTGAAGATGTACTCAAATCCCTGGACAGCATAACCGAACCCAGAGAGCGCAGCCGTTTTATTACAACTGCGGTAATGGAAAAAATCGAACGTAGACAAAAGGAAGAGTTAAGCCTCCTGCTCAAGGAAGGATACCTTGAGGGCAGGCAAGAAGCCCTGGAACTGTCCCGGGAATTCGAGGCCGCGGACTTGGAAGGATTGGATGAATATTAGACGTGGGCAGTGCTATCTGGCAGCGCTGGATCCCGCCGCCGGCAGAGAAATCGCCAAGACCATACCGGTTCTTGTCATTTCCAACAACCTGAACAACAAGTATTCAGGCACAGTCACCATCCTCCCGATAACTTCAAAACGGACGGACAAAATTTATCCTTTTGAAGTATTCTTGCCCGGGGGCACCGCCAATCTCCCCAAGGACTCCAAAATAAAAGCGGATCAAATCCGGACCTTGGACAAAAATCGGCTTATAAAATACCTTGGGGAAATTGAAAATGTTCTCATGCAACAAATCAACAAGGCCGCCAAGATTCACTTATCCCTTTTTTAGCGCCTTGAACACTGCGCCGGTTTGGATTATTGAGACAGTCTGCGGATTAACACCTTGGAAAGGTTTGTCCCCGAAAATCCACTTCAAACCGGAGCTTTCCCCTTATCATGGATAACTGCTGGGGGCCTCGATTCACGGAGGCCGAAATTGAGGAGACCCGAAAAAAAAGCCGTCTCCTGACCATGGAACTGGAGCTGAGCAAGATATGCAACCTGCGCTGCATATACTGCTATGCGCAGGCGGACGAAACCCATCCGGACCGCGAGCTTACCCTCCCGGAGATAAAGGACGCGGTCATTCAGGCCCGGGATCTCGGTGCCCGGCGGATCATAGTCCTTGGCGGGGGCGAACCCCTGCTTTACAAACATATAAAGGAAGTCCTCGATTTTTTACATTCAAGCGGGCTGGAAATAGAACTGTTTACCAACGCCACCCGCATTGATGCGACCATGGCCGAATTCCTGGCCGAGAGAAAAGTAAAGCCGGTAGTCAAGTTCAACAGTCTGAATCCCAGGATCCAGGACAACCTTGCCGGGAAAAAGGGGGCGGCGGAAATGATCCGCCAAGGAATGGAAAACCTGCTCGCGGCCGGATACCCGGATGCCGGAGTGCCCCTGGGAGCCCAGACGGTCATCTGCGCCCAGAATTACCAGGAACTCCCGGCCATGTGGACCTATCTGCGGGAGAATAATATAATCCCCTATTTCGAGACCCTGACCGATCAGGGACGGGCCTGCGGCAATCCTGGCCTGCATGTGCCCCGGGGCGAGCTGAAGCCGCTTTTTGACGATCTGTCCCGCATCGACCGGGAAATTTTCGGATATGGCTGGACCGCGAAACCGCCCATAGCCGCCTTCACCTGCAGAAGGCACTTGTTCTCCTGCACGGTCACCTCCACGGGCGAGATTTTCCCTTGTCCGGGAGTAACCGTTTCCGGCGGTAATGTGCGGGAAAAAAGCCTCAAGGAAATAATCTCCGAAAGCCGGGTTTTCCGGGATCTCAGAAATATCCATGAAAACATCAAGGGCAAATGCGCCGAGTGCGAACTGAATCCGCCCTGCTACGGATGCCGGGGGGCGGCCTACCAGGTGAGCGGCGACTACCTGGCCGAGGACCCGCTGTGCTGGCTGGGGCGAACCGGGGAGGATGAATAATGCAGCTTGCGCTAAAAATAAAGGACCTGATCCCGCACAAGCCGCCCATGCTTATGGTGGACGAGCTGGTGTGGGCTTCGGACGAAGAGGCTTTGGTTCGGGCCGATCCGGGGCCGGACTGCCCGTTTTTTGAAAACAGGACTCTGGACCGTTTAGCCGGAATCGAGTTGATAGCCCAGGCTTACGCCGCCTACCGCGCCTGGCAGGCCGAAAAGGAGAAAAAAGCCCTTAAGACCGGGTTTCTGGTCGGAGTGCAGCGCTCCGAGCTGGGGATTCTCCCCTCCGGAAAGCCGCTTTCCATCCGGGTGCGCACTGTTGGGGAATTCGAGGAGTTCGCTGTGGCCGAGGGGGAGATATTCCTAAAAGAGGAAAAACTAAGCCAGGCCAGGCTCAAGCTGTGGTCCCCCCTGGAGGAAAAGTGAGGCGGGCGGTTGTTCTCCTGTCTTTCATGCTGGCGGCACTCGCCCCGCCCGGAACCGTTTCCGCTCGTTCCGATGCGCAAATTCTCGACTCCCTGAAAAAGGAAGCCGAAAAGATACAAACCATTTCCAGTAAATTCATCCAGAAAAAACACCTGGCCATGTTCGAAAGGACTCTTCGCTCCCAGGGGAAATTTTACTACCAAACCCCGGACTGTCTGCGCTGGGAATACACCTCCCCTTATGAGCAGGGATTCGCCCTGTGCGGGGAATCCGGCCTGGAGTGGAACGAAATATCCGGGGAAAAGGAAATAAATACGGCCGGCAATCCGCTGTGGCGAACCCTGGCCGAACAGCTCATAGCCTGGTCCAGATTGGATGTGGATCGCCTGCGGGAAAAATACGAAATCGCGGTCCGGGGAAAGACCCCGCTGGTGCTGGAGCTTGTCCCCAGGACCGAGGCCATGCGCGGGGTCATATCCAGGCTTGTGCTGCACATGGCCGAAAAAAGAGGAGTCATCCGGGAAATATCCTTTTTCGAACCGGACGGAGATAATACCCGCATAGAGTTTAAGGACACGCAAACCAATGTTTCCCTGCCAGAAGGGATCTTTTCCGGCAAATGAAACCGTTTTTTGCTACATCCGCCCTGCCGAAAATATCCCCGAAAGCGGCCGTTTTTCTGGTGCTCATCCTGAGCATTGCTTCCGTTGCGGGCATATTTCTGAACCGGGACAAAATAAGCGAGGATATCTCCATCATGCTCCCGGACGACGACAGCCGGGTCCTTGAGGGCATGCGACTTATCCGCAACTCGCCGTGGGCGGACAAGGTATTTATCCGCCTGGTACGCGGACCGGAGACTTCGGAAAAAAAGCTCCAAAAAGCGGCCCAGGACTTTGCCGCGAACCTCCCGGAAAAATATTTTCCCTATGTTCTGGGAAAAAAGAGTCCGGACCCCAAAAAATTCATGGATTTTTACCTGCGCCGTCTTCCCCTTTTACTGGACGAAAACGCCCTGCAAAAAGTCAAGGGAGAACTTGACCCGAACGCGGTAAAAAACCATATGCGGGAAAATCTGGAGATTCTGAGCGGCACCCGGGGATTTTTCCTCAAAGACGCCGTCCGGCTGGACCCGCTGGATTTGAGGCGCTTTTTCCTTTCCCGGCTGAAAGCACTCGGGGAATTCGCCCCCTTGAAACGGGGCAAGGGTTTCGTCATGAGCGAGGACGGCAAAAGCGCGCTCATAACTGCGGTTTGCAGCGTCAAGCCCACCGACTCCGAAAACTCCGGGCGCATGCTGGATGCCCTGGACAAAATCCGCGCCCGGCTCCTCCCTGCAGGCATTGATTACACCCTGGTGAGCGCGCACGCATATTCCGCGGCCAACGCCCGGGTAATACGCTCGGACATGAATGTGGTTCTGGTTCTGTCCATAGCCGGACTCCTGCTCGTCTTCGGCCTGTTTCTCCGCCGGGCGGAAGCGTTGTGGATCATTGCCGTCCCCGGGCTGAGCCTGCTATGGGCCACGGCGGCCTATTTCCTGACCTTTTCCGTACTCTCGGGGATCGTTCTGGGATTCGCAGCGGTCCTTCTCGGCCTCACCCTGGACTTCGGGGTGCATGTATACATGGCCGATAAATCAAAAAAAGGAAACAAAAACGGAGTGCGAAAAATATTCGCGCCCCTGGTTGCAAGCGGGCTGACCACCTGCTTTGGTTTTCTGGCCCTTTCCTTTTCCGGGATAAGCGGCATCCGGCAGCTCTCCTTTCTGGCCGTCACCGGGATAATAATCGCCTGCTTTCAGGCCCTTTTCATCCTGCCCGCGCTTTTAAAAACGGCCCGGAAACAAGCCCCCAAGCCGCCGGTATTTTCCTTTTCCCCACCGCGGAAAAATCTTCTTCCCGCGTGGATCGCCGTTTTGGTTTTACTGGGCCTATCCGCTCCTTTTGTTCATTTCAGCGGTGATTTAAGGGACGTCGGCTATTTTCCGGAGAAGCTTTTACGGGCGGAAGAGCAAATCCAGGAAATAAGCGGCGGGGAAAAAAGAAACACCATGCTCGCGGCAAGCGGCAAGGACCTGCAGGCAAGCCTGCGCCTGAACGACGAGCTTTACCGAAAAATAGGCTCCGCTTCCGATAAAAAGCTTATCAGCATAAGCCCGCTTCTTCCGGCCAAAGCCACCCAGGCCTCGAACCTTAAGGCCTGGAGAGACTTCTGGGACCCCGCAAAAAGAAACAAGATAGAAAAGCTTCTCCGGGAAGCCGGACAAAAATATGGATTCAGCCGATCCGCGTTCGCGCCTTTTTTAAAGCTGATAAGTCCCGAAAACACCCCGAAGGAAATCACTCCGCAAGCCCTGGAGCGAATCGGACTGCGCGGGCTTACCGAACTCTTTCTGGGCTCGTCCGACATGCAAGAAGCGGTTTACAGCTATCCCGGACCGGATCTGGACGTAAAGGACGCTCTCTCGGGCCCGGCAAGCGGCATTCCCGGAGTGCATCCGGTATCGGAGACTCAGCTGCGCCGGATATTGGGCAAGAGCGTGAAAAAGGATCTGCTTCTCTACGCCGGAATCGGATTTCTGGTCGTAAGCGCGTTTTTGATGCTCATCTTCCGCCGCCCCCGGGACATGTTTCTGGCCTTTCTTCCGCCGCTTAGCGCGGCCCTGGCCCTGACCGGGGTCTTTTCCCTTACCGGGACAAAGCTCAATCTCTTCCACGTGGCCGGCATCCCCCTGGTGATCGGTCTGGGAGTGGACTACGGCATATTCATGGTCTTTCGGGAAAAGGGCAAACAGGAAACCGGCACGCCGGGAGCGGTTTTTATCTCCGCTCTCAGCACCATCCTGGCCTTCGGGGCGCTCACCGCGGCAAAGCATCCGGCGCTCCATTCCCTGGGGATATCCGTTTTAATCGGGGTGGCCGCCGCCTCGTTCTGCGCCCTTTTCGTTCTTCCCGGGGCCGGAGTGCGGGGCGGGAAATTCCTCGCCCTGGGACTGATTCTTCTCTGCGGCTGCACCGCCTCCCCTCCTTCCTGCCCCGACCCGGGGGGCAAGCAAGAAGTCAACTGTCCGGCGCAGTGGAACGATACGGGCGGGACGTACCGGATGCGTCACGCCGGGAGCATGACTTTTCCGGGCGGGGAAATCCCGGTGGAAGGGTTTATGATACTTGAGCCCGGGGGAAAAAAGGCCAAGGTAAGCGCCTGGAGCGTTTTCGGGACGGAGATGTTCACCCTGGACGTATTTGAAAACCGGGTCGAATCCGGATACATACAGCCGGGACTGGACAAGATACCGGGATTTGCCTCCATGGCCGGAAGATGCGTGCGGCGCATATTTTTTAGCCCGGACAAGCCCGCGAGATGCTTTGGCCGGGAAAAACCGTCCGGTTGCGCCGGGACCCGGACCGGACCGGTCCTGTACAGATACGACGAAAAAGGGCTGCTTAGAAAAAAAGCCTTTCTTCCGGAAGATGATCCGAAATGGAGCGTCGTCTTCAAGGAATATGCACTCCGGGCCGGAGAAAATATTCCCGCATACATTGTCTATACCGGGGAGGACTTTAAGGTGAGCCTGAAACTAAAGGAAGTAAGTAAATCATGCCCAGCAAAATAATGCGCCAAATCCGGGAAAGCATGACCGCGCCGCCGACTTGGGAAAATGACTCCTGCCGGGCCTCTTTTCTGTTCAAGCCCGATTTTATCGGCTTTGGCGGGCATTTTCCGGACAATCCCGTTCTCCCGGCCGTGGTCCAATTTTCCCTGGCCCTCTTTCTCGCCCGGCAAATCCGGGAAAAGGATCTTGAGCCGATCCGGGTGAAAAAAGCCAAATTCTCCTCCGTACTGGCCACGGACATGCCTATCCGGGTCTGCGTGAGCGTGGAAAACGATGCCGATCCGGATTTGACCGTCGCCTGCCGCATAAGCGGGCCCGAGGAAACCGCCTCCAGCTTTAAAATGGATCTGAAGAGAATATCCGAATGAAAATCCGCTACTTCAAACAAAAACATGACGACCCGGCTCCTCTGGTGGACCGGGTATCCAGAATCGTCCGCTTCGAGGAAGTGGACTGCCTGGGCATCGTCTGGCACGGCCGCTATCCCAGCTATTTCGAGGACGCCCGGGTGGCCGTGGGGGACAAGTTCGGGGTGGGGTACAAGGACTTTCATCGCCACAATGTCCTGGCCCCGATCAAGAAAATGCACGTGGACTACTCCCTGCCGCTCAGGTTCCAGGAAGAGTTCGAGATCCGGGCGGCCATTGTCTGGTCCGAAGCGGCCAGGCTCAATCATGAATTCGTCATTTGCAACCAAAACGGGGATGTGGCCGCCAGCGGGTATTCCGTGCAGATGTTCGTGGACCGAAGCGGGGAATACATGCTCACTATTCCCGATTTCTACGCCCGGTTCTGCGCCCGGTGGAAGGCGGGCGAGCTGTAATATGGCCAGAGTGCTCTTGATTTCCGCCAATACCTGTGCCGAGCCCTACGAAGTATACCCCCTGGGTCTGGGAGTAGTGCAAAAGGTCTTGGGTCTCGCCGGACACCGGACCAGGATATTCGATCCCCTGGCCGCAAGCGGCGACGGTAGCGGGCTCCGGGAAGTCCTTCAAGAATGGGGCCCGGAATTTGTCGCCATTTCCCTGCGCAATATAGACAACGTGGACTCCTATTCCTGCGAGGACAACTGGTATCTGAAAAAAACCCGGGACCTGGCCGGAGAAGCCCGAAGATGGAGCGGCGCCCCCATTATCCTGGGAGGTCCCGGATTTTCCCTTCTGCCCGAGGAAATCATGGACTACGTGGGCGCCGACTTCGGCATCATAGGCGAGGGGGAAAAGAGTTTTCCCTGGCTTTTGTCCCGCCTGGAGAGGGGCAGGACCGCACCCAGGCTCCTGAATTCCTTTGACATGTTCGGGCTTACTCCCGGCCCGGAGATCTCCCGCGCGGACAGGGACGAAGCCCTGATCAGGCATTATCTTAAAACAAGCGGGGTCATAAATATCCAGAGCAAGCGGGGGTGCAACTTCAGATGCACTTATTGTCCATACCCTTACCTGGAGCCCGGAAGTCCCAGAAAAAGGGAAGTAGG